>DGOE01000185.1 GCA_002389295.1 Flavobacteriales bacterium UBA4474 | reverse complement strand
GTCACATGGATGGCCTGAGGGTCAAACGATACAATGCCGTTGATGGTGCTGAAATAGGCTGTGCCAGTGCCCCCGAGATGCACGCCTGTTCGGTTGAATTCCGTTTCATGAAGGCCGTGGCGCTCATCGAAAATGATGACCTCTTCTTCATGGGATGGCTGCATCACAAACAGCCCATTGTCAGTGCTGAACCACAATTGTCCCTCCTCGGTTTCTATGCCGCCGTAGACCGTGGTCGAGGGCAGACCGAAGTCGCTCCCCATTTCTTTGAGCTCTTGGGTTTCAGGGGTCCACTTCAGCAATCCTCTTGTAGCGGTTGAAATCCAGTGGGTGCCTCGTGAATCAATCAAGCGATGATGGGCCTCTTGGATGAAGGGCGCCGTTTTGGTGGCTTGGTGCCAATGCTCCCAAGCTTCAGAGGACCCATCGAAGGCAAAGATTCCCGATGCGCCAATGGCCCAAAGCGTGTCTTGATGTCTTGAGAACTGGTAGATGTTGCCCATCTCAGACAACGGCGTATTGCTGTCGAGTTCAATGGTATTGGATTGCGAGTTGACTCGATGGATGCCATTGCCTCCAATGAGCCATTCATGGGCCCCAATTCTGTGCATGTCCCAGATGGGGCCGGCTATCTGTATTGGGGATAGTATGCGGTGTGGAAGTTCTCGGGTCATGATCCCTATGCCAAAGGGGGTAGCGGTGAACAGCGTGTCTTTTGTGGCAAAAAGTGCTGCTCCTGAGCCGTTTTCTTCAATCAGCATGGTGTTGCCTTCGGGATGATCGAGGCGGATGCCGTGGCTGTTGGTGCTAAACACCAGGGAGTCTGCACTCCATTCCACAATGCTGCGACAGCTGTTCATTCCATCGAGGTAGCCCTTAATGGAGTCTTCTAGGGTGGCTTCTGCCGTGAACCGTTTCTCGAAACCATCCAATTCGGTATGGATCAAAGACAGTCCTTTGCAGCTTCCAATCCACACTTCGTTGGGGTTGGTGAATTCCATGGTATTGATGAGCGAAGCAAATTGCAGGTGCTCACTGATTTTCCCGGACCATTTTTGTGCGCCCTTTTGACTGACGATGGCCAGCTGGTCTCGGATGAAACACCAGATGTCACCATTCCATGGGTTTTTGCGAAAAAAAATTTGGTCATTGAAATCAGGACGTGGAATGGGGAACCAATCGTCCCAATTTCCCAAGCGGGTTGTGGTTCCATCCCAGTGCTGATGAATGAGCGCTCCTTTGGGGTGCCCGGGGTATTTGTTGAGCTGAAAAAACACCAACCCATTCTCATCTGCACTTACAATGCAGGAATGCTCGTCGCCCTGGGTGGGCAAGGAGTTGGTAAACCTCTGGCTCACCATGTGTCCAATGCTGTCTTCCGTTAAAAACAACAGATGGGTGCTTTGATGCCATGAGCGGTACAGCAAGGGCCAATCTTCATGTCCACCGTTCCACGCAGCGAAGCGCCGTTTAGCTTCAAAGGACCGTGTTGGCTGCAGTCCTTCGACGTGGAGCCGGACGGAATCAGGATGACTCCACTTCCATTCGGTCTTTCGCCTTTGCTCTAAAAAAGTGTCAGATCGATTCGGCGTTTGGGGGAGTGGGGCATTCTTGGACGAGGGGTCCAAGGGATTGAATGTGAAAATGGTGTCTGCTTTTTGGTTTTCTACTGCTTGAGAAAGGCGCAGTATGAATTGGTCGTCAATGGAGGCGGTCAATTTGATGAACACCTGTGACAGACGTTGCTCCGCTTGCACCATATCGGCATACAAGTGCGGCTTGAACCGATTGCCATCGAAACGGTCCAGGCCTTTGGATGTCGCAAACCACATGAATCCGGAGGCGTCTTTTTCAATGGCGAAGACGCAATTTCCGGACAGGCCATCAAGGGCATTGTACGTCCGGTGGCTCACCGTGAGCCCCTGCTGCACGGTGTCGAACTGTGCCGCACACTTTTGAGTGTCCAACAGCAGAAAGGCAAGTGCGATTATGATGCATCTGATGCCCACCTCCACAAGGTAAACTATACCCGAACTTGAATCAACGGCCGACGACCTTAAGGAAAACACCAGTCCTCCATTTTTGCGTCATTGACTCCTCAGCTTTCGTCTTCGTCACAAACGCCATCGCCCTTGGTATCGATGTAGCGGTTGCCATTGGAGGCGCGCTTGAATCTCACTGACTTGCCGGAATTCAATCGCAAGGGCCGTTGGCGGGATCGTCGAAGTTTGGAGCGGTGCGGTCCGTGCAGTTGTCTTCGTTGTCGCAAATGCCATCGGTATCCCGGTCATAAATGCCGCATACGCCGCCACAGCACTGTGCATACCCTACGATGACCAGCCGTTCCACGGCAGGTTGACCGAATGCCGTTCCGCCAGGAGCCGAGGCTACACCGGGACAGCCCCCGTCATTGAAGACGACGGCTGAGTAGAATCCAGGCAATACTGAAACGGTTTCGGCATCGAGGGCCAGCGTGTAATCGGCGGATCCGTTGATCCCCGTGAGGACCAGGGTGGTGGCTTCAAATGAGGAAGCGGGGGTGAAAGGCAAGCTTCCAGATGACAGGGTCAAGGCCACGCGCCCGTCGGGAACTTCTGGACCGGAGGCGGGGTCAGTGGTTTCGATTCCTTCAAAAACGGGGGCGTTGTCGCACGTCCCTTGGCATACGCCATTGGCGGGGTCATCGTAGTTGTCGGCCGAGAGGTCGGTGCAGAGGTCACCGCTGTCGCATCGCCCGTCCCCATCGATGTCATCGCCGTCATCGGCAGGGTTGAAGGTGCCGCTGATGCAGTCGTCGCAGCCATCATTGTCGCTGTCCACACAAACGAAGGGGTCGCTGTCATCGAGGTCAACGGCTTCGCAAATGCCATCGCCGTCGGCATC
>DGOE01000168.1 GCA_002389295.1 Flavobacteriales bacterium UBA4474 | reverse complement strand
GCGGTATTCGATGCTGGCGTAATCCTCGGCGGCATTGGGGGCCGACAGGAACCCAATGGCATTCGGGTCGTATTCCGGTGTTTCGGTGTAGTGTCCGGCGGTCCACTGCAACCGCCCTTTGATTCGGCTGACCTCAAGGCTCCACCCATGGCCTTCACCCTCTCCATTGCTGAGATCGGAACGCCGGTTGATGCCACCTTGTCCAGATAGGGACCAACGTTGGAGCGAGTCCCTCACTTCAAACGCGGCACTGCCGACCCAATCGTCGCGCCGGTCACCTTCGCGGATGACTTGGCCGCTTTGGACCGCGACAAAGCCATTGTTGGGCAGGTTTTGGTCCACTACGGCCACCGAAAAGTCGGTCAGGTCGCCATTGCCGTCTTGGGAAAGGGCATTCAGCAGGCCCAATCCTGTACCAGAGGAGGTCCGTCCGGTCACCTTGGAGGCGTTGAGCAGCTGCTCCCTGCCGCCGACCCTTCGGCTGTAGAAATTGCGGGTCTTGTTGAACAGCTCCGTGCCTTCGGTGAAGAACTGACGGTTCTCGTTGAAGCGCACTTCGTAGGGACTCAGGTTGAGCACCAGGTTGTCTGCGACGACCTGGCCGAAATCCGGCACCAAGGTCATGTCCAAGGTGAAGGCTTCACCCATGCCCACCTTGAGGTCCAGGCCCCCATTGACAGCCACATTGGTCTGGCCATCTTCAGCATTGATGTAGCTGCTCGCGTAGGGGTACAAGCTGAAGCGCGGTGGTGGGGTGATGCCGCGAATGCCGGTCAGCAGGCCGCCTTGGTTCATCAACCCCTCCTGGTTCGGGTCCATGGCGCGCCACACGTAATCCGCACGGTAGCGTCGGATATAACGGTAGAAATTCATGCCCCACTGCTGCTCGGCGTCCCCCTTGTCCGCAAAGCGGAACACGGACCACGGCAGGGCGAATTCAGCGGTCCACCCGTCCTCATCAATGCGGCATTCCGACTGCCATACGGCGTTCCAACTGCCATCTGAGCCGTCTGTCGTGAGCAATTCATCCGATTGGACGCCATCGGGGGTAACGGAGAAGCGCACCCCGTTTACGCCATCGTCGAAGCAGTTGAACCAGATGCCAAATACGTCCGTATTGCCGCCGCCATCGCGTTGGATGAGCTGGTGCAGAATGCTGTCGGGCGCTGTATCCCACATGCGCGCACCGATGTAGAGGGCACGGTCGTCAAAGGCGAAGCGGACCTCCGTCTGCTGTCTGGGGGCGGCAAAGGGAACCGGCTTGAATTCACGCAAGGCCGTTTCAGGGGCAATCGTGGTCCACGCTTCATCGCCCAAGTCGCCATCCACCACAATGGACTGCTCAGCGACCTTTTGTGCCAGCGCTTCCGGTTTGCGCGGCAATTCAGCCGGCCATTCCTGCGCCAACAACTGTGCGCCAAACCCTGTCAACCCTAGCAAAAAAGCGGCCTTCACAAGGTCTGGGAAAGAGGAGGGGGAGAACATGCGGGTGCAAAAATACAGGGCGCAAGGGGCCCAAGGCTGCGGTCATTTGTAAACGCCTTGCGCATCCAGCGCTTTCCTATAACGTCGGGCATTGCGCTCATGTTCCCGATTGGTCTTGGCAAACGCGTGATAACCGCTAAAATCTTCCCGCGCGCACATGAAGATGTAGCCGTGATTCTCCGCGTTGAGCACCGCTTCTAAGTAGGCGGGTTCGGGAAAATTGATGGGGCCCGGAGGCAGGCCGGAATACATGTAGGTGTTGTACGGGCTGTCCGTCTCGCGGTGCACGTTGAGGACCCGGCGGATGGAGAAGTCTCCGAGCGCATAAATCAAGGTAGGGTCCGCCTGGAGCCGCATGCCACGTCTGATGCGGTTGAGGTAGAGACCCGCCACGGTCGGGGCCTCATCCATTCTCGAGGTTTCCGACTTGACAATAGAGGCCAGGATGCCCACCTCTTCGGGTGTCAGACCGAGGGATTCCGCTTGGGCGCGGCGCTCAAGGGACCACCATTTGCGCCATTCTGTCACCATGCGGTCCACAAAATCCGCAGCCGACAGGTCGTACCACACCTCATAGGTGTTGGGGATAAAGCGGGTGCGAAAGGCTTCCAAGTCCGTGCCGTTGCGCGCAGCTGTCAACGGATCCAGCATGGCCGCCCGCAAATCTTCGCCATCGAAGGCCATTTGATCACCCACCTGCTCCGCAACTTCTTCAGGCAAGCGGGCCGCATTGAAGCGCACCCGCACGGCTTCTCGCGCCCCTGACCGCAGCAGCCTCGCGAGGGCGCGGTTGTCCAGCCCGGCAGGAATCATGTAACGCCCCGGTCGCAAACCGCCAGGTTCATCCCATCCGCGACAGGACAGGTAGCGTTCAAGGCTTTGTTTGTTGCGGATGCGTCCTTCCGAAACCAGCTGTGCTACTGCGCTGTCGGGGTGGGTTTCCACTGTCAGGACAAACCGCCCCTCTTGGTCAATGGAGTTCGGGCGGAGCGCCGTTTCCCAGATGAACCCCGCCAAAAGGCACAGCGCAAGG
>DGOE01000164.1 GCA_002389295.1 Flavobacteriales bacterium UBA4474 | reverse complement strand
CCCACGTCACATTGTCGAACGGAGGTCCGAGCGGAGGGTTGGGCGATGGTGCTGAAAAACTCCCGCCAATAAACACGTCGCCTATGGTGTAAAACAGGCTGTCACCGTCCAGGTCTTCTGCCGGGTTGGGCAATGAAAATGGCTGACCAACGCATACATAAGCTTGTGGCAGAAAATCAAACCGCGGTGATGAATTGATGGTCACATCCAAGTTCTCATTCGCAAGAATGGGCGGGATTTCAGCGAAAATGGTAAACCCCGTGTTCATGGGGTCGAGCAGGTTGATGACCTGCGGGTTGCGGCAACAACGTTGGTAGACGATGGTGTAGGGCTCTTCGCTGGGTGGCAAGTCGATGACGGTGGTATACACCGCGCGCTCCACGCACACCCCCGGCGGCAGCTCTGCACACGGGTTGCCGCTTTGCAGGTCAATGGAGGTCACCGCGTTGTTGTCGAGCAATACGGCGCCGGAGAAATACAGATCGAATCCCTCGTAAACGGCGATGTTGGCTTGGATGTCAAAGTCCGTGCCATTGGTGTTTGTAGGGCCGCAGTCCCGGTAAATGATCAGGTGGATCTCGTACTGATTGTCCCCCACATAATCGTAGTACATCTCGCCCCCAACGAGGTGGGTTGCGAGCGCATGAAAGTGGCAGCATGTGAACAACAGGGCACACAAGAAAATGGACTTTCGCACGGATGTATCTTGCCGGTTCATGCTGTTCACAGCTCACAATTTAACCCATGTATGCGCTACGGGCATGAAATGGGGCCTTTTGATGGCCTTCATGGGGCTCTCTCATGTGCTGCCCATTGGTCTTTTGTCGGCGCAAGAGACATTGCCGTCGCCTTCGCTGCGCTTGGCCACACGGCAGTTCATTTCCCCCGAAACGGGCGTGTTTCTCGAAGTGCAGGCTGAATTCATGTCGGGCGGCCTCACCTGGATGTCTGCCCCTGACTCGACGGTACGTGCAGCAGTAGAATGGACGGTGGTGGCTTACGACAGCACGGGTGTGGTGGCGGGTTTTGCCAAGTCCACAGCGCGGACAGGGGATCTGCCTTCGGTGGTGGATTTTGTCGATGTCGTGCGCATCCCGCTGCAGGCAGGGCCCCATGTGCTCGAGCTGGAAGTCAAGGATGTCGGTTCACTGGAGCGGCCGCATTTAGCGTATGAAACGGTTGTGGAGGTGAGTGGGGCCAATGATCTTGATATCAGTGATTTATTTGTAGTACAAGGGGTGGCGCCTGCCTCTTCCCCGCCGTCTACATTGACCCGTTCGGGCAAGGATATTCTACCATTGGTGGACAACCGCATTTCTGCAGAAGCCAAGCGCGTGCCTTTTTACGGTGAGTTGTACGGTACCGATGATCTGTTTGGTGTGTCGGCACCTTTTCTGGTTGTGGCGGGATTCCGCAATGTGGGTGCCGACGGTGCATGGCATGACCAGACCAAGCGGTATTTCCGGATGCAGGCTGCTGCTGTGGTGCCCATTCTCGAATCATTGCCCCCTCCCCCTGCCGGCATGGTGGAATTGGTGGTGCAGGTCATGACACCCGACCAAACCTTGATGGCAAGGAACAGCCTGATTTTGGAGTGTGTTTCGGCTCAGCAACAAGACGCGGCGCAGGCTGCCAGTGCCTTGGCTCCGTTTGTTTTGCGCTACAATGACAGGGACAGTTTGTTTGCCCTTGTCCAGACGCTGATCCCCATTGCAGATGCCGGAGAACGCCGCTCCATAGAGCACGTTTTGCGCGGGGCAGCACTGCGCCAACTGCAGTCCTTTTTGGAGCATTTTTGGACGGTTCGTGCGCCGGAAGATCCCGCCGCAGCATGGCGGAAATACAACACCGAGGTGGGCATCGCCGATGCGGAGTACGGGAGTTGCCCCAACCGCGAAGGGCACGAGACGGACATGGGCTGGATGCTGCTGCGCTACGGCCGGCCCAATACAATTGTGAAGCGGCACCACGGCACACAGTACTACCCCTATGAAATCTGGCACTACCACAAGGCTGGGCAATTCAACAACCGCCGTTTCTTGTTTTATGCGCCCCAGGTGGTGGGTGCGTGTTTTGAGTTGCTGCACAGCGACCATCCTCAGGAACTCCGCAATGCAGACTGGCTGGATGTGCTTCGTACGCGAGAACTCGGGCATTCTGTGGCGGAAACAGGAATGAACCAGCTGGGGCGGCGCGATTCATACAGCAGAGAAGAGCCGGAGGACCTGTTCTTCAACCCGAGGTGACATGTCGGAAGTGCATCGCGCATCATGCCGGGTGGCGGTGGCCATTCTCAATTGGAACGGTGAGGGTCACCTGCGTCGTTTCCTGCCTTCAGTTGTGGCCCACAACGCCGATGCTGATCGCGTGGTGCTGATCGACAATGGCTCGGATGATGCGAGCCTGGCTTACGTCTCTGCGCAGTTTCCCGAAGTCGAAGTGGTGGAGCTCCCGTCCAATGCGGGCTTCGCAGGAGGCTACAATGCCGGACTGGAATTGCTGGCCCAGCGAATGGAGGCCGAATGGTACGTCCTGCTCAACAGCGATGTGGAAGTGACAGAGGGTTGGGTGGACGCCCTTGTAGCAGGCAGTGAGCGCAATGGCTGGTCAGTGGCGCAGCCCAAAATGCGGGCTGTGGACCGGCGGGCTGAGTTCGAATATGCCGGTGCGGCTGGGGGCTACATGGACCGCCATGGCTTCATGTTTTGTGCCGGGCGGATTTTCGATGCCCATGAGGTTGACCACGGCCAGTATGATGCCGAGCGTCCTGTATTTTGGGCATCTGGTGCCGCACTGCTCGTGCGCGTCTCCGCATGGGAAGAGGTCGGCGGACTCGACGTGGACTTTTTTGCCCACATGGAAGAAATCGACCTGTGTTGGCGGCTGAAGAACCGCGGACATTTGGTGGGGGTGGTGACCGGTACGCATGTCTATCACCTCGGCGGTGGGACCTTGGCGCAATCCAACCCCAGAAAGGCCCACTTGAACTTCAGAAACAACTTGTTTCTGTTGTTCAAGAATGACCACAGGTCAGGCATTCGGGGACGGATTTTTCGCCGTCAGATTTTGGATGGCATGGCGGCTGTGCGCTTTCTCTTGGAAGGCAAATGGACGTTTTTCAAAGCGGTGATCCAGGCCCACTCCGATTTCAGGTCTCACATGGGCGCCTTGCGCAACAAGCGCGCGAAAGAACTGGCAGAATGCTCCGTTCCCGCTGGGCAGCAGTCTGCATTGGCGGGGCGCTACAGCGGGAGCATTGTCGTAGACTATTTCATCCGGAGGAAAAAGAAATGGTCTGACCTCCCCTCCTCTCGGTTCAGCTGACACTGCGCCGCCAGCGAACCAAAGCTCAACGCCTGCATACTGAAGGTTGAAGCTCGCCTTTTGTGGGGTTGGTTGCACCGATGGCAGGCCCGGGATTGTTGCGCTGGATGTTGCCCGGCCTGTGCATGGGATGGCTCTTGACCCGGTGGGCGCGAAGCTTGATGTTCACAGGTGGGTTTCCGCTCCTTTGGGCGCTGCCCGGGCTCACCATTTTGGGCGCTGTGTTGGTTTGGAAATCCCACGGGCGCGGCTGTGTTTGGGGTGTTGTGTTGGGCGGTGTTGGTTTGGGGGCTTGTTCGGTTGTGCTGGAGGGCAGTTGCAGGCAGGATTTAGCGCCCATGGAGGAAGGGATGCTGCTCAGGCGATTTCAAGTTGCAGAGGCCTGGCCTTCTTTTGGGGGGCAATTCCGTTCCTTGGCGCGCGATGCGGGGGGAAGTTGGGTGCTGCTGACGGATGATGCGCCCCTGCCTGCTGGCTGGCAGTTTGCAGCTGTTTGCCGGTGGGTGGCTCCCACCCCGCCTGTCCATGTGGCCGATTTTGATGAGCGGCGTTTCCTGACAGGGCGTGGTGTACGGGCCAAGTATGACATAGTGTGGCGCGGCCAGCCCGAAAGGACAATGGACCCAATGGGAAAGGTCAGGCGTGTGACAGCGCGCATCAGGCAGCGGATCCGCCACAAATGGTTGGGTGCGGATTCCGGACCGGGTACGGGGTTGCTGCTCGCGCTGACTACGGGCGACCGCAGTGAAATGCCACGTCCTGTTCGCTTGGCTTTTGCCGGTGCAGGACTGGCGCATTTGACGGCGGTTTCTGGATTTCACACGGGCCTGGTTTCTGCCTTTGTCTTGGTCTTGCTCGGCGCCGTGGGTTGGCCCCGCCGCTGGCGGCCCGTGGTCCTGGTTCCTGTGGTTTGGGCTTACGTGGGGGTCTGTGGATTTCCGGCTTCGGCGCTGCGCGCAGCAGCGATGGCGACACTCGCGGCTTTGGCCCTGTCGGCCCAACGCCAGCCCGATGGACTGACCTTTCTATCTGCTGCGGGGATGCTGCTCTGGGTGCTGTCTCCGCATGCGGTCTTGGATTTGGGCACAGGCCTGAGTTTTCTGGCGACAGCAGGCATCTTGTGCTTGCATGCATCTCCGGTTATTCGCCGCACGAGCCGGTGGCGTGGTGTGGTCCTCATGGCAGGGGTGCCGCTGGTGGCAGTGGCTTTTACGGCTCCCTTGGCTTGGCCCGCATTTGGGCAGCAACCGTTGGTGTTTTTGCCGGCCAACATTTTGGTCACCCCTTGGGTCACGGTGTTGGTGGTGCTTTCGGCAGTTTGGTTGGCCCTGCCTGCCGCATGGGGCAGTGGGTTGGAGCAGGTATTGATTCAGATGGCCGAAGCCCTTGTATGGTGCGTCCAATGGGCGGAGCAAATCCCGCCTGCGGTCTTGCCCTTGTCTTCTGTGGCCAACACAATGGCCGGTTGTTTGCTGGCATTGGGGTGTGCCTTGGCATTGCTTGGTCAGCGCGCACGGCCGTGGTTTTTGGCTGGCGCCTTTTCTGCGTTGGCTTTGCTGCGGATGCAGGATGCCCATGAGGAACGTCCCCATTCATTGCAGATCGGAGAAGAAGTGCTGTGCTTCAACGGGGCATCATGGACGGTTTTCCCTCCCCGCCCCGGACGGCGCAGGCCCCAATGGAAAACCCGCACCTATTTGGAGCGGGTTTCCACGGGGCCCTTGGACTCCGTGCGTTGGAGCGGTACAGGGTTGGCTTTCTCGAGGCACTTCATCCGGTATCACACACCGGATGGGGCCTGGCAAGTGGTCAGTTCATCTCGGAAACGTTGCGGATCACGCGGTCCACATAAGCTTCCCAGGCCTCCATGCCCATGATGGGGAGGATGGCATTGACACGGTTGTTCTGTTTGCTGTAGATGGCTTCTACATAGAATCCGTTGATCTCAAAAATGCAGAGGATGTAGCGGTTCTCAACCATGCGCTGGGAGATGCAATTGCCATGGTCCCACATGTAGTTGGTCTTTTCATCGAGCGGGAGCCGATTGAAGGTGCGGAGGTCCATATTTCTTGGATTGAATTCAGTTGTGATCGTACCGCTGAGCGGATTCGTCTATCAATACGCGATTCTGTTCTGCGGGGTTTCATTTTGTTGAATCTTTGCGGCATGAGTGAAGTCGATGGAAGCGCCGAACGCTGGCAACTAACGGATTGTCCGCGGGATGCGATGCAGGGCGTGGTCCCTTTTATCCCAACCGAACGGAAGGTGGCTTACCTGTCTGCGTTGATGGAAGTGGGTTTCGACGTACTCGATGCAGGGAGTTTTGTCTCGCCCAAGGCCATTCCACAGATGGCCGATACGGCCGAAGTCCTGGCTGGACTGCCTGAAACGGACACCCAAGTGCTGGCCATTGTGGCCAATTTGCGCGGGGCCCAAGACGCCTTGGGACATGGGCGCCCTGATTTGATTGGTTTCCCCTTTTCGATATCGGAGACGTTTCAGCAACGGAATACCGGAGGCGGCATTGAAGAGGGATGGCGCCGGTTGGAAGAAATCCGCGATGCGGTGGACCGCGCAGGGCGCCGCATGGTGGTATACCTCAGCATGGGATTCGGCAATCCCTATGGTGACCCCTGGTCAGAAGAGCTGGCCGCAAATTGGGCCGATCGGCTCCACAGGGAACTTGGGGTTGAGCAGCTCGCCTTGAGCGATACGGTGGGAAAGGGAGACGCCCAGGTCATTGAGGCGGTTTGTGCCAGCGTGACATCCGCTTGCCCAAACCTGGTGGTCGGTGCACACCTTCACGGGAGAAGGGAACAAGCCGGCGCGCTGATGGCGGCGGCATGGAATGGAGGTTGTCGCCATTTTGATGGCGCGCTTGGCGGCTTTGGGGGGTGCCCCATGGCCAAGGATGAGCTGGTGGGCAACCTGCCCACAGAGGTGCTGATGGAAGCGCCCGCTGCGTGGGGCGGTCAAACGAGGAGCTGGAATGCGGAGGCCCTGTCCAGGGCACAGGAACAACTGTCTTCGTTGTTCTGACTGGCTCAGTTGAGGCAGTGTTGGAACAGTTCGAAACCGAACTTGTCGCCACTCATTTCGATGCGTTCGAACTTTTTGATGGTAATGCGGATGCGGAAGCGCTTCATGGGGCAAGCTTTGGCTCCCATTACGCCACCGGCCCCATGAAGGTTACGTGTGTTGCCTCAGTGAGGACTGGCGAACCAGGCCAGCAAAAGTCCCGAAAGCACCGTCAAGAGCTTGCGCCCATTGAAGTCGTGGCCGTCGGCGGTCTCAAACAAAATGGTGGTGGAGATGTGCAGCAGAATGCCCACCAGTACCCCATTCAGTGCGCCGAACACCATCCTTGACTGCGGCAAGGTGCCTGCGATGGCCATTCCGGCCAAAGGGGTGGCCGCAAACACGGCAATCCAAATCCAACGGCGCGCGCGGGAAGACACGGTGGCCTTGAGTATGGTCATCAAAGCCAAGGCCACCGGCAGTTTGTGCAGCGAAATGCCAAAAAGCAGTGGCCACATGCCTTCACCTGTATTGTGGTGGTGGTGGTGACCAACGTGATCATGGTGGTGGTGCTCGAGGCCCATGGCGACGACGTCCAGTCCAAACGGCATGGCCTCAATCAAGGCGTGCAGGCAGAGGCTGATAAAGGCGACGAGCCCGAATTGATGGCCGTGCACGTGCCCGTGTTCCATGCCCTTGCTCAGGTATTCCAGCCCGATTTGAATCAAGAAACCCGCAATCACCCATTGTCCGGCCATGGCATTCATGGCAAAAGCTTCGGGGAGCAAGTGCAAGAAGCACAGTCCGAGCAAAAAGGCGCCGCCGAAAGCGAGCAGCAAGGGCATGTGCGCTTTGAACCGGTCGCCGAGCCATTCCCCCAGAACGCCGCCTGCGAGGGCGACTGAGACCAAAATGATGGCAGATGTCATTTCTTCTTTGCGTGGATGATGAGCCGTGGGGTCTGTCCTTCTGCCCAAGGGTCGAGGGCGTAGTTGCCGAATCGCTCCAGGATGTCGAATCCTGCAGATTGTATCAAACCGGAAAGTTGGGGGTTGGTCAAGGCTGCGACTTTTTCGACGTGTTCTCGGACGTCTTCCGAATCGCGGTGACGGATGCGCTTGACAAAGGTGTCCCACCCGCCATTTGTGCCCGGCTTCAGTTCTCGTGTAATGGCATATTCCACCCCTTCCCTTGTAATGGTGTCCGATGGTGAGAGGTGCTTCTTTGTAAAGGCGACGTCGAGGAAGTCCAAAACAAGGAAGCCACCCGGCCTGAGGTGACGGGCAATGCTACCGAGTACCGCGGTGTGGTCATCGGCGCGGTCAAAGTATCCGAAGCTTGTAAACAGATTGAGCACCCCGTCAAAAGTCTGCCCGAGGTCAAAAGACCGCATGTCGCCTTCGACAAAAGTGAGGTTGGGGAGCCCCCCTGCCCTTTCCTTGGCCGCGGCGATGCTGTTGTGGCTCAGGTCCAGACCAACAACGTTGTGGCCCAACTGTGCGGCAGCCCTGGCATGCCTGCCTTTACCGCAGGCCAGATCCAAGACATCACAGTGCTGCCAGCCCCATTGCTTGTGCATCGCCTGCACAAAAGCCTGTGCTTCTGCATCGCTTCTGTGCCCATACAGCTGGTGGTAGTGCGGGCTGTCAAACCACTCCTCGTACCAGGCTTGGGGGGATGATGGGGTTTCCATGGCGCGGCAAGATAATTCCCCTTTATCGGCAACCTCTCATTCAATTTCTGCGTAGAAGCAGCAATTCCGATTCCTGCTTGATGATATCTGCATCCGACACGGCACCCCGTTTAAATACGTGGAGTGATCGCCACCAATGGTTCAAGTTGGTCACCTTTCGCGGGCTGCCTTCGTCAGAAAATTTGGACCGGCTGCTCGCTCAAATGGAGGACTTGGTGGTCCAACGCAAAGAGGACAGGCGCATTTTTCGCGCGGTGATTGAATGTGTGCAGAATCTGCAGCGGCATGCCGCTCCTGACCTTCCCGCCCGCTTTGTGCTTTCCGGTCGCACTGTGGAAGGAGAGCCCCAGTTTTCCATCCGCAGCCTCAACCCCATCCGCGAGGAAGACCTCGGTCAGGTCTCTGCCTGGATGGCCCATTATGCGAATTTGCAGCAAATGGCGGCCGATTCTATTGCCAATGGAGAAGTTGACTGGCGCGAATTGTACCGAAAATGGTTGGGCATGCCCCACCGAACGCCCCGTGGGGGCGCAGGTTTGGGCTGGGTGGCCCTCGCTCGGTTGGCGGCTGAGCCGCCGCTCATTCGGTTGATTGAATCCGAGGATGGGCCAAACTTATTCTTCTCAGTGGAGGTCCGCTCGATGAGTTGATTATTTTCGCTTCATGGGTACGCTTCACATCGCCTCTACGGTCAAGACGCCAGAGATCAAATTTGTCCCCGAAGAACAGGCACTTGTTCTTTCCGGACGGTCGATTCCTGAGAATGCCGTGGATTTCTACAGGCCTGTCTTGGATTGGGCCCAGTCAGTGCCCAAGGACTTCAAGCTGAAGGTTCAGGTGCAACTTGAATACTTCAACACCAGCAGCAGCAAATGCCTGCTCGACCTGTTCAAACGGCTGGAAGCCATCGACACCCTGGAAGTGTTGTGGTATTTCGATGCCGATGACGAGGACATGCTCGAAGCCGGTGAAGATTACGACCACATCGTCGGCGTGCCGTTCAAGTTTGTCGAGGTCGACCCCGGCGTCTGAATACATCCTTCGCGGCCAACCCAGCCATGAGAAGGAACGTGGCCATCCACAGCACGAGCCAATTGCTCCAGCGCTTGGGAACCTGCAGGGTGCCCCATTGTGATGTTGCGGCGTGAAACGCGCCCATGGCGGGTGGTGACGGGGGTGCGTAGAGCGCGTCCCTGGTATTGAAGATGGTGTTGTCCTCCAAGGCCAGTCCCGCATTCAACACCTGGTCTTGGGTGGTCCAATCCATCAACACTTGGTTGTATTGAGCCCGCATTATGGGCTTTGAAACGGAAGGTGCATCCCAACCGTTTGCTGAAAGCGCTTGGTCCAAGCTGTTTTTGGCCTGGCGCCACGCCTTGCGTTGGGTGTCCTTGTAGTGGTCCAATTCAGCCGTCAGGGCCGCGTACTCTCCGGCATCTATTCCGTCGGTGAAGGTGGCGGAAACGCGCAGGTCCCCTTGCTGAAACAAAGCGGCCCACGCTTTTGCGGTGGTTTTCAAGGACCCTGGGTCTCCCCCGTGCGCGGCATTCAATTGGCGCTGCATTTCAGGCGCCCAACGGTCCCTGCGGAAAGTCGCCTCAGCCAAGGCGCTGCGCTTGTCGTAGAGCGCCGAAGCGTATTCCGTTTCTGCGGCATACAGTGTGGTCAAGGCTTCGAAGCCCCAACGGCTGATCATCACCTGCCCCAGCGGCGATACTCCCGAAGGTTTGGACAAGCTGGGGTGCAATTGGTCATAGGTCACGATGGCGCCGCCGAGCATCAGTTGGGGAATGATGAACAGTGGAATGGAGAGGTAAATGACCCGGACGCTGTTAAACAGCAGCGAAATGATGAGCCCGAAAAGGTTGGCGCACGCGGCCACTGAAAACAAGGTGAACCAATACGGAACAAACAGTCCAGGCAGTTCGAGCAAGGGATGCGAGCACGCCGCAAACAGCAGCGTTTGCGCAGCAGATATGCCAAAGAGCACGCTGCATTTGGCGGTGAGGTACGCGGCCCAATTGAGGCGTAAGTGGTGCTCGCGCTTGCGCATCAATTGGTCCCTGAACAATTCCTCAGCAGAGACGGTGAGCCCCATGAAAATGGCGACGATGACGGCGATGAACAGGAAGTGCGGAATGTTGGATGCTGCGCCAAAATTGTAGGCACCTCCCCCATCAGCTGCGCGCAGGATGAAGGCCAGCAGGACAGCGAGTACCGGGGCTTCCAGCAGGTTGATCAGCAGGTATTGCCGGTTTTTCCATTTGCGGTTCAAATCGCGGGCCCCTTGAATGGCCCATTGCCGCCACCACCGCGGCGGACGCTGCCCATCGGGATGCGAGGGGGCGACGGGCGCTGCCGCCGTCATTTCCGCCTCCATCTGCGGAACCAGCAGCACGTTGTAAAAATCGTTCCACTCTTTGGGGCTGATGCGGCGTTGGCCCGTGGGCTTTCCTCTGCCATCCAACACCGGAACATCGATGATGTCGAAAATCTGCTCGGGGTTGACATGGCCACATTGGTGGCAGGTCACTTGATCGGCATCGAAGTGATTGACGATGCTCCTGAAATGCACCAAGGCATCGAGTGGACGGCCCGTAAACACCGGATATCCCCCGTGGTCAAGCACCCAAAGGGCATCGAAACTGCGGAAGATGTCGCCGCTGGGCTGGTGGATGACAGCGATGACCAGGGTGCCGCCATAGGTCATCTGCTTGAGCAGGTCCATCAGGAGCTCAGAGTCCTTGCTGCTCAAGCCGCTGGTGGGCTCATCAACCAGGAGCACCTTGGGTTCACGGATCAGCTCCATGGCGATGTTCAATCGCTTGCGTTGACCGCCGCTGATGGTTTTGTGCAGGGCGTCGCCGACAGGCAAGTCCCGGGCCTCCCAGAGCCCCAATTGCTTGAGGCAGTCTTCGGTTCTGCTCGCGCTTTGTGCGGGCCCGTCTTGCGCAAAGGCCAGGCGCGCCGCGTAGTAGAGGTTTTCGCTCACGGTGAGCTCAGGCAACAGGTGGTCCTCTTGGGGTACAAGGCCGATCCACGAACGCGCCTTGTCGTCTGTGACCGGGATTCCATCGATGGTGATGTGGCCAAACGTGGGGTCGGCCGTACCCGAAAGGAGGTTGAGCAGGGTTGATTTCCCTGATCCGCTGGCCCCCATGACACCTACGAGCATGCCCGACTGTGCTTTGGCGCGGAAGGGGTGCAGCGCTTGTTC
>DGOE01000042.1 GCA_002389295.1 Flavobacteriales bacterium UBA4474 | reverse complement strand
CGGGAACCCCCAATCCAAACCAGGCCGGACCGGGCATGTATACCGCCTTCCTGGTCGAGGAGAGCGGGTGCACCGATGAGGTGACCTACTTTTTGAATGCCTTGCCCCCCATCGCCTTCTCCCTGGAGGGGCCGGCGGGCGCCTGCGAGGGAGAAACGGTGACCCTGTCGGTGAGTGGAAACCAAGAATCCATCGCCTGGTCAACCGGAGAAACTTCGGCGAGCATTGCGCTGGAGGCCGCTGACGGAGCGGGGCCTTTTACTGTGGAGGTGGGCCTGAGCGGCTGCACCGAAACCGCACAAACCACCGTGGGATGGTGGCCGGTGCCCTCCGTGGGGGCCTTGGCCGATACCGTGACCCGGTGTGTGCTGGACCCGGCCGTGGAGTGGACGTGGCCCGCACAAGCAGCCCCCGCCGAAGGCTGGTGGGTTTGGAGTGTCAATGGCCTGACCACCACCGGAGGGCCGGTGTGGGAGGCGGAAGGCAACTACACCGTGCGCGTGTTGGACAGCATGACCGGCTGCGCCGATTCCACGGATGTTTATGTCAATGTCCTGCCCAACCTCGATGTAAATGCCGCGCCCTATGCAGGGCTCATTTGCTGGGGCGAAACCACCGAGGTCCTGGCCGAGCTCAAGGCCGTCGAAGGGACGGACATCGCCGAACTGCCCTACACCCTGACGTGGAGCGACCCCGAATTAGAGGGACTCAACCCCTCGGTTGGCGCGGGCACTTATCTCTTATCGGCGGAAAACGCCTGCGGGCTCGATGTCGCTGTGGTGGAGGTCACCCAAGAGTATTGCGGCTGTGACATGTGGGTGCCCACGGCATTCACGCCGGACAACGACGGCATCAACGACGGCTTCAACGTCGAAACGAATTGCCCGGAACTCGACGAATTCCTCTTCCAGGTCTTTGACCGCTGGGGCGAACTGGTCTGGGCCACCGAAGACCCCGAAGCGACGTGGAGGGGCGAAGGCAACCAGGCATCTTGGATGGACGGAAACCACTTCGTTCCCGATGGCATCTACGGATACCGCCTGTTTTGGAAATTCGGCGACCTGGGCATCCCCCGCGTAGAAGAGCGCCACGGCTCCATTCACATCCTGCGCTGAGTCTTCTGCACCTCGGCCGTGAACACCCGGCACACCGGGCAGTTATCTTCGCCGACGCGACAACAGCAGAACATGGAACCTCAGCGCCCATTCGACCTCATCGTGGTGGGCGGCGGCATCGTCGGTGCGGCCGCATTCTTGAAACTGCAGCGCCGCCATCCCGAGGCCCGCATTGTCCTGCTGGAAAAAGAGGACATCCTCAGCGACCACCAGACCGGCCATAACAGTGGGGTCATCCACAGCGGGCTCTACTACCCCCCTGGCAGCTTGAAGGCCATCAATTGCGTCAAGGGGCGCCATGAGTTGGTGGCTTTTGCCAAGGAATACCATGTCGACCACGATGTCTGCGGAAAGGTCGTGGCCGCCGCCACAGCCGACGAGCTGCCCATGCTCGAGAAGATCCACGGCCTCGGACAACAGAACGAAATCGAAGGCCTTGAGCGCATTTCCGGTGACGCCGTGCGCGAAATCGAGCCCCATGTCCGCGCTGTGGAGGGGCTGTGGGTGCCGTGTACGGGCATCATCGACTTCCGCGCAGCCACCGCCAAGATGGTGGAGGTCGCCATGGGCATCCAGCCCCAGAGCCGCGTCCTCACCGGGATCGAAGCCCGGTCCTTCACCCAGGACGACACCAGCGTGACCGTCCACACATCCCAAGGAGATTTCACCGCAAGGGGCATGGTGGTCTGCGCCGGGCTGCAGGCCGACCGCCTGGCCCGAAAAGACGGTGTGCAACTGCCCGAGCGGGTAGTGGGTTTCCGCGGGGACTACTACGAACTCGAGGACCACGCCAAGCACAAGGTGCGCAACCTCATCTACCCCGTCCCCAACCCGCAGTTCCCCTTCTTGGGCGTGCACTTCACCCGCATGACCAACGGCGACATCGAGTGTGGCCCCAACGCCGTGTTCACCTTCAAGCGCGAGGGCTACGGCAAGACCGATTTCAACCTGCGCGACACCGCCGAAGCCCTCGGGTATGCGGGCACCTGGAAACTGTTCTTCAAGAACATGTCCTTTGGCATCAATGAATACCGCCGGGCCTTCTCCAAGCGGCTCTTTCTCAAGACCCTGCAGCGCCTCGTCCCGTCTTTGGAAATGGACGACATCCGCACGGGCCGCAGCGGCGTCAGGGCCCTCTTGCTGCGCCCCAACGGCGACACCAAAGACGACTTCCGCATCATTTCCCAAGGGCGCAGCGTCCACGTCCTGAACGCCCCCTCTCCCGCCGCCACGGCCTCACTCGCCATCGGCGACCACATCGCCGACGCGGTGGACAAGCAAGGCTTGCTGAGCTGACGGGCCGCTGGTGAAACCAACCCGCTGGACACCGCCCTATATTGCCCGTTATGGGTATACTCCAACGCAAGGCACGCCAATACTCCAATAAGGCCATCCGCATGGGGTGGCTGTTTTACGATTGGGCCAATGGCGCCTACTTCCTGGTCATCACCACGGCCATCTTCCCCATCTTCTACAACGCCATCACGGCTGCGGAGGGCGCGGATGGCGCGGTCAACGACAAGGTGATGTTCTTTGGAAGGGAGTTCATCAACACCCAGCTCTACAGCTACATCCTGGGGGCCTCGTTCTTCATGGTCATCATCGCCTCGCCCCTGCTTTCGGGCATGGCGGACTATCTCGGGCGCAAGCTCCTCTTCTTGAAAATCTTCTGTTACATGGGCGCCTCCGGGTGCATCGGCCTGTTTTGGTTCGACCCCCAGCATTTGGAATGGAGCATGACAGCCTTGTTTATGGCCAACATCGGCGCTTGGGGAAGCCTCGGTTTCTACAACGCTTTCTTGCCAGAAATTGCACCGCGGGAAGACCATGACCTGCTGTCGGCCAAAGGATATTCGTGGGGGTTCACAGGCTCGATCATCATCTTGCTGCTCTGCCTGGCGCTCATCATGGGCGTGGGTGACCACTTGACGCGGTGGGCCTTTGTCGGGGTCGGCCTGTGGTGGGCTGGATGGGCCCAAATCACCTTCCGCCGCATGCCGGTCAAGGTGAAGAACCGCCCAGAAGGCAATCTCCTGTGGCAAGGTTTCCGTGAATTGCGCAAGGTGGCATTGGACCTCAAGGGCAAGACCCAGCTCACGCGCTACCTCCTCAGTTTCTTCGTGATGAGCATGGCCATTCAGACCATCATGCTGATGGCCTCCTCATTTGGCATCAAAGAAATCCAACTGCCCGACGACCAACTCATCCTCGCCATCATCCTCGTCCAGGTCGTCGCCATCCCCGGCGCCTTCCTGTTCAGCCGCCTCAGCCGGCGCTACGGCAACATTCCTGTGCTCATCGCAGCCACGGCCCTCTGGGGCACAACGTGCGCCTTGGTGTACGCCCATGTCGACGGCACGACCATGTTCTTCATCGCCGCGGGCATGATCGGCTTCATGATGGGCGGCACGCAAAGCCTGAACCGCTCCACCTACACCAAGATGCTGCCCGACACGGACGACACGGCATCCTACTTCAGCTTCTACGAAGTCCTCGAAAAACTCGGGGTGGTCATCGGCATGTTCAGCTGGGGCTACATCGAAGGCCTCACCGGCAGCATGCGCAATTCCCTCCTGGTCCTGATTGGGTTCTTTGTGGTCGCATTGATCACGCTGCTGGCCATTCCACAAAAGCGGTCTTTCGCCTAAGTCCTCTTCACAGGAGCACCTGACCACGCGCGGAGTGCAGCGCTACTCCACTTCTATGAAAGCCTGTTCTACAAGCCGGAATTCAACCCTGCGGTTGCGGGCCCGGCCGCCGGCATTGGCATTGGATGCTGCCGGCAAAGCGCTCCCGTGGCCGTCCGTGCGCATCCTGTCTGGCGCCACGCCTTGGTCCATGAGGTAGGCAAATGCCGCCTGTGCTCGGCGCTCTGAAAGCCCCGCATTGTAGCCCTCAGGGCCCATGGCATCGGTGTGGCCATGCACCTCCAAAAGCAGAAACCGGTTGCGGCGCAGCATGGCGCCCCAACGGTCAAGTTTGGTCCGGTCCTCAGGCTGCAGGGTGACCTCATCGAAACCAAAATGCAGGGTGTCGCGCTCCACCTCCACCACGCGCGTGAGGGGCTCCGGCGGATCTTGCATTTCGTCGGCAATTTTGCGCACCAAACAGGCGCAGTCTTCCGGCCCAGCCACCGGCACGACTTCCACACCATCGAGGTAGACATAGGCCCAGTCCGTCGCATCCTTGGGCGCATGGGCAGAGAGCGCCAAACGGGTCTCGCCTTTCACATCGAAGTTGCCCAATGTCAACCACCGCTCCCCCCCTTGGGCCTGCACCGCATCCGACAGGTTGGTCCACCCCTCCACAGCGGCGAGGAAATGCCCCGGCGGATTGACCATTTGCGGAGAGAAGTCAAGGATGAAATCGCGCTGGCCTGTGGGCTTTTCATCGGACAACAGCGCCCCGATTCCATCGGCCACCACACCCGCAGACTCTGCGGCAGAATACCAAAAAGACACGCACACCCATTCCCCCGGTGCCAAAGCCCGGGTCAGCTCCGTCGAGAGGTACTCACGATATCTCCATTTGGCCCGGCTAAACACCACGAGGCCGCCATACGCTTCTCCCTCCAGACCGGGCTCTTCACCAAAGCGGTTCACAGGCACACCCGCAGACTTGCTGCAAGTGGCAAAGTGATCGGGGGTGCCTTCCGTCGGCTGCTGCCAATGCGGCAAGGTCCTGAGGCGCTGCTGATTGTAGTCAGAAGGACAAAAGCGCTTTTCCTCAAAGCCGCCATCCGGCACCAAGCTGGCAGGGTCCAACACAGCACCCGGAGCCTGGCCCCACGCCCACAACGGAATGGACATCAGGACCAACCAGACGGCCGGCAGTTTCGGCATGGATTTACTTGATCCTGAAGGTCACACGGCGGTTCTTGGCCCGTGCCAAGTCGGTCGCCTTGGTGCTGGCAGGGTCCGTATTTTCCAATCCGGTCACCACAATGCTGCCCTCGGCCACACCTTGCGAAGTCAAGTAACGCTTGACCTGTTCGGCCCGCTTGTTCCCCATGTTGGCAAAACGCGGGTTGATTTTCCCCTCAGACACCTCATCGTTGTCGCAATGCCCCATGACTTCAAGGGTCCAACCGGGATTGCTTTTCAAAATACCCGCCAAACGGTCCAAGTCTGCCTTGCCTCCTTCGGTAAAGGTGCGCTTCACAAAGGCGTAGTAAATGGAGGTGCGCTCCACAACTTCGCGCCCGGACATATCGCTGGGCAGCGAAGGGCCACCGTACACCAAATCAGGTGCCGTGTTGGACGAACGCGAGCAATTGCACTGGCTCTTGGCGTCCACAGGGACAATCTTGACATTGTCGATGTAGTAATAGGCATGCATGGTTTGCACCCCTTCAATGGATCTCGGCTTTTTGACCTTGACCTCTTCGATGTCGCGCGAGCCATTGAAGCCGCCAATGGTCATGTATTCCTCTTGCCCCGTGCCCAGCACGGTTCCGCAGACCGTCTCCCAGCCTTCCATCAATTGCATCACCTTGTCGGCCCTGTGCATCACCTGTGGCGTGCGGCTCACAATGCCCAAGTTGGGCTGGCTCTCCTTGCGGTCGGAGAAATAAGCGCCGATGCCATTGACCGCGTATTTGGACAAATCGCTCAATGAAATATCGAAACTCACGCAGTACATCTGGTTCTGCTCGAGGTTCTCCGACAGCCTGACCTGGAAATACGTCCGGGCCAACTTGGGGCTCTTGCTGTAGGCGCGGAAACCACCATATCGGTTGCCATCACTGGCATCCTCATAGCCATAGCTGTTACCGGGAACCGCCACCTTATCGCTTTTTACATCCGTAGAAAACAGATCGAGCGGGGCATCCGTGTAGGGAAACCAGTCTGTGGTCGTCTCCTCCAACTGACCATAGGCCTTGAGGCGCTTGACGTCGCCATTTTCGAAACTCCCGTTGGGCACGAGGTTCTCATCCTGTGCCTGTACTTCGGCCTCGAAGGCCGGAATCAACAGCGCGGTGCACGCGCAGGTCATCATCAAATTCCGCATGGTTTTCCTTGTCTGGTCCGGCCCGATCATCTGCCGCTTTGCTTGACTTCGTCTATGAAGGCACGTACGCGTTGGGGGTCAATGTCGGGATAGACTCCGTGGCCCAAGTTAACCACGTGTTTGCCCCGCCCAAAATCCGACAACATTCGTTGGGTCGCTGCCCGCACCTCTGCTTCCGAACCATAGAGCACGGAAGGGTCCAGGTTGCCCTGCAACACATGGTCAGGCGCCCGCTTGCGGGCTTCGGAGGCAGGGGTATGCCAATCAATGCCCAAGGCCGCGCAGGGCAAGGTGGCCAAGCGGTCCAATTGCCAACCCGCCCCCTTTGCAAAGACGATCAGCGGCGCCCCCTTCACCGAGGCACAGATGCGCCGCAACCGGGGCAGGCTGTAGCGCTCAAACATGCCCGCATCAAGTGCACCCGCCCAGCTGTCAAACAACTGCAGCACCTG
>DGOE01000133.1 GCA_002389295.1 Flavobacteriales bacterium UBA4474 | reverse complement strand
ACGCCTATCGGCAGCATGCATTGGATGAGCATGAGCATCATCTTGGTGTCCCGGAACTTGGCAAATCCTGGCACATGCTCGAGGAAAAAGTCGGTCAATCCAGACGTATCGCGCCATGACAGCACGATGGCCAAGAGCGCCACCACCAGCATGGGCCAGCGCAGCACATCACGCCTCAGCACCAAAGACGCCATAAACAGCGCCATCAAGATGGCGCCAAAGTAGAACGCCCCGCCACTAAAGAGCTGCTCCCCCCAATACAAGGGGTTGTTCCCCCCTTTGATATCGGGCACCATGATGCTCCACCACTCACCGCGGCCCATGGAATACTGCAAGATGTAATCCTTGTCGAGGCCCGTATCCGCCACTTCCACTCCGGCAGCTGGGGTCAACAGCACTTCTCCCCGCGTGGTGTGCGGCGTATAGTCCAAGGTCGGCTTGATCAAAGCTCCATTGGGAATAAGGGCGATGCCCGCAGCAGCCAACAACACCCCGCCTGTAACCAAAGCCCGGCGCGCTGCACCCGACATCACCAGCCTGACCGTTTCTGCGATGCCAATACCCCCGACCAAAAAGGCCAAGTAATAGGTCATCTGCAAGTGGTTGGCCGCCAAGTTGGTGGCCGTAAAGGCCGCCGCCAAACCCGCACCAAGCCACAGGTTGCGTCGATACGCCACCAACACGCCAGCGAGGATGCCAGGCAGCGTCGCGATGGACATCACCTTGGCCGCGTGACCGGCCCCGAGGTATAGAATATTGAGCGAACTCAATCCAAAACCGATGGCCACCAAGGCCGAAATCCATGGCCCACAGCCGAGCACCGCCGCCAGCAAATAGGCGCAGAGCAAGGCCACCAGCAAATGGTCTGCTGGCCGCGGAAACCCAAACCGAATCGCCCGTCCAATCCAGGAGCCGGCGTTGACATCGGAAGTCCGCATGCCGAGCTGAAAGGTGGGCATCCCCCCAAATTGACTGTCGGTCCACAGCGCCTGCTCCCCGGTCCGGGCGCGGTGGTCGATGACCTCTTTGGTGGTCGCAATGTGGTGCTCGATGTCCGGCATGCGCAGCCGGTAATCATCAAATGACTTGGAATAGAAAGAGAAGGCCACGACACCCAACACGCCGATGGCGAGCAAATGTGGCAGCAACGGTCTCAACAGCTGGGCAAGGGTTGGACGTGCACTCATGGGCCCAAGTTAGCCCCCGCAAAGGGTGGCGTGA
This sequence comes from Flavobacteriales bacterium UBA4474, assembly GCA_002389295.1. Lineage (GTDB taxonomy): Bacteria > Bacteroidota > Bacteroidia > Flavobacteriales_D > Sanyastnellaceae > UBA8752. The sequence goes on along the minus strand of DGOE01000133.1, from coordinate 11,010 downwards.
AACCGCGGACGACCTAATCGTCCCCTTCCACCTCCTCGTAATCCACGTACTCGCCCAGGTGATCGTCCTTGGCCTTGGCACCCGGCGCATCAGGCCCGCCACGTCCTCCAAATCCCGCAGCATTGCGCCCCCCACTTTCACCCCGCGGACGCCTTCCAGCACCCCGGCCGCGACCAAACAAACGGTCCAGCGCGCGGAACACCATCCACGCGACCACAAGGCCAACCAAGGTGCGGAACAGCCCCACCTGCCTTATTTAGAGAGGTAAAGGTTGCGCTCGGAGTACACCTTGCGGAAGAACGGATCGCGCAACGTGTCGATGAAGCGGATGGCCTCACCGGTCGACTTCATCTCCGGGCCGAGCTCCTTGTTCACCTCGGGGAACTTCGAATAACTGAAGACCGGAATCTTGATCGCGTAGCCGCGCTTGCGGGGCTGAAAATCAAAGTCCTTGACCTTCTTTTCGCCGAGCATGACCTCGGTGGCGTACTTCACGTAGGGCTCCTGGTAAGCCTTGGCGATAAACGGCACCGTGCGCGAGGCGCGTGGATTGGCTTCGATGACAAAAACCGTATCGTCTTTCACCGCGAACTGGATGTTCAACAGCCCCTTTGTCTCCAACGCCACCGCCACCTTTTTGGTGATGTCTTCAATTTGGGCGAGGATCAAATCTCCGAGGTTGTAGGGCGGCAACACCGCGTAGGAGTCACCTGAATGAATGCCGGCGGGCTCGATGTGCTGCATGACACCGATGATGTACGTGTCTTCACCGTCGCAGATGGCATCGGCCTCGCACTCGATGGCCCCTTCCAAGAAATGATCCAGCAAAATCTGGTTGTCGGGCATGTCGCGGAGGATGTCCACCACGTGGTGCTCAAGGCCCTTTTCGCTGATGACAATTTTCATCCGCTGGCCACCCAACACGTAGCTGGGACGAACCAAGAGCGGGAAGCCCAACTCACGGCTCAATTCGATGGCCTGCTGGGCCGAGGTCACCGCACCGAATTTGGGATACGGAATCTCCAGCTCCTTGAGCAACGTGGAGAACCGGCCGCGGTCCTCTGCGATGTCGAGGGCTTGGTAGCTGGTCCCCATGATGGGAATGCCAAAACGCTCGAGCTTCTCGGCCAACTTGAGGGCCGTCTGACCGCCGAGCTGCACAATCACCCCCTCGGGCTGCTCATGGCGGATGATGTCGTAGATGTGCTCCCAAAACACAGGCTCGAAATACAACCGGTCCGCGGTATCGCTGTCCGTGGACACCGTTTCGGGGTTGCAGTTGATCATGACCGCCTCGTAGCCTGCCGCGCGGGCAGCCATCACGCCGTGTACGCAGCAATAATCAAACTCGATGCCCTGACCAATGCGGTTCGGGCCACTGCCCAGCACCACGATTTTGCGGCCCGTGGTCTTGGGGGACTCATTGGCCTCACAAAACGTGCTGTAGTAGTACGGCGTCTGGGCCACAAATTCCGCAGCACAGGTATCCACAAGGCGGTAACTCCGCTCAATGCCGAGTTCCACGCGCCGTTCAAACACCTGGCTTTCTTTGGCCCGAACGATGTGGCCAATCTGGCGGTCCGCAAAACCCTTGAGCTTGGCCTCCTTCATCAGCTCGAATGGAATGTCCTCCAAACGGTACGCGCCGATCCGGCCCTCCACCTCAATCAGGTCCTCGATTTGACGCAAGAACCAAGGGTCAATCTTGGTCTTGTTCTGTATGGTGCTCATGGGAATGCCCAACTTGATCGCATCGTAGAGATGAAACAAGCGGTCCCACGACGGGAACTCAAGCGAATGAAGAATGGTGTCCTGGTCGCGGATCTCCTTGCCGTCTGCGCCGAGGCCGTTCCGCTTGATCTCAAGCGACTGACAAGCCTTCTGCAGGGCCTCTTGAAAGCTCCGGCCGATGCCCATCACCTCGCCCACAGACTTCATCTGTAGGCCGAGTTCACGGTTGGCACCATCAAACTTGTCGAAGTTCCACCGCGGGATTTTGACGATCACATAGTCCAACGTTGGCTCGAAAAACGCACTCGTCGAACCGGTGATCGGATTCACGAGCTCATCCAAGTGGTAACCGATGGCCAGCTTGGCGGCAATCTTCGCGATTGGATAACCCGTGGCCTTCGAGGCCAGCGCCGACGAGCGGCTCACGCGCGGGTTGATTTCAATGGCGATGATGTCCTCTTTCTCGTCCGGCGACACGGCGAACTGCACGTTGCATCCGCCGGCAAATGCACCGATGGAATTCATCATGTGGATGGCCATGTCGCGCATCCGCTGAAACGTGGTGTCCGACAGTGTCATCGCCGGCGCCACCGTGATGGAATCGCCAGTGTGAATCCCCATCGGATCGAAATTCTCGATGGAACAGATGATGACGACGTTGTCATTGGCATCGCGCAACAGCTCCAACTCAAACTCCTTCCAACCGAGCAACGCCTTGTCGATCATCACCTCGTGGATGGGCGAGATGTGCAAGGCCCGGGTCAGCAGCCCGTCAAATTCGGCCGGGTCATGCACGATGGACGCCCCTGCTCCCCCCAAGGTGAAGGAAGAGCGGATGCACAACGGAAAACCAAATTTCTGCGCCGCCTCCTTGCCTTCGAGAAAGCTCTTGGCCGTCGCCTGTGGCGCCATCGGAACCCCGATTTCCTCCATCAAGTTCCGGAAGCGCTCGCGGTTCTCCGTGACGTCGATGGCGTCAATGTTGACCCCGATCAGCTTCACATTGTACTGCTCCCAAATCCCCATCTCGTCGCACGTGATGGCCAGGTTCAGCGCCGTTTGCCCGCCCATGGTGGGCAGCACCGCATCGATATCGTGCAGTTGGAGAATCTCCTCGATGGACTCCGGCTCGAGCGGTTTCAAGTAGATGTTGTCCGCCACGACCGGGTCGGTCATGATGGTAGCGGGGTTGGAATTGATGAGGGTCACCTCAATGCCTTCTTCTCGGAGCGACCGTGAGGCCTGCGATCCAGAGTAATCGAACTCGCAAGCCTGTCCGATGACGATGGGCCCACTTCCGATGATGAGGACCGACTTGATGCTCGTGTCTTTCGGCATTTTTTTTTTCCGGACGGCAACAATACCGTCCGGGAAACCCGATGCAAAACTACCCTGCGCCCTTCAATCTACCGCACCCCGTTTTCCACACACTTTCCCGGATGAAACCCGTCTCGGAAAACCGACCTTTGCCCCATGGCACTGTCCCCGGATTCCATCCCCAAAGGCACACCTCAAGGCGTGGAACGGCGGCTGTTCAATAAAAATGGGCTGACCATTGAGTACGCCGTCTGGCGACCGGCAGCCGAGGTGCACCAGGCCGCCCTGGCCTTCCACGGCTTCAGCCGTCCGCTCGAAGACATGCTCGCCGCGCGCCCATTGTTGGCCGAAAACACGGCATTGGTCATGCCCCACCTGGCCGCACACGGCCGTTCCTCGGGCCACCACCGGCCCCTCAGTCCCGACGATTGGTTCCAAGCCCTCGATGGCATCCTCGCGCAAGAAGGACTGGCCTTTGGCGGCACGCTAATCGGCTACAGCCTCGGGGGTAGGCTGGCGTTGAACTGGTGGTCCCACCAGCCGCATCGCTTCACACGCGTGCTCCTCATCGCCCCCGATGGATTGGTCAAAAATCCCGGCTATTGGTTCTCGGTCGAGACCCTGTTGGGGCGCACCTGGCTGCAACAAAGTGGCCGGCAACGCGAGAAGATGGTCCGCTTTCTCTCTTGGATGCGGCGCAGGAAATGGCTGCCTGAACACTTCTATCAGTTCTCCCTTTTCCACCTCGAAACGGCGGAAATGTGGTCCATGGTCATCGATTGCTGGCTCTCGCTTCGCGCAATGTGGCCCGCTGGAAATCGCCCCTTGCGCGCCCTTTCAGCGCAACACCCCGGCGTGCTCGAGGCCCACTTTGGCCAGCGCGACAAAGTGGTCAAACCCAAGAATGCCAAGGGGTTGAAGGGGGTATGTCCCGTGCATTTTCACCCTTGCGGGCACGGACTTTTGCGTCCGGACATCATCGAAAGGATTGCTTCCCCATCTTCGAAGTCGTGAACGAGGAAATTGGACCCACCCTCTCCACCCGTTGGATTTCCGATATGGAAGCCCGCCGCGCCGCCGGCCGGAAAGGGCTTGCCGTGCTGGTGGACCCCGACAAAATCAAGGCCGAAAACGACCTCGATTGGATGCGCGGAGCCGGTTTTAATGCCGTGCACACGGTCTTGCTTGGAGGCAGCTTGGTCACCGAAGGCTCCATGGACAATGTCGCGGCGTGGATCCGCGAGCGGACCGACAGGCCCATCGTCCTGTTCCCCGGCGCGCCGAGCCAACTGACCGCAGAGGCCGATGCGCTCCTCTTTCTTTCGGTCATCAGCGGCCGCAACCCCGAAGCCCTCATCGGCAAACAAGTGGAAGCCGCCCCGCGCGTTCGCGCCTTGGGATTGGACGCCGTTTCATGCGGGTACATGCTCATTGACGGTGGACGCACCACGACCGCGCACTACATGAGCGGCTCCTTGCCCATTCCGGGCGACAAGCCCGACATCGCAGCCACCACTGCCCTCGCCGGTCACTATTTGGGCCAGCAGTGCATGTACCTCGACACCGGCAGTGGCGCAGACCACCCCGTTTCCAAAGAAATGATCGCGGCCGTGCACAACACCGTACCCTGTCCCCTGATCGCAGGCGGCGGCATGAAGACGCCGGACGACGTCATGGACGCTTGGGCCGCCGGCGCCGACCTCGCCGTGGTGGGCACCGCCATCGAGCACGACCCCGAATTCTTGCGCGCCTTCGCCTCCGAGGCCGAGCGCCAAGGCTGATTCACCTCGCTCAGAATGTATACGTCAGGGCCAAGTTGATGTGGCGCCCCGCCTGCGGGTAGTAGAAGTTTTCGATGGTGTAGACATCCGGGCCATAGAAATAACTGTAGCTGTATCCGTTGGCACTGTACTCGGCATTGAGCGCATTCTCCACCCACACATCAAGGCGCGTCCGGTCCACCACCTCTCCGTTCTTGGAGGTCGGCAAGTGCAGGCTCGCACGCAGCTGTGACACCGTGTAGGCCGGCAAAAGGGCCGCCTTGCCGGTGTTGTCCATGTACTGCTCGCCAACGTGCTGTGTCGCCCACTCCAGGTCGAGCTTGGGCTGGGTCGCATCCGCCGGGCGAACCGCATGCCACAGGAGCTGTCCGCCCCACAGGACGCGCGGGCTGAAGGCGATTTGCGTGTTTTGGTGGTCAATCTCCACCGTAGTGTAGTCCAAGTAATCGTAAATGATCTCCGTGAAGGTCTCAATGCGGCTGCCTGCCAGCGTCGCCTGGGCACCGATTTCAACGGCGTCGGATACCTGCCAACCGAATTCCATCTCCACCCCCGTCCGGCTGCTCTTGGGCACATTTTGGCGCAGGGCGGCCCCCACATCGTTCAGCGCCCCCGTGGGAATCAACTGGTCTTTGTACGCCATGTGATACGCCGTCAATCCCCAAGCGTAGGTGTCGGTATTGCGCCGCCAGCCGAACTCAAAATCGGTGAGGCGCTCTGCGCGGTTCGCGGCACCCGCTGGGGCATCCACAAAATCATTGCGGCCGGGCTCCTTGTGCGCCACAGCCACCGAAAAGAAGAACCGCTCCTCGTCGTTGAGCCTGTAGTCCAGACCCAGTTTGGGGTTGAGGAAATCAAACGTGGCACTGTCTCGCGGTACGTCGATCACCTGTTGATCGTTGTCGGTGCCGTTGGCCGTGTAGCGCACCCCCCGGTACTGCAGTTCTCCTTGGGCCTGCAACCGGCCATTTTTGGAACGCTGTACAAAGCGCGCAAAGGCATTGTGGTCCGTCTTGACCCCCAAACTCTCGTAATACCAGTAATTGGGATCCGGCGCGGCAGAGGCGTAGCGCGCCCAGGTGAGTTGCCCAAAGTGCAGCCCCTCATACCCATTCCAAGCCCCACCCAAGGTCAGGGCCGCGCGGTCCCAGCGCCGCTCGGCTCCGATTACCCCTCCGGCAAAATCGTTTTCCAACCAACGCCGGCGCACCAAGTCGGTAGAGGAGACGGTATCTCCGCCCAGCACCACATCGGGCAGGTTGTAGTCGGCCAGGTCATCCCCTGCCTTGAACTGCTCAAAGTAGCCTTCGCCATGCGTGAAATGGCCCGTCACCGAGAAGCGCCAATCGCGCCACTGCTGCTCCAGGTGCAGCTGCTGGTGGTCCTGGCCGTAGTTGTCGACCTCATCCTCATAGTTGTAGTAATTGAACCGACGCCCATAGGTCTTCATCTCCTCAATCTGCTGGACGGAATAGCCGTTGGCCAAGCCCCAAGCCTCCATCTCCGCGCGGTCGCCCCCCAGCACCACTTCCGGCACGCCCCACCAGCTCTGGTAGGTGCGCTCATTCCCGCTGAGGATGGTGTAGGTCATCCCGCCGCCATCCCAAGCGCGGTGAAGTGCCAATTGAAAACTGGAGAGCGCACTGGACGCCCGGTCCACCCATCCATCGCTGTTCACGGCGCTCACCCGGCCCTCTGCCGCCCAGCCGCTCTTGCTGCGGCCACTGCTCCACTGAAGGTTGGTTCGAAACGTCTGAAAGCTGCCGCCGCCCACCATCATGGACCCTCCTGCTTCTTCACTCATGCCCAAGGTGTTGAGCGAAATGGTCGCCCCAAACGCCCCCGCGCCCAGCGTCGACGTGCCCACCCCACGCTGCACCTGAATGTCGTCCGTGCCACTGGCCAGATCGGGCATGTTCACCCAAAAGACGGCCTGAGACTCACTGTCGTTGACCGGGATGCCATTGAGTGTGACGTTGATGCGCGTGGCGTCCGTTCCACGGATCCGCAATCCCGTGTAGCCCACCCCCGCACCGGCGTCGGAGGTCACCACCACCGAAGGCGTATAGCGCAACACATACGGCAAGTCCTGCCCCGTATTCCGGTCGGCAATCTCCGCTGCGTCCAAGGTCTCCGCCACAAACGGCGCGCGCTCAGTGGCCCGCACAGCCGTTACCGCCGCCGGCTCCAAAAAGCGGGACAGGGTGTCAGAAACCGCGGTATTGACCGGTGTTTGTGCAGCTGCCACAAAGGGCAACATCAACAGGAAAAAGAGGGGGGCGTAGCGCATGGCGATTCATTTTTGGCCACGCAGGGTTCCTTTGGTTGGACCCCACCGCATGTGCGGTGCTTCGCTTCCTTCCCGGCATGACCCGGGCAGGTTCGGAGGGTGTAATCTCAGCCTTGCGGCACCCCTGCGTACAGGGCAAAGCTACTGCGAACATCCCGAAGTTCCATCCGCTGAATATCCATTGCCGCCCCTTCTTCCTTACCCTGTCACAACCCGGATTGAGTGGTGGCCTTGTCCCGCAGGCGGTATCTTTCGGGCATGGAGCACAGCGAGCGGAAACAGGCGATGGAATGGGCATTGAGCGCAGCGCGAAAGGCCGGTCAACTCCTCGCAGACCTCGCCACGCGACCGTTGGAAATCGAAACCAAAAAAGACGGCTCCTCGGTCACCAATGCCGACTATGCCAGCCACAAGTCGATACTCTCGGACCTCTCCGCATCAGGTTGGCCGGTCATCAGCGAAGAAGGCGTGGTGCACCCGATGAGCCAGCGCAAAACATGGAAGCGGTTCTGGTTGGTCGATCCCCTCGACGGCACCGGTTCCTACATCCGGATGCGCGCGGGATATGCGGTCAACATCGCCTTGATCGAAAACGACGGCAAGGAATGGGTCCCCATTCTCGGGGTCGTCGCCCTGCCCGACCTGCAACAGGTTTATTTCGGAGGCAACGGTTTGGGTGTATTCAAAGACAAATTGGTCGCATCCGAAAAGCCCCCGCTGCCCATACGGGCAGACGACGAAGCAACGCCCCCTTACGAACTGCTGATCAGCTGGAACGAATCGGGCACCCTCAACGACCTCATCGCCCGAACGGTAGACCCCACCCAAGTCCGGATGCGGCCCATCAGCGGCGCACGGAAGTTCTGCCTTGTCGCCGAGGGAAAGGCCGAACTGCACGCCCGATCCACGGGCTACTTCGAGTGGGATTGCGCTGCGGGCGATGCCTTGTTCAGGGCCCAAGGCCTATCGGTGCGCGACCTCGTCACAGGGCGGCCCTTGACCTACAATGGCCCCACACTGCGCGTGGGGGGCCTGATCGCCTCACGGGTTCCCGAAGGGCGATGAACCGGCCTTAAGTCCCGCCTTGGCTGCGTGTGCCACCGGCGCGGTAGGGACCTTCGTCGAACTCTTCCACCATGTTGCGGTAGTTGCCATAGCGTTCATCGTCGACCGCGCCGGTCTCCAGCCCTTTCCGCACCGCACAGCCCGGCTCATCGAGGTGCCGGCAGTTGTGGAATTTGCAGTCTGGCAACAGGCGGAACATTTCGGGGAAATGGTGGTGGAGCGTCTCCTTTTCAATGCGAACAAGGCCAAACCCCTTGATTCCGGGCGTATCGATAATGAAGCCACCATCATCAAGCGGAAACATCTCTGCAAAAGTGGTCGTGTGCTTGCCCTTGTCGTGGACCTCTGACACCTCCGCCGTTTTTTGGTCCAAACCTGGAATCAAAGCGTTGAGCAATGTGGATTTTCCCACGCCGCTGTGGCCACTGACCAAGTGAATCCCCCCCTTCATCTGCCGCCGAACATCTTCCAACCCAATGCCCTCCTTGGCCGAAATCGGCAGGCAATCATATCCCGCCTCGCTGTACATCGTCATCCATGAAGCCAGCAATTCCTCGGCCTCGTCGCCCAACTGCAAGAGCACATCGACTTTGTTGAACAACAGCGTCGTGGGCACACCATACGCCTCGGCGGTCACCAAAAAGCGGTCCACGAAACCGCTGGATGTAGCGGGCTCCACCAAGGTCACGACCAGCCAAGCGCGGTCCACATTGGCTGCCACCACGTGCGCCTCATGACTGAGGTTCACACTGCGGCGGATGATGCGGTTGCGGCGCGGCGCGATTTCGGTGATCACGCCGGTGCCATCTTCCTCTTCGACCCAGGTCACCCCATCGCCCACCGCCACAGGGTTGGTCGTCCGCAGGCCCTCCATTCTGAATTTGCCGCGCAACCGGCATTCCACGCGCCGCCCTGCGGGGGTCTGGACATCCACCCATTTGCCCGTCGAACGAAATACGATTCCTGAATGCGATTCCTGCACGGATGCAAGTTCGCTGAAATCCGCGCATCCTACCTTGCGGTTTCATGCTCCTCGAAGTATCCGGCGTCACCAAGAAGTACGGCCCGCAAAAGGCCCTCGACAATGTGTCCATTTCCGTGCCCAGCGGACAGGTCGTCGGCCTGCTCGGTCCCAACGGCGCCGGCAAGTCCACCCTCATGCGCTCCATCCTCGGCTACCTGCCCACGGATGCCGGCACGGTGACCTTCGATGGGCAAGATGTCCGCGCCGGTGGCGACGAACTCAAAGGGCGCATGGGCTACCTCCCCGAACACAACCCGCTGTATCCCGAGATGTACGTGCGGGAATTCCTGGACTTCATCGCGGGACTGCACGGCATCAAAGGCCGAACCGCACGGGCGCAAAAAGTCGAGGAAATCGTCGAAAGGGTGGGCCTCACGCCCGAAGCCCACAAGACCATCGGCGCACTGTCCAAAGGATACAAGCAGCGCGTGGGCCTCGCCCAAGCCATCCTCCACGGCCCCGAGTTGCTCATCCTCGACGAGCCCACCTCGGGCCTCGACCCGCTGCAGCTCAAAGACATCCGGGCGCTCATCCGCTCCTTTGGCGAGCAGCGCACCGTCATCCTCTCCACCCACATCATGCAAGAGGTAGAGGCCATGTGCGACCGCGTCATCATGATCAAGCAGGGCCGCATCGTCACCGACGCCCCCCTCGACGATCTCATGGCCCAAGGCGGCCTCGAAGCCGCCTTCAACACCCTGGCGGGCTAATCTATAGACCGTCCTTAGCGAGCCGCTAAGTACATTCATCTCATTGCAGACTGAACTCGTTTCACATGAAACAGACTTCTCAAATCCTACGTACTGTCTTAGCCCTTCTCGCCACGTGATCAACTTCCAAACGATAAATCCAACTTTATTGAGATGAATTCACCCGAAATGACGGTCATTCACATCCTCATGGATGAACCGAAGTTCTTTCATCGCATACGCGAGATATTCACACAACCCTCGCTAGTCAACACTTGGAAAGTGTTCAATGACTCCGGAACCAATTCAACATGGTCAACCAACAATGTAGATGTCCATCTATTTCAGGATATTAACTCATCAGCTGCTCAATCCTTATTGATTGAGGAGATCACAGACCATGACATTTGTTTTTTCCACTATTTCGATATCCGTTACATTCCATTGTTTCTCGAGGTGCATCATAAAATCTGCACCATCTTACAATTCTGGGGTGGTGACTATTCCCCTCACATCATCTCCCCGACTAGACTATACAGCAAAAAGACTTATGCCCACTGCATACAACCTTTTTCCAAAACCAAAAATTGGCCCACTCCATTTGCTCGACTCTACCATTATATGAAATGGAAAGTCAACAAATCAAGAACCGAGTATTCTTCCACTATAAGATCAGCATTTCATTGTGGTTTCGAATTAAAAACAACTGAAGTCGAGTACTTTCAAATACCTGTGCGGTCCAGAAGCAGCCTCACGATCCCTTATTCGATAGACCTGAATCAGCATCAGACATTTTCCATCAAAAAAATTAATGACCCTGGTATCCTTTTGGGAAACAGCGCAACTTCAACAAACTGCCACATTGAAGCAATTGACGCTCTCCAAGAGCACCAAGAAAATTACAAATTCGTCCTGCTCCCCCTGAGTTACGGAGAGTTAAATGTCCAGCAAAAAATTGCAGATTATGCCTTAAAAACTCTCGGCAAAAAAGCGCTTCCTCTCCACGAATTCATGCCCTCAAAGGACTACTTCGCACTACTTGACAATTGCGAGTTCATTATAATGAATCATATCCGGCAACAAGGTTTAGGCAACACACTTTGGGGAATAGCT
>DGOE01000129.1 GCA_002389295.1 Flavobacteriales bacterium UBA4474 | reverse complement strand
GCCTTTGAACAGCAGATGCGCCGCCGCTGCATTCATCGCCTCCACATCGAGCTGCTGATATACGCGGGTGCTTCGCCCCTCCAGGAAGGGGTCCTTGTACGTGTGGACCCGGTATGTGTAGGCCCGTTCAGTGGCGTCGAATCGGGCGTGGGCGCGCTCGTCCACCTCGAAAATGCGGCGCACACCGACATCCGGCGGCAGCATTCCGTTCAACTTCCAAGCGGCTCGGTCCCAATCGGAAAACCGGTCACCAAAAGCGCCATACCAATCAAAATGCGCAAAAAACGATGAGGCGTGGACACCTGTGTCCGTTCGGCCACACCCCACGACAATGGTCTCCGCCCCCAGCAGCCGCGACAAGCGGTCCTCCATGACTTCCTGAACCGAGACCGACCCCGGCTGGCGCTGCCAACCGTGATAAGCCGTTCCCTCATAAGACAGGTCCAAGAAACAGCGCACAGGGCTCTATATCAGCGAGTCAGGCCCAATTAACGATGCCCTCGTGCTGGTAATCACCTGCGGCGAGACGGTCTTTCATCTTGGTGAAGGTCTCGATGGTGTAGCGCACATCCTCAAGGGTATGCACCGCCGTGGGAATCAAGCGCAGCATGATCACATCCTTCGGCACCACGGGATATACCACGATGGAGCAGAAAATACCGTGGTTCTCGCGCAGGTCCAGCGTCAAATTGGTTGCTTCACCCAGGCCGCCTTGCAGGAAAACAGGCGTGACACAGCTGTTGGTGTTGCCGATATTGAATCCCGCATCCCGCAGGCCAGATTGCAGCGCAGACGCCACCTTCCAGAGCTTTTCCTTGTGCTCGGGTTGTGTGGTCATCATCTCGAGCCGCTTGATCGCCCCAATGACGATGGGCATGGGCAAGGACTTGGCAAACGTCTGTGAGCGCATGTTGTACCTCAGAAAGTCAATCACGTCGCGCGGTCCCGCAACAAAGGCACCCACTGTGGCCATCGCCTTGGCGAAGGTGCCGAAGTAGACGTCAATCTCCTCGTGGCACCCTTGCTCATCACCCGCACCACGTCCGCGATCGCCAACCGTTCCAAAGCCATGCGCATCGTCCACGAAGAGGCGGAATCCGTATTTCTTTTTGTAGCTGACAATCTCTTTGAGCTTGCCTTGGTCACCCGCCATGCCAAACACGCCTTCGGTCACGACGAGGATGCCACCACCGGTTTGTTCGGTGAGGGCTTGGGCGCGCTGAAGCTGCTTTTCAAAGCTCTCCATGTCATTGTGCGTGAACACAAAGCGCTTACCTTGATGAAGTCTTACTCCATCAATCATACAGGCGTGACTTTCGCTGTCATAGACAATGACATCGTGCCGATTCACCAAAGCCTCGATGGCACTTTGACACCCCTGGTACCCATAATTCAGCAAGAACGCATCCTCCTTCTGCATGAACTCAGCAAGGCGCTCTTCAAGCTCTTCGTGCTTCTCGGTCTGCCCACTCATCATGCGCGCTCCCATCGGATAACCCATCCCCCATTCTTTGGCCGCTTCTGCGTCCGCTTGGCGGACTTCAGGATGATTGGCCAGGCCGAGGTAGTTGTTGATGCTCCACACCAACACTTCCTTCCCTCGGAAAGTCATCTTGTTGGCGATGTCCCCTTCCAACTTGGGAAAGGTGAAGTAGCCGTGGGTGTTCTTGGCGTGCTGGCCAAGAGGGCCACGGTCATTGCGGATTCTGTCAAAGATGTCCAAAACGTATGGTTTTGTTGAAGAAATCGAAGCCGCGAAGGTACTGAAGCCAAGTGTGAACCCTCCTCATTGTGCAACAAGTGTTGGCATATAGCGTCTCCACACGGGGTGTTCGGCAACGTTCTTCCCGCTATTTTCGCCGCCATGTCGCGCATCCAACAGTGCCTTTCCTTGCTTTTCTTGGGCCTGATCATGGCCAGTTCAGGCTGTGGCGACTACCAAAAAGTGCTCAAAAGCACGGATCCTGAGCTCAAATGGACGCGGGCGCAGGAATACTTTGCAGATGACCGCTGCATCCAATCCCTTCCGCTTCTTCAAGAACTGATTGGCCTGTTTCGCGGTACGGAACGCATGGAGGATGTGTACTTCATGTACGCCGAAGCCCATCTCTGCGTAGAAGATTGGTACATGGGCAGGTACACCATGCGCAACTTTGCCAAAACCTTTCCGAATTCCGCGCGCTCTGAGGAAGCGGAATTCCGTGCTGCACTGTGCAGTTTTCGCCTTTCTCCCGGCCCGGAACTGGACCAGAGCGAGACCCAAGTGGCCATGGACGAGCTGCAGCTGTTCTTGGACCGCTACCCGACGACCATACTCAAAGACAGCTGCAACAACATGATTGCAGGGCTGCGCGGAAAGCTCGAAACCAAAGCCTGGCGCAGTGCTGAACTCTATCACACGACCGGCAAGTACCAAAGCGCAGCCAAGGCTTTGGCACAATTCATCACAGAATGGCCCATCAGCAAGTATGCAGAGGACGCCCAATTCTTGATCCTAAAAAGCCAGTTCCTGTATGCGGAACAAAGCACAACGCGGCGCCAAGCGGAGCGCTATGCGGATGCCATTGAATCCTACTTTACCTTTGCCGCCCGCTTTCCTGAAAGCGCCCTCCTCCGCGAAGCGGAACAATTCCACCGGAAAAGCCGAACGGGATTGGACAGGGCCACAGAGGAAGCACAATAGCCGACACGCAGAATGAGCGCCAACAAGACCCTCCAGGCCGCCCGGAACACCACCACGCGGGACACCCACGCCATCGACCAACAAGTCAATGGCAACCTGTTTGAAGCGATCGTAGTGCTCTCCAAGCGCAGCTCACAACTCGGTCAGGAAGTCAAGGAGGAATTGAATTCCAAGCTCGAAGAGTTCATCACGGTATCCGACAGCCTCGAAGAGGTGTTCGAAAACCGCGAGCAGATCGAGATTTCGAAGCACTACGAAAGGCAGCCAAAGCCCCATTCCGTCGCCATCAAGGAACTGGAAGAAGGCAAGGTCTACTTCCGCATGCCCACAGAGGACGAGCTTGCAGCCGAGGCTGCAAAACAGGAGGAAATCCGCAAAGAGCGGGAGGAGCGCCGCAACCGCCGCTTCCAGCAACGCGACAACTGATCCCGGCATGGGATCCCTCTCGGGCCGCCGCATCGTCCTGGGCGTCACCGGGAGCATTGCCGCATACAAATCAGCACACCTCGTCCGCGAGTTGGTCAAGGCCGGCGCCGCAGTGCGCGTGGTCATGACCCCTGGCGCCAAAGAGTTCATCACCCCCTTGACCCTCGGCACCCTGAGCGGTCACCCCGTGCACTCCGAGCTCACCGATGACCGAGATGCGGGCACGTGGACGGACCACGTAGAGCTCGGGCTGTGGGGAGACGCGGTCTTGGTGGCCCCCGTCACCGCCCACACCATGGCAGGCATGGTCGAAGGACGCGGCGACAACCTGCTGCTTACCGTGCTGCTCAGCGCCAAATGCCCCGTGGTCATCGCCCCTGCGATGGACAGGGACATGTTTACCCATCCCGCCACTTCTGACAATCTAAAGACCTTGCGCAACCGGGGCGTGCACGTCATTGACCCGGATACCGGAGAATTGGCCAGTGGATTGAGCGGCAAAGGAAGAATGGCCGAGCCCGAGCGCATTCGCAAGGAATTGACCGCTTGGTTCAAATCGCAGGCTCCGTTGATGGGTTATCATGCACTGATCACTTCAGGCCCCACATTCGAACCCATTGATGCCGTGCGGTTTATCGGCAACCGTTCTTCTGGACAACAAGGTGCCGCCATCGCGCTGGAGTTGGCGCGGCGCGGCATGACGGTCGATTTCATCAGTGGCCCATCCTCCATCCCCACCGACCACCCCGGTGTGCGCCGGGTCGATGTCGGGACCGCCCTCGAGATGAAAGCAGCCGCTGAGTCGGCCCTGCGGTTGACGCCCCCTGATGCCATCATCGGCACAGCCGCTGTGGCCGATGTCCGACCCGCCCACCCCATCGAGGGCAAAGCACAGAAGTCGGACCTGCCCGCCTCATTGGATTTCGTGGCCAATCCAGACATCCTCGCCAGCCTGAATGCCGCGGCTCCCGGCGCGTGCTTCAAAGTAGGATTTGCCTTGGCCCACGGCGATGGCAAGGAAGCCGCACTGCGTAAACTGACGGAAAAAGGATGCGACATGGTGGTGCTGAATTCCATCACGGACAAAGGAGCGGGCTTCGGACACACGACAAACCGTGTAGACTTCGTTCATGGACCACAAAGGATTGATAGCTTTGAATTGAAGACCAAGGAGGCGGTCGCCACAGATCTCGCTGAAGTCGTGCAAAAGCAACTGCTGCAGCGCACACCGACCTCCAACAGTCCGGAAGATTGAACCACCACATGCCCGATACAGCATATTCTTCATACACCAAGCACTTGTTGGCCCTGATCACAGGGGTCTGCGCCTTGTTGGCTTCGCCAGGTTTGTCTGCCCAAGAGTTGGACTGCCAAGTCAGCGTGATTGCGCCAACGGTCAACAACGTGGAAACCTCGGTTTTCAACCAGCTCGAGACCGCCATCACGGAATTCATGAGCGGGCGCCGTTGGACTTCGGACGAATTCACCCTCGAAGAGCGGATCACCTGCACGATGCAGATCACCATCAACAAGGCCAATTCACAAACCAACTTCGAAGCCACCATACAGGTCCAAAGCAGCCGCCCCACCTTCAACAGCGATTACAATGCGCCCGTTTTGATGGTCAATGACAACGACTTTGACTTCACTTATGCCCCGGGCACGCTGTTGCAATACAGCCAAGACCAATTCCGCGACAACCTGACGAGCGTACTGGCCTTTTACGCCTATCTCATTCTGGCCATGGACTACGACACCTTCTCTCTTGAAGGCGGCACCAACCTGTACACCCAAGCACAAACCGTCGTGACCAATGCCCAGGGCCTCTCCTCCCCGCCCGCCGGGTGGAGCGCCTCCGACGGAAAGCAATCGCGCTACGCTTTGATTGACAACGTGCTCAGCCAGACGTTTAGGCCCCTTCGCCGCTGCTATTACGAATACCACAGGCTGGGACTGGACCTGGCCTACGACGATCCCGCAGCAGCGCGGCAGTCCATGTCAAACGCCCTCATCGCCCTGCGAAACGTCCACCGCATTCGGCCGGCGAACTACAACCTGCAGACCTTTTTTCAGGCAAAAAAGGACGAGATCGTCAAGATGTTCGGTTCAGCGGCTGAAGGAGAGCGGGCGCGGCTGCTTCCTGTGCTCAAGCTCATCGATCCGGGCAACATCCCCGTTTACGACCAGGGCCTCAGCTGATGCTGCGGCGCCTGACCATCCACAATTATGCCCTCATCGATAAAATCGAATGGGACTGCGTCAGCGGCTGGACGGTATTGACCGGTGAAACCGGAAGCGGAAAGTCCATCCTTTTGGGCGCCCTGGGATTGGTGCTGGGCGACCGGGCAGACAGCGCGGGGGCACTGAGACAAGACAAGTGCATTGTCGAGGCTGAATTCGCACCAAGTCCCGCCGCCCGGACCATGCTGGGCGACCTCGATGAAGGAGGCGATTGCACCATTCGGCGCAGCATTGCCCCCGGAGGACGCTCGCGTGCCTACATCAACGACGAACCCGTCAAACTGCACCGCCTCAAAGCACTGGCCCCCTTGCTCGTCGACCTTCACGGTCAGCAGGACGGCCAGCGGCTGCACGCCTCAGAGGGACTCTTACACGCCATAGACAGCTACTCGTCCGAAGCGGGTCAACTGGCGCAGGATTGGCGCGAGAAATACACCGCTTGGGCTGAAGCGAAGCGCGCACAGGCGCGGCTTTCGGCCATGGACGGGCTGCCCGAAGCAGACGAAGGGTACCTGCGTTTCCAAATTCAGGAGCTCGCTGAACTTGACTTTGCAGACCCCGCATTGCGCGATCTGGACGCCCGGTTGAACCAACTTTCTCACGCCCACGAAATCCGCCATGCCCTGGAAGCGGTCCACGCTGCGCTCCAAGGAGAAGACGGAGACATCATCGGCCAGCTGAGCAGCATCGAACAGGCCTTGGGCAGGGTCGCCGGGCTGCACCCCGCTGCCGGCGCGTTGTTGGACCGCATTCGCTCATCGCGCATAGAACTGGACGATGCTGCGCAGGAAGCACAATCAGCGGCCGAAGCCGTAGACCTCGACCCCGCAGCACTGGCCAAAGCCGAAGCCGACAAGGACATGATCAACAGGCTGCTCGACAAGCACCGGGCAGCAGATCTCGACACCCTTGCCGACAAGTACAAGGCCATGCAGGAACAACTGGAGCATGCCCGAGACCGCACGGACAAACTCTCCAAACTCAGCGCGGAGGTCGACCGCTTGCGAAACCAGTTAGACGAGGCGGGATCCCAGCTTCAAGTGGCGCGAAGAGACAGTGGCACTGCG
>DGOE01000106.1 GCA_002389295.1 Flavobacteriales bacterium UBA4474 | reverse complement strand
GCCGATGCGGGCCTGGGCCTGCTCGATTTTCTTGGGGTTGATGTCGCTGATGGCGGTGATCTCGGCGTGGCCTTCGCCGATGAGCCATTCGAGCATGTCGATGAGGCTCGAGCCCCGGTTGCCGAGGCCGATGAGGGCCACGCGCACCTTGGGCAGGGCTTCGGTTTGGAGGTCAAAGACGGAGCCTTGCAGCCCCGATTGGGCCACGCGTTCTTGGAGGAAGGCGTTGAAGTCTTCGTTGGGGGTTTGTCCCTTGAGTCCACGGGAGGCCATCAGTCCGCCCAAACCGAGGAGTCCACCCCGGAGGAATTTCCGTCTCTGCATGGCCTCAAAATAGGGCGGTGCGGGTTATCTCGGTGGTGCGGTGACCGTTGGGTGTTCAAATGCCCATGTCGCTTCGCGCCGCAACGCATTGGCATCGCGGTTGGGGGCCAGGAGGGCGAGTGCTTTGGCCGTGCCCGCTTCGGCGTCGAGGTGCACCAACACGATGGGCAGCGCTGCCTCGGCGGCCACGCGGAACAGCCCAGACTTAAACGGTTGGATGCGGCCGTCCTTGGACCGGGTGCCCTCCGGGAACCCGGCGATGAGGGTGCCCTGCTGCTCGGCGGCTTGGCGTCCCCATTGTTGCATGGCGGCTTGGGCCCTGCGGGGCTGGCGGCGGTCGATGAAACAGGTGCCGATGGCGGTCAAGAAGGCGCCAAGGAAGGGCCACCGGCGGATGGAGGCCTTGGCGGTGAAGCGCGGCACAGGGCCGCAGGCCGACATCAGCAAGGGGATGTCGAGCATGGATTGGTGGTTGGCGATGACCATGGCGCCGCCTCGTTGGAGCTGCTGCAGGGCGTTGGGGTCGCCGGTGAGGGTCCAGGATCCCGTGATTTTTTGCAAGCCCGGAATCCACTTGCCGTGGACGGCCTGCTGCACGGTGGTCTCGTTTTTCCCGGCGTTGTGCCAAAGTGCCCAGCTGGCGCAGCGCAAGGTGAGTACGAGGGCCCGCAGCGCCCTGAATTTGCCTGCTCCGCCGCCGAAGCGTTTCATCAGGCCTTCAATAGGTCGAGCGCGGCGGCGTCCAGGGCTGCGGAGGTTGGCTTGGCTGCCGCCTCAAACAAGGACAGGTCCAGGCCGCCGATGGCGTGACGGATGATGCGCAGGGTGGGGTAGCCGATGGCGGCGGTCATCCGGCGTACCTGGCGGTTTTTGCCTTCGTCCAGCTGCACCTCGATCCACGTGGTGGGGATGTTGGCGCGGAAGCGGATGGGCGGGGTGCGCTCCCATGGCGGCACGTGGTCCGGTGGCAGGAGGCGGGCCCGGGCAGGGCGCGTGACAAAGACCTTGCCTTTGGCCTTGAGTTCCATGGGGCGCTCAAAAGCGCGGAGGTCCTCTTCATTGGGTGCGCCCTCCACCTGCACGTGGTAGGTTTTCCAGAGTTTGCGCCCTCCGGCGCCTTCGAGGACAAAACGCTTGAGCCGGTTGTCGTCGGTCAGCAGCAGCAAGCCCTCGGAGTCGCGGTCCAGCCGCCCTATGGGGTAGACTTCTCGCGGGAAATCGCCGAGTTCCCCGAGTGCGGGGTGGCCCGATTCGGGCGTGAATTGGCAGAGCATGCCAAACGGTTTGATGACCGCAAAAGTGGGCATGGCGCGGTTATTCGATCCAATCGGCGACAAACACGTTGGTCGAGCGGGTGCGGCCGTTGTAGCGGTTGGAGCTGAAGGCGATGCGCTTGCCGTCGGGCGAGAACATCGGGAAGCTGTCAAACGCCTCGTCAAAGGAGATCTGCACGGGCTCAGCGCCGTTGATGTCGGTCATGAAGATGTTGAACGGGAAGGCACCGGTTTTGTGGTTGGAGCTAAAGAGGATGTGCTTTCCATCAGGGTGGAAATAGGGGGCCCAGTTGGCACCACCGAGGTTGGTGATTTGGCGCATTTCGCTGCCGTCGACCTTGCTCACATACAGCTCCATCTCCGTGGGCTGCACCAGTCCACGGGCGAGCAGGGCGAGGTAGCTGTCTACGTCCTCGCCCAAGGCGGGCCGGCTGGCGCGCCAGACGAGGTATTCTCCGTCTGGGCTGAAGAAGGCGCCCCCGTCGTAGCCGAGTTTGCTGGTGATGCGCTGGATGTTGCTGCCGTCGATGTCGCAGGTGTAGAGGTCCAGGTCCCCATCGCGGGTGCTTGTAAAGACGATTTTGTCGCCCTTGGGGCTGATGGTCGCTTCCGCATCATAACCATCGCCGCCGATCAACAAGGTGGGTTCACCTCCTCCTACAGGTACGGTGTAGATGTCATACCCGGCGTAGATGGGCCAGACGTATTCGTTGTTGGGCCCCCGACGCGGGGTTTCTGGACAGGCCGTGTCGGCCGCGTGGGTAGAGGCATACAACACCTCCTGGTCGCCCGGCATGAAGTAGGCACAGGTGGTTCGTCCCAAGCCGGTGCTCACCGGTGCGGGAGGCGTTTCCGAGGGTGTGCCATCGGAGAGGTCCATCACGTAGATCTGGTCGCATTCGACACCCCAGCCGGGATTGGTGGCCTGAAAGACGAGGCTCCGCCCGTCAAATGACCAGTAGGCCTCGGCGTTGTCGCCGCCGTAGGTAAGCTGGCGGACATTGTCAAAGTGGACTTCCTGTTCGTAGGCGCGGTCCAGGCTGTCGGGCAGGTCGGGCAGCGAGAGCGGCTCAGCGGGAGCAGGGGCTTCCGCAGCTGCATCTGCAGCGGGGGAAGGGCCGCCTTGGCCGCATGAAGTGATCAGAAAAAGGGCGCAGGCCAGAAAGGTGGCGAGCGCTACGGGGAGGGAGGAAATGAACCGCATGGATGAAAAAGCGTCGCGAATGTAGAACTTCGCGCATCCACGAACGGTTCACCCCCATGATGAAATCCACGGTTCCTTCTCTTTTGTTCTCTTCTTCGCGCCGGCTCTTGGCGCTTGGCTTCGCTTCACTTTTGCTTGCCTCCTGCGGCAGCGAAGGCCAAAAAGGCTTGGAAATTGCCGTGACCGACATGGGGTCTGAGGCCAGCATGCAGGCCATGCGCAGCGATGTGGAGGTGTTGACTGCTGATCGGTTTGAGGGCAGGGAGACGGGAAAGCCCGGTGCTTATGCGGCCGGACAGTGGCTGTCGCGAAGGATGGTTTCCCTCGGCCTGTCTGCCGCCGGAGACTCCGGCTTTTTTCAAACTTTTCGTTACAAGCCCCATCCGCCCATGCAGGTGCATGGACACGGGGACACCTCTGCCACCATGGGCATGGCGGTCGTTCAGGAGATTGTAGGACGCAACGTGATCGGCGCCACAGCGTCAACCGCAGATACCAATCAGCGCTGGGGTGTCATCGGGTGTCACCATGACCACTTGGGTTGGGGCGATGAAAACAGCCTCTGGCGCGGCGTGGCTGATGGCGACTCCGCCATGCACCCCGGGGCCGACGACAATGCAAGTGGCGTGGCCGTCTTGTTGGAGTTGGCATCCCGTCACGCGGCCATGCCGCTGGTGGAGCACCCCTTGCTCATGGCCAGTTTTAGTGGAGAGGAAAAGGGCCTGTGGGGCTCCAACCATTTCACAGATGTGCCCACAGTGGGGATGGCGCACATTGACTGGATGATCAATTTCGACATGGTCGGGAGGTTAAGGGGAGATACGCTGGCCGTATATGGCAACGGCACGTCGCCGGTGTGGAACGGGGTGCTGGAGTCATGCAATGAAGCGGAAGGGGCCGGATTTGAATTGGTCTTGAGCGAGAGTGGAGTGGGGCCGTCCGATCACACCTCTTTCTACTTGGAGGACATTCCCGTGCTGCACTTTTTTACGGGCCAGCACGAGGATTACCACAAACCCACCGATACCGCAGATAAATTGAATTACGCAGGTATGGTCCGCGTCGCTGATTATGCGGCTTGTATCGTGCGAGCATTGGGCGCGTTGGATTCTATACCCTTTACAAAAACTAAAGACAGCTCCAGCGACGATGCCCCTCGGTTCAAGGTTACGCTGGGTGTGGTGCCGGATTATCTCTTTTCGGGTGTTGGAATGCGGATTGACGGTGTCAGTGAGGGCAGGCCTGCGCAAGTGGCGGGCATGCAAAAAGGAGATGTTGTTGTGCGCATTGGCGACCATGAGGTGGCCGACATGATGGGATACATGGAAGGGCTCTCCATGTATGAAGAAGGCCAGACTACGCCTGTCGAGGTCCTGCGCAAGGGAGAGGCGATGGTGATGGAGGTGACCTGGGACTGAGCGGCCTATCTTTGGCCTTCAAGGTGTTCCACCGCACCGGTGCCCGTCACCGGTGAGGAAAGTCCGGACAGCATAGGGTACCGAACTCTCTGAAAGGGGAGGCGTCCTTCGGGATGACAGACAGTGCTTCAGAGATTTAAACCGCCGATGGCCTTCGGGCACAGGCAAGGGTGAGAAGGTGGGGTAAGAGCCCACCAGCGTGTTGGGTGACCGCACGGCTCAGGCAAACCTTTCGGGCTGCAAGACCATGTATACCAGTGCTTGAGGACGACCCGTCCGATGCTGGAGGGTAGGTTGCGTAGATCAATGGTGGAAGTCCATTTGGACAACAGAATCTGGCTTACGGCCTTGACGTCCCCGGGGCTTGTCCCCGGGGATTTGTTTTCTGTTGGGGTGGGTGTTCCATTTTTATGTTGTTTCTTTCCTGCTCCTTACAAATACGAAACGCGCGTATTACTTTATCAAAACGTTGAATAACAATGGCAAGGAAAACCAGTGTCCAGTTTAAGGACAGTGAGTTGCAGATTATCCGCAGCTTTTATGAGCAAGAGAAATTTCAGTTGCTCTCCCGATTACAACATGTAGAACAGGTCCTTTCCCGCATGGATGGAGGGACAAAGGCCATCACCGATGGTATTACCAAGCCTGCGATGGCCGTCCCAGCGGTTCCAGCTCAGCCTGTGCGCCGCAAGCCAGGCAGACCCCGCAAGACGGAGGTTGTCGTGGAAAGCAAAACCAAAAAAGCAGGTCGTCCCAAAAAACGCGGTCCCAAGAGCGTCTGGGGCAATTTCATTTTGCGCCGGTTGCGTCAATGTGACCGTCCGCTGAGCTACACGGAACTTGTTGAGCATGCGATGGTCATGAACAACTTGCCGGAGTCCAAGATGAAAAACACGAAGGCCAGTGTCTTGAATGCAGCCTTCCGTCTCCGCACCCACCTCAATAAGATCGATACCGTTGGTCTCCCCGGCAAGAAGGAGCGCTTTTTGGTATTGAAAAGTTGGATGGATGCAGCAGGGGGGCTCAAAGCGCCTTACAACAAGATGCTGTCTTCTTTGGCGGCGACTCCTGTTGATGACCGTGGAAGAAAGCCTCGCCGGCCATCGGTATCCGACAGCGCTCCAAAGAAAGTAGTGGCGAAGCCTGTAGCGAAGAAGGCGGCTGCGAAGCCTATAGCCAAGAAGGCGGCTGCGAAGC
>DGOE01000102.1:416-5161 GCA_002389295.1 Flavobacteriales bacterium UBA4474 | reverse complement strand
GCTGGCGCACTTTCCGGTGAAGGCCCCTTCACCGTCTTTGCCCCCACCGATGACGCCTTCATCGCGCTCGCCGGCACCCTCGGCGCGACAGCCGAAGACCTGCTCGCACTGCCCAACCTCGCCGACATCCTGCTCTACCACGTAGTGGGCGCGCAGGTGCTCTCCACCGACCTCGCCGATGGCGCTACCGCCACCACGCTCCTCGGAGAGGACGTGACCGTTTCCATCGAGTGCGACGGTTCCATCTTCATCAATGATGCGCAAGTGACCGTCGCCGACATCGTCACCGACAATGGCGTGGTCCACGTCATCGACGCGGTCTTGTTGCCCCCCGTGCCCGAAAACGAATGCGCCGATGGCGATTGCTGCGGCGAAGGCACCATTTGGGATGCAGAGCTTGGCCAATGCGTGGTGTACGATGATGGATGCCCCGAAGACTTGGACGGCGACCTGTTCATCTCCGTGGGAGACGTCCTCAGCATTCTCGTCTACTTCGGCCACAACTGTGACTGATCAGGCGGCAAAAGCTTGAATATGAGAAGGTGAAAGTGCCTTCATGAAGGGGCCCTGCATTGTGCGGGGCCCCTTTTCTTTACTTTCATCGCCAAGCCCTTGACATGCCCCACGCCATGCCCAAATCCACAGTCCGCGGGAAATCAATACCGGCCTTCCTGTGGTCTCTGGCTTTGGCCGCAATGGCATGGGGCTGCCAAAGCCCCGCGCAGCAAAACGCAGCCCCGGCACCTGCACCGCCCAAAATGGAGTCGGCGACCGTTGCGCTCCTTCCCAGCGGTTTCGATGTGCGCGTTTTTGCCGATCCCGCTGACGCCGATACGGGCGCTCGGGTGACCCTGGTCACGGAAATTGACATCCCAGAGGGCGCCTATGTGATCTCGGCCCTTTCGGACCGCGACTACTTGGGCAAATTCCAAACATCATGGGCAAACGCCGCTATCCAGCCTATCGGTTCGCTCCTGGAGTATCCCCGCTCCATGCCGAGATGGGAGCCTTTTGATCGCGTCTTCACACCCATGCTCACTTCCAATACCGTCATACGGCAAGACTGGGCATTCCCGGCGGAGTCAGCCCCCCATCAGGGGCGCATCTTTTTTGTTTTGGAACCCCAATGCGTCCCCTATGCATTGGATTTCACGCTCGAAAAAGACCCCTACGGATGGTCCACATCCTTTGGTGAGCCCTACGCCGCCCAGCCCGAACAAGACTGACCTGAAACAGGCTTTATTCAACCTCTTCCTGGGAAGGGCGCAGATCCACCTCGGTTTCATCCGGCAGGTCCAACAGGCGGTTGCTCTCCCCCAACTCCAAAGTCCCCACATCGCGCAGCTTGCGCTCCATAACGTTGGTCCGGGTGTTGCGCAGCTTCTCCAACTCGTTCTTGGCCTTACCGAGGCGGTCGTCCACCTTTTCGAGCTGTTCGGAGAACCTGCCGAATTCGGTTTTCACAGCTTCGAGAATCTTCCACACCTCGCTGCTTCGCTTGGTCACGGCCAGGGTCCGGAAGCCCATCTGCAGGCTGTTCAACAAGGCGGACATGGTCGTCGGGCCGGTCACCGTGATGCGGTACTTGCGCTGGAGCGTCTCAAAAATCCCAGGATGCCGCAACACCTCTGCGTAGAGGCTTTCCACGGGCAGGAACATGATGCCAAAATCCGTGGTGTACGGCACCTCTACGTACTTCTCACTGATGTCCTTGGCAAACGACTCGATCGTCCGGGCCAAGGCCTTCTCTGCGGCCTGGATGGCAACGAGATCTCCTGACTCCCGTGCATTGAGCAGGTCCTCATACCCCTTCAAAGGGAACTTGCTGTCGATGGGAAGCCATACCGTTTCATTGTTGTCGTGGCCAGGCATGAGCACGGCGAATTCCACACGCTCACTGCTGCCTGGACGGGTGGCGATGTTCTCCTGGTACTGCTCTGTCGTCAGCAATTGTTCGAGGATGTTGCCCAATTGGTACTCACCGAGGATGCCCTTGGTCTTGACATTGGTCAACACCTTCTTCAGGTCCCCCACACCGCTGGCGATCGTCTGCATTTCACCGAGCCCTTTGTGCACCTGCTCCAAACGCTCGCTTACCTGCTTGAACGATTCGCCCAGTCGCTTTTCCAAAGTGGTCTGCAGCTTCTCATCGACCGTCTTGCGCATCTCGTCCAGGCGCTTGCCATTGTCCTCCCGCATTTCGGTGAGCTGCTTCTCAACCGTGCTCCGCACATCCTTGACCGAGTCGACGCTCTTCTTGCCCTGCTCGTCCAATTGCTTGATCAAATCAGCAAATCGGTCCCGCATGGCGTTGGTCTGAGCAGTACCCTGTTCTTCCACCTGCTTGCGAAACGATCCAAATCCTTCTGTCAATTCCTTGCGTTGGGACTGCGACTGCTCTGCCCCCTCTTTGCGGTTCTCACGAAACTCTTCGCGCAAAGCCGTTTCCAATCGATCCAATCGTTCGGTGATTTTGGCCTCATCACCTCCTCCCTCATTTCGAGAACGGGTCAAAACAAGCAGGCATGCAGCCGCAGAAAACAGGGCAGCGAGTACAGAAAAGATGAGAGCCGTTGACATGAAGCGCGGGAATTTCGAGACCCGGGAAAGGAAAGGTAGCGGGATTTCCTTCCCCTGACGAATCAGAACGAACCCAGGGCATTCACAATCACAGGACTTTAATGAGACCGACGAAACCGACCACAAACACAGGTCCATTCACAACGCCCTGGCCTGTCGTTCAAATGGGCAACTTCCAGAGCCATTTTGGGCAAACACCTTACTCCAATGAAACACCTTCTTCCCTTTCTCGGAGGACTGGTCACCTTTATGGTCATCAGTACCGTTTTCTACATGGGAATCATGCCCTACCCGACCAGCTCTTGTGTTGTGCCGGAGGACGAGATGAACATGGGCATCATGATCTTAGGCAATGCCCTCATGGTCGGGTTGGCCACTTATATGATCATCCTCGGAGGCCAGCACTCAGCAGGGGCAGGTGCCAAACATGGGGCCGTAGCCGGAGTCACGGTCAATGGCATGCTAAACCTGTTCATCTACGGCTTTTTCACCTGTGATGGCGGACACATATTCCCCCTGGGAGAAGCTGTAATCGACATCGCCGCGAACATCGCCTTCATGGCCGCTGCTGGTGCAGTAATCGGCGTGATTTACGCCCGCAAGGCCTAATCGCCCTTCCTTTTCAGCCCCTCGGACCCGCGTTCGAGGGGCTTTTGTTTTGCCCCGATCCGTGACAAAAGCACCTCAGTGCCGGTGCACGAAATGCGCTCGATCAAAGCGCAAGCGCGGGCCGTATACCCCCCCTTCAGCCCGTTTGCCCGCAGAGATCGCCATGGTCACCACCGCCTGACGCGGAAGGCCCAGTATGCGCTTGACGCGGGCACTGTCCAATCCTTCCATCGGACAGGTATCGAACCCATGGGCGCGCATGGCGAGCATGAAGTGGGCGCAGGCCAAAGCCGTCGACTTGTGGGCCCAGATGCGCATGCCCCATTTGCCGATGGGCTCGCGGGGATAAGGCTTGCTCATCCCCCGCCAGCGCGTCAGCATCCACTTGAACGGCGTGCGCCACCCAAAGGCTCCCTGGTCGTAGACCAGTGGCGTGATTTTGCGGTAGTACTGGTAGGCACCTTCAGGCACATTTCCCGCCTTGTCAAAAGCCTCGATCATCCAGCGGTTGTTTCGGCGCCACAGATCGGGTCTACCAACAAAGACAACGAGTTCTTGTGCCGTACCCGCCGCCGGCTGAGAAAGACAAGCTTCAACCAAGGCTGCCTTCTTTTTGGCATCCACCACATGGTGCATCTCCCAAGCTTGCAAGTTGGAGGAGTTGGGCGCCTTCAAGGCTGCGTCGAGGCAAGCGTCCATGACTTCTGCTGGAATGGGATCGGCAGCATAGACGCGAATGCTGCGCCGGGAATCCACCACCGCATGGAATGCCTCCGCATCCGTTGTGGGAGCCTCTACGGCAGGGCGTTCCTTCTCCTCTACCGGCGCGAAAATCTTGACCTTGGACATGTGCCAAAGATGGGGCCTTGGAAGAGGTTCACGAGATTGCCGGTATGAATCGTTCCCACGGGTTCTCCCTGCTCCTCCTTCCCTTCCTGGTCTTGACCTTCATTGGTTGCCAGACAGACAACGCAAATGGGCCATCTGCGGCACGTGACCCCGGGACTTCGGCAGACGGGATACTGGAGGGAAAAGACCTTTCCCAACATGTCGACCCCTTCATCGGAACGGACCGCATGGGCCACACCTACCCCGGAGCGACGGTCCCCTACGGCATGGTCCAATTGACCCCGCAAACCCGATTTGAACCGTACTCAGCAACCGGGGGCGGATACAATCCGGAGACCTACCGATACTGTGCTGGCTACCAATACAGCGACTCCACCATCCTCGGGTTTGCCCACACCGCCTTCAGCGGCACCGGACACAGCGACCTCGGCGATTTGCTGTTGATGCCGACCGTCGGACGCCCTGACTTGACCGACGGCGAGCGCGGTGGCCCTCAATTCGGCAGCCCATTCAGCCACAACCGCGAGGACGCACAACCGGGCTACTACAGCGTCCACCTGGACCGGCATGACATCACCGCGGAACTGACGGCCTCGGCGCGAACCGGCCAACACAGATACACCTTTCAATCCGGTGGCGAAGCCCACCTCGCGCTCGATCTCGCCTACAACATCTATCACCATCCCGACAAAAACGTATGGACCTTT
>DGOE01000102.1:0-285 GCA_002389295.1 Flavobacteriales bacterium UBA4474 | reverse complement strand
GACTTCGGTCAGGAACAGGGCACGGACCTCGCATACAACGGCTTTTACCGCCGCTTTGACGAGCACCAAGGATTCCCGGAAATGGCGGGCCGCGACCTTAGAATTTGGCTCGATTTCGGCACATTAAGCGCCGGGGAACAGCTCAATGTGCGCGTTGGGCTCTCCGGGGTGAGCACGGCAGGTGCCCTCGCCAACCTTGAGGCAGAGGCCCCTACTTCCGACTTTGAAGGCACCCGAAAGCGAGCCACGGAGACCTGGAACCGTGCCCTCGCGGTGGCCCGCATC
>DGOE01000142.1 GCA_002389295.1 Flavobacteriales bacterium UBA4474 | reverse complement strand
GGCCAAGCGAATGTGGTACGTCTCTCCGCACTCCACCTCGCTCTCCGCCGTCAACTTGACGGTGTAACCATTCTGGCACAGTACGTCATTGGCAGGGTTGTCGATGTAATAGGCACCGTTGGTTCCAGGGTTGACCGAACTGATGGTGATGGCCAGCTGCGGATCTGAATCCGGCACCTCTGCCAAATTGATGGCGTTGTCGGCGTAGGGACCGTTGATCCCTGGCCCGCTCAAGAAAAACCCGAAGATGTCGTTGTACTGGCTGTTGATCCAGGCCAGGTATTCGTTGGACCCAAAGACGTAATTGAAGCTGATGGTGTCACCTGTGGCCACAAAATCGAACTCGATGGCACATACGTCGTTGACACTGCTCACCGAAAAGCTCTGTCCAATCAGTGGGGGAACGCTGTTGGCGATGTCGAGCAAGTCGGGGTCTCCTGAGACCTCAAGTCCATCGTCGATGAAATCCTGCATGCAGCCATCGTCAATGTTGGCTGGATTGTTGGCCACTTCCGTGGAGAGAATCAGCCCTTCTGCAATCGGGAAATCATCGGACGCAAAACCAAAAATGTGTCCGATTTGCACCGGGCTGCCCGTCAGCTGAACATTGGTCGCTTCCACGCCTGTCCCCAACAGGACGTCATTCACGTATTCATCGGGTGTTAAGGTGCTGTTTACTTCGAGCTGGGCTTCGGCCAACTGAGGCAACAACGTCAGAAGTGCTGCTCCTAAAAGCGCCAGCCGATTCCGGCTGAAGATGGATCGCAGGGTATTGATCATGGCTACTGCAAGGTATCGATGATAGGACGACAAAAAAGGCGAAAGGTTGCGCACCTTTCGCCTTTTACTCTTGAAAACCAAGAAGCCCGGGATTACCTCAATTCACCGCAAACTCGGAAAGCTCTTCGCGCAGACGCTTTCTCGCGTGAAAAATGCGGCTCTTTACCGTGCCCATCGGGATGCCCAATTCCTCAGCAATTTCGTCATAGTGAAAGCCATCGAGGAACATGGAGAATGGCCGACGGAAATCATACTTCAGCTTTGATATGGCTGACTGAATGTCGTCAATGTTGATGAGCGACGTTACAGAATCGTGGTGGTAGTCCTGACCGGAGTTCAGGAAGAACTGGTTTTCAGTCTGGTCAACGATTGTGTTCTGAAACCGCTTCCTCTTGTAGTTGTTGATGAAGATGTTCCGCATGATGGTATACAACCATCCTTTGATGTTCGTCCCTTCCTTGAAGTTGTTCTTGTAGCGCAGTGCTTTGACGAAAGTTTCTTGGACCAGGTCATTTGCGTCTTCGCGGTCACGGGTAAAACCCATGGCGAAACCTGAAAGGAAATCCTGGTGGGAAACAAGGAGGCTGTTGAATTCGGGCGTGGACATCTGTTCAATGTTGTGGTCCAAAGATTGAACAAAACTTCAATCCCCGCAAATCTTTGTTTAATTTTTTAGGTATTTTGATAAACAAAATCACCGAATAGCCACAAAATTAGCCTGTTGTGTTCAACAAAAAATTTGCAACATGAAACAGAAAGGCGCCCTTTTGGGGCAGGGAATCAGCTGCTGAGCAGTGTTCCAATGAGGGACTGACCGTCTCCGTGCAGTTGGATCCGATCCGAGGGGGTATCGACCCCAGCGAATACGCGTCCTGCGAAATGGAAAGACACACTGTCCTCCGAACACTCCCGCATGACGCGGCGCAGGTAATCCTCTACCCCATGCTCCGCCGGATAGGTCGTGCAGTATGCCACACACGTCAGGTTGGGAAACAATGGGGCCATCTGCCCCAGGTCCTCAATGGGCACCGATTGCCCCAGAAACAAGCTGCGGTAGCCTGCTTTCCTCAGGAGGTAATGCACCATCAGTAAGCTGATGTCGTGAATCTCACGCTCGGGCAAGAACAAGGCAAACGTTTGGTCGTCATAGCCTGCCTCCACAGGTGGCAGCTCGTCCACAGCCCGGAACAACCGCTGTCTGATCAGATTGCTCACGAAGTGCTCGTGGGCAGGACAGATGGCATTGGTCAGCCAAAGCATCCCTATTTGCCCCATGAAGGGCAGGTACAGCTTGAGCAACAGTTCACTGAAACCCGATTGTTCGATGTAGGTCGTTGAAACGCTTCTGAACAGCTGCTCATCGAAATTGAGCATGCTGATTTTGAGCATGCCCAACCAGTGATCCTCACTGGTAGAGGCCGACCCCAGGGAGCGGATGGTGGTTTGAATTTCCCGCTCCTCCATGGAAGCGATTTGAGAAATTTTGTGGCCATGCTGATTCAACAGGCTCACGTTGAGCAACCGCTTCAGATCCTCAGAAGTGTAGAAACGAATATTGGTGGAAGTACGCCGCGGACTCAACAGTCCATAACGCTGCTCCCAAGCGCGAATGGTATGCGCTTTGATTCCCGTAAAATGCTCGAGATCCTTGATGGAAAATTCCTGCACTGTCTCCGACACAAATGAGTAAACACTCCGGACGCTGGAATGTTCGTTTAAAGATGTCTCCGCATTTAGATTTGGCATGCCCCCAGACCGTCCTCCCATGCCCGCAATCCAACTTTTCGAAGACACCACCTCCGCTGCACTGCACCCTTTTCACCTGATTGAAGGTGTCGCCGGTGTGCGTTTCGGTGCTTTCACACAGGCCGAAAGATGGGGCCTCATCATCGATGCCATTCCCGAAAGCTCGGGTGCTACAGGCGGCCCTGTTTTGGTCAATGCCCGTTGGGTACCCGGTCAAGGAGCGGCTGAAATGATCGGCCGGCTGGAAGATGGAGACTCCCTGGTTGATGATGGCGTTGTCTTGGCGAAGCGTGGAAATATGGTTCACGGCCAAGGCAAAGCGTGGGCTCCCGACGCCAAACAGGAGGTGCTCTCCCATGCCAATGAGCTGTTTGCCAAACTCGGCGAGGCCATTCTCAAAGACGCTTCCTTGGCGGCATCCGAATGGAACTTGGCCCCATGGGGTGGCAGCGGCGCCACTGCCGTCTACGGAGATGCCGGCGCCTTTCTCGTCTCCCCTCTTGCCCAAATGCGAGCCGCCTCTGTGGATACGGAATCCGGTCCAGTGC
>DGOE01000111.1 GCA_002389295.1 Flavobacteriales bacterium UBA4474 | reverse complement strand
TTGGTTGGAATGTACGCCGACACGTCACCCGCTTGGGTTTCAATGATGGGCAATGCCGTCAGAGATCCACCGCCTTTGACCATGTGGCGAATGCTCTCAGGCAAGTCGTTCATGTCCTTGGCGATGCTGTCGTCAGCAATCACCTTGGCCGCGCGCTCCAAGAGGCGGCTGTGCAGGTAGAATACGTCTCCAGGGTAAGCTTCACGGCCCGGAGGACGGCGGAGCAACAAGGACACCTCACGGTAGGCCACAGCTTGCTTGGACAGGTCATCATAGACCACCAAAGCAGGGTTGCCGGTATCGCGGAAGAACTCACCAATCGCCGCACCCGTAAACGGAGCATAGAACTGCAAAGGGGCGGGGTCAGCAGCAGTAGCCGCTACGACCACCGTGTAAGCCATCGCTCCAGCCTCTTCCAAGATCTGCACAATGCCGGCCACGGTTGAGCCCTTTTGGCCAATGGCCACGTAGATGCAGAAAACAGGTTCTCCAGCATCAAAGAATTCCTTCTGGTTGATGATCGTATCGATCGCCACCGTCGTTTTGCCCGTCTGGCGGTCACCGATGATCAACTCACGCTGGCCACGGCCAATGGGGATCATGGAGTCGACAGCCTTGATGCCCGTCTGCAGGGGCTCGTTTACCGGCTGACGGAAAATCACACCGGGTGCCTTGCGCTCCAACGGCATCTCAAAGAGGTCACCCTCAATGTGTCCCTTGCCGTCGATGGGCTCGCCCAAGGTGTTGACCACACGGCCCAACATGCCGCGTCCCACTTTGACGGAGGCAATGCGGTTCAGGCGCTTCACGGATGATCCCTCCTTGAGTTCACCGGAGGGCTCGAGCAACACCGCTCCCACGTTGTCCTCCTCGAGGTTCAACGCGATTCCGCGGACACCGTTCTCGAACTCAATGAGCTCACCAGCCTGCACATTGGACAGGCCATAAATACGGGCAATACCGTCTCCCAGCTGGAGGACGGTTCCAACCTCTTGGAGGTCTGCTTCGGTCTGATTGCCGGCAAGCTGCTCACGCAGGATGGCGGATACTTCGGCGGGTTTGATCTGGGACATGAGGTTGAAATACGCTCAGTAAGCCGGTTCGTATGGGTTGTTGGTGAGGTTGCGGTGCATGGACCTCAGGGTCTGATACACCGTGGCGTCGATCATCCGGTCTCCAACCCGCAGCTTGAAGCCGCCGATCAGGTGGGGATCCACTTTTTCAGACAATTCCACGCCTCCCTCGTGGACTTTGCCAATCAGTTCATTGATTTCCTTGCGGCGCGCATCGTCCAAAGGAGCTGCCGTGATGACTTCTGCCAGCACGACCCCTTTTTCCTCACGCACCAACGCAACGAAAGCAGAAGCCATGTCGCCAATCAAGCCCGCGCGCCCCTTGCGGGACAACAGGGCCAAAAAGTCAACAGACAAAGCATGTGCGTCAGCAAACACGGCGCGCACAATGCTCTCCTTCTTCTCTGGCCTCACCACAGGGCTGCCCAAAATGGCGGACAGCTCGCGGTTCTGCGCCACGGCCTCCACCAACATGCGCATGTCGCTGTCAACGGCATCCACCGCTCCTTGCTCTTTACAGAGCGAAAGAAGGGCCTTGCCATAACGACGTGCTGCTGCTGTAGAAGCCATGGGTCAGTTCAGTTTAGAATCAGAAATCATGCGGCCGATGAGCGCTTGCTGCGCCTCATCATCACCGAGCTCCTTGCGCACCAATTTCTCGGCGATCTCAAGGCTCAGCGTGGCCACTTCGGCCTTGAGCTCTGCCACGGCGGCAGCGCGTTCGCCATCAATGGCCTGCTTGGCCTGGGCGATCATGCGCTCACCTTCTTCCTTGGCGAGGCCCTTGGCGTCTGCCACCATGCGGTCAGACATGTCCCGCGCATCGCGCAACATGCCGTCCCGCTCAGCACGGGCCTCTTGCAACAGGCGCTCGTTGTCCGATTGCAGATTCTGGATTTCAGCCCGTGCTTCTTTGGCTGCATTCAGGGCGCCCTCTATTTCCTCCTCACGGTCTTTCAGACCTTGGAGGATGGGGCCCCATGCCATCTTGCGGAGCAAGAAAAGGACCACCAAAAAAGAGACCGTCGCCCAAACGACAGAACCAAAAGCGGGTGTCAACAACGCATCCATGTCGGAGTGCGCTAGCGATTAAGCGAAGACGACCAGCAGACAGACGATGACCGCGAACAGCGCGACACCCTCAACGAGAGCGGCTGCCACAATCATGTTGGCCCGAAGGTCTCCACTCATTTCAGGCTGACGGGCCATGGCTTCGAGTGCGGATCCGCCGATGCGGCCCACACCGATACCGGCGCCAATAGCTGCCACTCCGGCTCCGAGGCCTGCGAGGCCCTGATTCATAGATTCCAAAAGGATCATTGCGAGTTCCATGGTGTATGGATTTGGGTTGGTTGTGTTGTCTTAATGATGTGCTTCCTGGGTGGCCTCACCGAAGTACAGTGCGGCCAAGAGGGTAAATACATATGCCTGCAAGAAGGCAACCAGGAATTCGATCAGGTACATGAAAATCATGAAGAGCGCTGAAAAAACGCCCGTACCCATGCCGACACCTTGCCCAAACTGGTTCCCCAGAATGAAAATGAGCGAAGTGAAGGACAAAATGATGATGTGACCCGCCGTGATGTTCGCCGTCAAACGAATCATGAGCACCGCTGGCTTGATGAAGATGCTGGCGATTTCAATCGGCACAAGGATGAACTTGATGGGAAGCGGCACCCCGGGAGGCCAGAGGATGTGGCCCCAATAATGCTTGTTGCCGGAAAAAGTGGTGATGATGAAAACCAAACCGGCCAACACCATGGTGATGCCCAGCGTTCCTGTGATGTTGAAACCTCCGATAAAAGGAATCAGGCCCAGCAGGTTGCTGAAGAAGATGAAAAAGAACACCGTCAACAAGAAGGGCAGATAGCGGTCTGCCTTTTTCTTGCCAATACTGGGTACGGCCACCTCATCACGAAGGAATAAAATCAGCGGCTCCAGTGCGTTCTGCAGTCCCTTGGGCGCCTGGCCCTTTCTTTTCGAGTAGCCCCGGGCGGCGCTTCCGAAAAGCACGAGCACCAAGCCCATCATCAGCAACATGCCGAAAATGCTCTTCGTAATGGACAGGTCGACTATGTCCACACCACCGGCATGATGGCCCTCACCATGGCCGTGGTCCGCATGGTCTTCCTCTCCGTGACCGTGGTCCGTTCCGTGGCTGTGTCCCGAAGGGTCGTGGTCATGTGCCGCCAACACCCCGTGGTCATACGTGTACCACAACCCCGATGCGCCGTGGTGCGCCCCGTGATGAAACACACTGCTCATGAAGATGTCAAACGCACCAGACTCCGGCGCATACACGATGACAGGAAGCGGAATGTGCACGCCACCCATCAGGTGAATTTCGTGCGCATCTGCAATGTGGTGTATGATAAACTCGCTCGGGTTGAAGTCTCCTTCATCTCCGTGCTCGCTGGACGCTTGGACGCTTCCCAACGCGAGAAGGAAAATGCCCAAGGACAGACCTTTCAAACAACTCCGCTCAATACGGTTGGGGAGGGCGTGCATGATCGCTTTCTGCGAATTTGAGTGCGAAGATAGTGCCCGATTTCCTTCCCGCTTGCACCGGATTCAAAGTGCAGCAAATAAGTATCAACGCGGGTCCGTGGGTGGCGCCACATGGCGCATGGATTCCGCAACGAGAATCCCCGTAAACGACAGGTACACCAAATAGGCAGCGACGCCAAACACTTTGGGGTCGGGCATTCCCGCCAACAGGTAGGCCAGAATGATCCCCAACATCAAAAACATCTTGATCATGGTCAGGCCCATCACTTTTCTGACCTGAACACCCGGTCGACCACCCTCACCAGGCCTGAGCCAGCGCTCCAAGAACAGGGTAAGCGCCGCCAAAGTCACCACCAAAATGGTCAGTGGCATGCGCACGGAGTCCGTCATCAAAGGGGGGTCAAGCGTGTGGATCAACAACAACGATCCCAGCGCAGTCAGCGCCACCAACACAAAAAACTTCATCGGTTCAACCCCCTAAAAACAATGGTAAAGGCAGCGGCCAGGCCCAACAAGGAACACAGCGCGGTGGCCCAAGCCACTTTGTGGCCCGCTGCGGCATCCCATTTCCAACCCAACCATGCTCCACCGCCTATTCCGGCGGCCAATGTGTAGGCCATTCCCATATTTCCCATAGACCGAGACCGGTCTTCACGCCGATTGCTGGAGGGGGGTCTGTTCGGCATTGTTTGTCTTGGAAGCACTGTGCTCTTCGGATGCAACCTGCATCTCCGGTTCTGCATCAAGCCGACACGTTCCGACAATCTGGGCACCGGCCTCAACCGCCATCCTGCCGTATTGAATCTCTCCATCTACGCGGCTCGAAGCTTTGAGGCTCAACAAGCCGGCCACCCGCAATTCCCCGAGCACCAACCCTTCGGACTCACAGTCCATGCAGTCCACACGACCCTCAACCTTACCGCTTGCGCCAATCACCAATCGGGCAGCCGTATGGATGTCCCCTTTGAACGAGCCGTCAATGCGGATACTGCCTTCACTGCGAATGCTGCCCTCGACATGGGTGCCCTCCACGATGCGGTTGATGCCCTGGTCCAGGGACACGTTGGTCGTACGCTGTCTTGCCATGTGCGCTCTCGAATGGGACACCAAGTGCCCTTACTTTGAATCCCGAAGGTAATACTGGTCAAAAAAGCGGAGGTAGCCCTCTACATCTTTGCCTTTGAAGAGCTCCACATAGTTCTCCGTGTGGATGACAAAGGTCTTGTATCCGCTGGTGTTGAACTCGATCATGGACTCCCGGTTCCCGGTGAGCACGCCATAGTAATCCATGGCCCGGTCCTTTCTGACGAATTGCTTGACCAACACCAATTGGTTCTCCCGGTCGAGCAGGTTGCTCGTCACCTTGAGCTTGTTGCTGGCAAAGTATTGCCGGTTGAAGTCCGAGAGCGCCGCCTTGACCGACTCGGTATCTCCATCCTTCACCGGAATCACCACCCCGAAATAATGCTCCAATACCGGCTTGTCGGTGAAATTGCCCATTTCCGGAAGGCTCGGCACCACATCCGTCTTCTTGTCAGCCTTCTCCTCACCGGCCCCCAAGCCCGCCAATATTTCTTGGGCGGCAAGGGCTTGTTCGGTAGAGTCACATGAGGCCACCACCTCCTTGAGCGCTTCGATGTAATTGTCCCGGCTTCTGGCCCTTCCGTCCAGCCAACCAATGCACTGCGCCTTGAGAAACTTGTACCGGCACGACTGGGTATGATCGGGCACCGTATCGAGGGCTGCGTTGATTTCGGTCAGAATATCCTGGTAATCCTTTTGGGCATAATACCGGATGACGTGGGCTTCATAAGCCGCCAATTCGTCCAACCTCCGCTGCTCTTCAAAGTCCACAAAGTCGGGGTCCTCCACGAGCTGGGCCCATTCACTGTCGGGATAACGCAACGAAATCTGATCCGCCCAGTACTGCGAATTACAGGTGCCACAAAAGGGGTTGGTGTAGTTCTCGGTTTCCTCCAAAAAGAGATAGGTACGGTACAATTGGTAGTGCCCAAGGGGGTGCTCCGCGCTTTCCTCATAGCGGTCAATCAGGTCGACCCAAGACTCAATCGCGTTGTCCGCGTCTTCGAGCTTCTCCTTGTAAATGACGCCGCTTTGATAGACCGCCGTCGCTGTCTCCACATCGGCTTCGGCGCGCTCTTCCTCCGAACAAGGAAGCCCCTCCATGAGCTGTTCTGGCGTGGGCAACTCACCTCCGGAAGCCAGCAAATCACCCGCCGCCACGTCTTCCGCCACTTCCTCGATGGTACCAAAGGCAGAGGCCATTTTTCTACTCCTTCTCCAATCATCCTCAAGCGGTCGGTCTCCCCACCTGTCCACAAAGAATGATTGTCCAGAAGTCCGAAGGCGCGGGTTATAG
Source organism: Flavobacteriales bacterium UBA4474 (assembly GCA_002389295.1). Classification (GTDB taxonomy): domain Bacteria; phylum Bacteroidota; class Bacteroidia; order Flavobacteriales_D; family Sanyastnellaceae; genus UBA8752. The sequence goes on along the minus strand of DGOE01000111.1, from coordinate 13,516 downwards.
GGCCAAAAAGCCGTCGCACTCCCCGGTGCATTCAGGTCGTCAGCGCGCGCCTCTTCAGCCAATCGCTCGGCTTCAGCTGCAGCCTCCTCTTGTGCCTGACGCAAGTCTTCGATGATGTCCTCCAACCGCGCAAACCGCTCGTCTTCGTCCAAGTTGCACAGGGCGCGCAGGCTGTCGTTGCGAACAATTACCCTGAGCTGCTCCACCAACTCCGTCAAGCTCCGCGCGTTGTTGCGAACCTCGGCATACCGGGGGTGGTCCTCGTCCATGTTGGCCAGCGTACTGTCATAATACGCCTGTGCCAATTCGTATTCCCTGTCCTCGAGGTGCAGGTCGGCCAGCGACAAAAAGCACTTCATGCGCGGACGGCGGTTGCCGGAGTTTTCGGCCAATCCATCGCGCAAATAGCCCATGCCCTCATCGCGGTTCAATTCCTCCAGCTCAATTTGCGCCAAGGCATAGAACACCTGGTCTCGGTATTCCTCATTCTTGTCGTCATCGAGCATATCAAAGAACAGCTCCCTCACCTCCTCGCTCATGCCCCCCCGGCGGTCGTACGCCAAAGCCTGCTGCATGCGCGCTTGGAACTCCATCTCGTAGGGCGTCCGCAGTTTGACCACGTCTTCAAAAAGGTCAATGGCCTGCTGCTTGCGGCCGTAACGCTGCTTCAATTGGGCGAGAACGAAGAGCGGACGGGCGCGATCGCGCTTCTTCTTGATCATGGGAATGGCCCGTTCTATCGACGCCATCGCTTCCTCAAAGTTGTCCTGCGTCAGCAAGAAGTCTGCTTGAACAAGGAAAGCGTCTGCCCTCAGTTCGTCTGAAGCGTCCCGCTCCCCCACCGCTTTGAGCAGCGCCGAATTGGCCTTGGGCATGTTTTCCAGCTCCATGTAGGTTCTGGCCAACCACGCGGCGGCAGCCACCTGGCTGTCTGGCTCCTTGTGCTTGCGCTGCAAATACTTGAACACCTCTTCGGCCTTGACAAAGTCCCCTTTATAGAAGTGGCCCTTGCCAATGATGGTGTAGTTGTCGTCGATCCACCGGTTGAGTTGCGGACGCTTGAAATCCTTTTTCAAACTTGACGGCGGTGTCATGGCGTGACGGTCCACCACGCGGGAGCATTTTTCAATGGCCCTTTCCATCAGTGGATAGAGGAAGTCCGCCTGGTCTTCCGTCCCGTAGATAAACAGCGGAATGACCTCGTCCCAGTCTTCGTCATGGGTTTCAGCCAACTTCTGGTCCGCCTCCTCCATCGCCAAGCGGGCAAAGTGAAAGCCATTAAACCTCGAAGTTGTGTTGTGGTAAGCCCTGTAGAACCGGCCATCCCGCTGGGTCGAGCAGCCAGACCAACTCACCAACAAGCACAACACCCCCAGTGCCACCGCAAAAGGGCGGACCGCTGACCGCTGACGGTCTGGACATCCTGTGCCGACTTTATTTTGGGATTGCTGCATCTTGTGTTGGGCTATCCTGCCAACTCCGAAGGCGCGAAAATATTGCAATCAGACCGGCCCACTGACAAAATACCGGAGACAGTCTTCGGTTGTCAGCCATCTTTGACGCCAGATGAAGCCCAAAAAGAAACCGCAACGCACACCCAAACCCAAGAACAGGTACCGTTTGATTCTACAGGAAGAGGGCACGTTTGAGGAAAAATGGGCCCTGCGGGTCAAGCCTGGCCAGTTGCGCTGGTTGGCTTTGGGATCCGTCCTTGCCATCATCGCCCTGACCTATGTCACGGTGGCCTATACCCCCATGCGCGAATGGGCTGTTCCCGGATATACTTCTTCTGAAACCAAGAGGATGCAAGCGGAAGCTTGGCGCCTCACGGATTCCTTGTCGCGCGAACTGGACGTCCAATCCCGCTACCTCAAAAACATGTTGGCCGTGCTCGAAGGCCGCGTTCCACAGCCGGATTTTTCTACAGAATCACTGACCGCCGCTGAAGACTCAGGCGCAAACACTGATGCCCTGCGCAACCGTTCATTGGAACAATTGCGCCACCGCGTTTCCGAAGAAGACGCCTTTGCCGTCGGCGAACCGGGTGGACTCGCCGATGCTGGCATCTGGATGTCCCCTGTGGACGGCCGGGTTTCTGACGCCTGGAACCCCTCTCTCGGGCACTGGGGGGTAGACCTGGTGGCTCCCGCCAACAGCCCCGTCAAATCTGTGGGACCAGGAACCGTAATTTTTGCTGGGTTCACGGCTGGTGGTGGCCACACCGTCATCATCCAACACAGCGATGACCGACTCTCAGTCTACATGCACAACAGCCGGCTCGACGTGACAACTGGAGACCGCGTAAACAGCGGAGATGTCGTGGCCATCATTGGAAATTCCGGAGACCACAGTACAGGCCCCCATTTGCACTTTGAGTGGTGGGAATCGGGATCGCCCGTGGACCCTGCGCTGAGGATCAGCTTGGCCCCGTAATCAGACCGTTACCGGCCGTTCGACCCGGCTTTCGTTCCACACCGTCATTTTGCGGAAGGCTTCCACCCTCGCGTTCAGCGCCGCTTTGCTCACGCTGCGTATGCCCTCTGTGCCAAAAGCCTCACAGGTAAAGCTCGCCAAGGCGCTGCCCATCACAACAGCCTCCTTCATCGTGGAGAAGTCCGTCTTGCGCTGAGCGGCCAGGTGTCCAATAACCCCCCCGGCAAACGTGTCTCCCGCGCCCGTAGGATCGACGACATCTTCCAGAGGAAGTGCCGGGCAATAGAAGTACTCCAGCTCCCCACCATCTGCGTGAAACAGCATGGCGCCGTGTTCCCCCTTCTTGATGATCAAGTAGCGGGGACCCATGCCCAAAATGCAACGCGCCGCCTTGACCAGGCTCCGCTCTCCGGACAGCTGTCTCGCCTCTTCGTCATTGATGGTCAACACATCCACCCTCGCGATCACGGCCTTGAGTGGTTCCATGGCGATGTCCATCCAGAAGTTCATCGTGTCCAACACCACTATTTCTGGCCGGTTGTCCAATTGATCCAACACCGACATCTGAAGCTTCGGGTCAATGTTTCCGAGCATCAACCATTTTGCACCCTTCCAATCTTGCGGAATCACGGGCTCAAATGCAGCCAACACATTGAGCTCAGTCTCCAGGGTGTCCCGCCCATTCATGTCCATGTGATACGAGCCGGACCAGAAAAAACTGCGCTCGCCCGCCTTTTTCTCGACGCCATCGAACATCATGCCCGCTTCCTTCATCGCGTCGACTTCCGCTGCTGGAAAATCATCGCCGATTACACTGACCAAACCGGCGCTCACGCCCATTTGGCTTGCGGACCAACCGATGTAGGTTCCCGCCCCTCCAACAATCCGCTCACGCGAACCAAAGGGGGTTTTTATCGAATCAAACGCCACCGTGCCCACCACGAGCACCGAAGAAGAATCAAAGGACATGTCAATGAAGTCAGTGGCAAAGATAGTGGACACCTTTACGCCCTTGCTGACGTTGCAATGATTGCTGAAACCGCGTATCTTTGCGGACCCTTATTACAAAGGGATGAGCATTCCCCTATAGCTCAGCTGGTTAGAGCGACTGACTGTTAATCAGTAGGTCCCTGGTTCGAGTCCAGGTGGGGGAGCAAAAAAAACCCCGGAGAGATCTCCGGGGTTTTCTTTTGTCCGCTTTCGGCGGTTTCACAAGAGGTTGATCCTGCTCGCCAGCAGGTCTTTATAGCTGCCCCCAATGGGGATTTCCTTCTCCATGTCCCGCACCTGAATCATGGAGTATTTGATGCTGTGGATCGCGTCGAGATTTACAATGTAACTGCGGTGTACACGCATGAACCGGCGCTCATTGAGCTTGTTCTCCACGTCCTTCATCGTGCTGTGGATGGTGTAGCTCTGCTCTGGCGTGTGCACCACGACATAGTCCTTCAGCGCCTCGATGAAGAGCAAGTCATTGTGGTCAATCTTCATCAGCCGGCTCCGGTTCTTCACAAACAAATACTCCGCCGTCTCCTTGTGCTCCGCCATGTTGCGGAGGAACTCGTTCTCCAACCGGGCCTCCTGTTCTTTGGCGAACTTGTGGATGGCCATCTCAATGCTCGTCTGCAAGTCCACATCCTTGAACGGCTTCAACACATAACCGTGTGGTTCAGCCAGCTTGGCCTCACCCAACGTGCTGCGGTCCGCGTAAGCCGTCAAAAAGATGATGGGCACATCGAGTGTCCGCTTGATTTCCTCAGCCGCCGCAATGCCATTCATGTCGCCTTTGAGCATGATGTCCATGAGGATCACTTCGGGGCGATATCGAACAGCCAGGTCAATGGCGTCCTCTCCGTTGTCCGCTGAAGCAACAACGTTATAACCTATTTTTTCGAGCGTTTGCTCAATGTCTTTGCGGACGATGCTCTCGTCTTCAATGACCAAAATGTTGATGGACATAGTAAGGTTTCAGTTTATCCCCTGAACCTGTGTGGAATTGTTCGATGGATTGCAGGTGTTTATCCGTCAAACAGGTTTTTGGGTCGGCGAAATCTAATCAAAAACCGCGTTCCTTCGTCAGATTCCGCTTTCAATTCCGCATCCAGCTGCTCGCTCAACGCCTGCACCAGGTACAAGCCCAAGGAGTCACGCGTGTTCCAGTCAAAGTCTGGAGGCAATCCTATGCCGTCATCTTTGACCTCGATATAAATATCCTCAGACCCTTCATCTTCGGGCACATCATGGGCCGACAGCTTGACCATAATGGTGCCGTTTTCCCTGCCTTCAAACGCGTATTTCATCGCGTTGGAGACCCATTCATTTAAAATCAAACCGCACGGAATAGCCTGATCCAGAGGAGCTTCCAAGTCCTCAAGCTCCGTCACCAGCTCGACTTTGGTTTCGCTTTGATACCCCTGAATGATGTTCCCTGCGATCCTGGTGATGTAGCTGGGAAACCCAATGCGAGACACGTCCGTGTTTTGGTACAGCGTCTCGTGTATGATGCTCATCGTCGACACCCGGTTTTGGATCTCCTCCAAGCCAACAATCGCCTTGTCATCGTCCACAAATTTCTTCTGAAGATTCAGGATGGAATGGATGATCTGTAGGTTGTTCTTCACCCTGTGGTGGACTTCCTGCAACAGGATTTCCTTCTCTTTCAGGGCTTCTCTAATCCTTCGGTCGATCTTCTTTCGCTCGGTAATGTCATAAGCGATGGCACTGATTTCCCGATTGCCGTGGGGTGAGTCAATGGGGTTCAAAAACAACTGCAACCACCGCCGATCATCTCCTGTCTCCACTTTTCCCACCGACCATTCAAAGCGCTGTGGTTTGCCATCCAATGCCCGTGAAAACCGGTCATCCAGATCAAAGCCGTTCAAACCCTTGCTCGACACCACCTTCTCGCGCAACGCTGTCGTCAGCGCGTCTTGCGACTCCTCCTCAGGGTTCAGCTCCAACCAATTCTTGAAGTTCAGGTTGCCACTTGTCACCTCATGTGCCTCTGTCTCTGTCCAAATGATGAAGTCTTCACCCGACTCCACAATGGACCGCATGCGCGCCGTGGCGTTCTTCAATGCAGATTCTGCCGCAATGCGCTGCTCGATTTGCTGTGTCAATTGCTCATTGGCTCCCTCTGCCAATTCTGCCCTGATCCGCTCCTGCATCAGCGAGTAGCGGTCTGTCATGTCCGACAAGTTGACCTGAACAGCAGGCTGACCATCAAAAATGGTCAGTCTCCACTTCAACATCACCCGGCGCTGGTTGGTCTTGAGCTCAACCTCCCATTCTTGAACCTCCTTTCCTTGTCTGGCTTGTCGGGTACTCAACTCCACTTGTCCGACCAGGTCTTCGGGAAATAAAGACGCAAACTTGGCGCCTTCCAACTCTTCGCTGCCGTCCGTAAACAATGACTCTGCAACAGGATTGGCATAACGAATCAACCCATCGACCAAAATGACAATGCCATTGGGTGAGCTCTGTACCAACAACCGAAACCGCTCGCGCTCCTGAACCAAGTCGAATTCGATCCGCTTTCTGTCCGAGACATCGTACATCATCCAGACCTCGGAGCCATCCTCCAATTTGCCCTTCCCAATGTCCAGGTGAAGGACTTCTCCCAACCGGTTGGTCAGCGTCCAGTCCGCTCTGTCAAAAACGCCGCTACCCGATATGGGCTCCAGGTTTCCAAGCCGCTGAAACCCCAGTTTCGCAATCTTGTCACCCACGACTTCTTCCGGATGTTTGACACCCAGCATGACCAGAAAACGGGAGTTGGCATCCAACACCACGCCATCCTGAACCAACACAATGCCTTCTTGGGCAATGTCATTGAGTCTTCTGTAATGCGCCTCTCTGTCTTGCAATGCCTGCTGACGGAACCGCTGCTCACTGATGTCTACCAGCTGCAACATTCCCCTGCCTTCCGGGCCTGGAGACAGCCGTATTTCGCATTGAAAGTGCTGCTCGGCCGTCCTGTGCACCTCCAGTTCCATTCTGATGGGCACCCGGTCTTCCACCGCGACATCCTTCCACCGGTCATCAAAATAAGACCTGTCCTCGTCCCGCCACTTGAAAGCTGTTGATGCCAGCCAATTGAACGGTTTGAATCCATTCTCAATGCCCAGCAAAAAGCACCCCCTGTCGTTGGCCTTGACGATATCATCCCCATCCAAAAGAAAAAGCGCTGAAGGCAGTGCGTCCATCCATCCAGATGGCCACCCTCCGCTTTCTTCTTGGTCCTTTTTCAGCGCTGTCATTTGTCCGTCTTGGTGCCGTTTACCTTGACAATTCGGCCCGATTTGTACTGCCGCACCAACCGCAAGACACCATTGGCATCGAAATAACGCCAATTCCCGTCTTTCAACCCACCTTCAAACGATCCCACTGAAGCACGCACGCCGCTCGGCCAAAACGTGATGTGTTGCCCTGTGGGAATGCCCGCCACATAGGCGCCTTCAAAACGGATACCGCCATCCATTGCGGAATGTGTCCACAACCCATCCCGTTCTCCGTCCAAATACGCACCCACCCTGCGGTCGTCATTGACGTGTTCAGTCCACCGGCCCTGCTTGAATCCACGCTCATAATCCCCCACCGCCAACGTGTCGCCTGCTTCAGATAATTCCACAAAAAATCCATCCTCCCGGCCCTTTCTGTACCGCTCGTCCCGATGCAAGCTTCCATCCGCGTGAAACCACCGCCACTGTCCATGCCATTCGCCCATCCTGAATTCCCCTTCCTGCTCCAAACGGCTATCCGTAGCGTAATACTTCCATTCCCCATGGCGCTTGCCCTCCAAATACGGGCCTTCCGCCTTGCGCTTTCCATCCGAAGCATAAAACAAAGTCCAGTCACCTGTTCTCCTGCCCAAACTGTCCAACGATCCCGTGGCATTCAACACCCCTTCCCTAAACACTTTGACATGCACCAAATGGCCTTGCTCATCAAAAAATCTGTGCGTCCCCATGGGAGTATCCTCGCGCCACGGTCCTGATCTCGATACTGTTCCATTGGGGTGAAACGCCTTGCGCAAATCCAGTGCAACAGCCTCTGGCGCATCGACCACACGCTCCCCATTTTTGTAGGTCTCCGTCCGCTCCAAATCTCCATTTCTATTGAAGAATTTGAAGACCCCTTCGCGCCTGCCCCGGGCATATGGCCCTTCAGATTTCACCCTACCACTGGACCAAAAGGACATCCATTTTCCCGTCTGTCGCCCCTGATCGTCATACCTGTTTACGTCTTCCACCCACCGCAGCAAATCGCCGCGATAACCCAGCCGACGGACAATGCGCTCTTGAGTTCCATTGACCGATGCATACTCCAAGGCCACCCCATCCTTGCTTCCCGCACTCCAAGGAATCTGCTCCACTTCTACCCCCTCCTGGTCAAATCCCCGTTCCCAACCATCCAGTGTATCTCTGTTCCAAGGCAAAGAGCGCACCTTCACACCCAGCGAATCCCACCTTATTTCCTCTCCATCTTTCTCACCCAACCGGTAATTCAACGTTGTTTCCACCCGCCCGGCTTCATCGTAAAACACCCATTCCCCATCCAAAAGACCGCCCTCCCAATTGCCTTCACTCTTCCGTGTACCATCCTCGTAAAACGACATCCAATACCCAGCTGGCACCCCTCCAACCAAACCGCCACGACTGCTCACCGATCCATTGGCAAACCGATATTCAACTTGCGTTGTATCCTGAGCAAGCGCACACGCTGTCACACCCAACAGCAGACATGCACTTGCACCGATTTTGAAAAGCCCGAACACATCTGCAAGTTGGGAAGCCATCACCCAACGTCCATCAGATTGACTGGAGGTTTTTACTCAACCTATAAGAATAGATTTCTCTTTAGAAAAGAAACCATAGATGTCATAGGTCTGTTGACAGTGATGAAAACTCGATGCGGTTTCACTTGGAGGCGATGTTCATGCACAGGGAAGTGCAACTTTTCATTCGTTTTGTACGGGAGTGCATCTCTGTAAATCAAGAAAGTGAACCAGGTATCCACATTTTTTACCGCCTTGGTGATAACCGCAATCGAAGCAATTGATGACCATCGAAGGTGTGCATAGAGTGGCAGATCGTGTGGGAATGAAAGGGAGAAGAAAGGTGTTTTTGGAGGCGATTACATGGCGGGTTTGTACAAGCCTACAAGAGGGTCACTTTACCAAATTTTTTTTCGCTTGGGTTACGCACATCGATTGGTGCGAATTCACAAGTTTCTGTGAATTGCGCATTCGTTCGGAATGCGGGAACTTCGAAGCATGCGGATTCACCTTGGAAATGACCACGCGGCAGGAGATTTGAGGCAGGCACTCATGGATTGGTTGGAAGACCGCGGTGTTGAGATCACCGATCACGGCACTGCAACTGGAGAGCGTGTGGACTACCCCGACCACGTACATCCCTTGGCAGAAGCGGTCGCTGGTGGAGGTGCTTTGGGTATCCTCATTTGCGGGTCAGCCAACGGCGTTGCGATGACGGCAAACAAACACCCCAATATCCGGGCAGCCATAGCTTGGCGGCCGGATATTGCCATGTTGGCAAAGGCGCACAACGACGCCAATGTGCTGTGCCTCCCGGCGCGGTTCATCGCCATTCCCGATGCCTTGGAATGTGTCCAGGCTTTTATTGATACACCATTTGAAGGTGGCCGACACCAGCGTCGCGTCGCCAAAATCCGATGCGCATGAAACATTTCTTTCCCCTTTTCACGCTCCTCACCTCTTTTGCAGTTGTGCAGGTGGCGCAAGGACAAACGTTGCAGTCGTTGGACAGCGCTTTGCAATGGGCGCAGACCATCACTGCGGAGTCGCTTTCTGACCACCTCTACATACTGGCTGCCGACTCCATGGAGGGCCGGGAAACCGGAAAAGAGGGGCAGCGCAAGGCCGCAGCATACCTGGCTGAGCAGTTCAAAAGCATGGGGTTGGAACCTGTCAACGGGAGTTACTTCCAAGAGGTTCCGCTAAAGGTCAGCGCGATCAAAGGGGGTGTCCTCTCGTTGGGTGACGAAAAACTCACCTTCAAAAACGACTTTGTCCCCTACCCGGGAATAGAGGTGCAGGAATTGAATGCCGAGGCTGTATTCGTTGGGTTCGGAATTCAAACGCCTGGATGGGACGATTACGCCGGTGTCGATGTCAAAGGAAAGGCGGTGATCCTGTTGTCGGGTGAGCCCGGAAGCGCGGAAAAGGGCTATGTCCTTTCAGGAACAAAGGAAGAGAGCCGGTGGAGCAAGGACCCCTCCATGAAGCGCAACCTGGCCGATAGCTTGGGTGCCGCGGCCATTGTGATGGTGTCGCCAGAATTTGTCACCCTGAAGTCGCGCCTGGTTCCTTGGTTGAGCCGAGAACGCATGCGTTTGGATGTCAACAGAGAGGGAGAGGGCACGGACCTGCCCACGCTGATTGTGTCGGAGGATGTCTTGCTGCGCGCCAGCGGATGGAAGTCCATCAAGGACATCAAAAAGAAGTGGCCAAAGCGCAAGCTGAAATCCACCGCGTTGGGCGCAATGGAGCTCAGCCTCGCACGCAAGGATGAAAAGGTGTCTGCCGCCAACGTCTGGGGCCTCTTGCCCGGGTCCGACCCCGGTCTTTCACAGGAGATTGTCGTGCTGACCAGCCACTATGATCATGTGGGTGTCGATGAGAAAGAAGGTGAGGTGTACAACGGAGCCGATGACGACGGCAGCGGTACGGTCAGTCTTCTGGAAAACGTCGACGCATGGACATCGGCGCACCGCGCAGGCCAAGGGCCGCGTCGATCGGTCTTGTTTGTGGCTTTTGTGGGAGAAGAAAAGGGGCTGTTGGGTTCCGAGTGGTATTCGGATCATCCGGCATTTCCGCTGGATCAGCACGTATGCGACCTCAACATGGACATGGTCGGCCGGTTTGACGAGGCCCACGCGGACGACGACCGTTATGTCTACCTGATTGGAAGCGACAAGCTCTCAAGCGAACTGCACGAGATCAGCGAGGCAGTGAACGAGGAACACATTGGCTTGAGCTTGGACTACACCTTCAACGCGCCGGATGACCCGAACCGGTTTTATTACAGGAGCGACCATTACAATTTTGCCAAACACGGCATCCCCGTGATCTTCTATTTCAGCGGTGTCCACGAGGATTACCACGGGATTGGCGACACGCCCGACAAGGTGCGCTACCCCAAAATGGCAGAAATCGGCCGCTTGGTTTTTCTAACCTCCTGGGAGGTCGCCAACAGGGACAACAAGCTGCTGGTAGACAGGGTCAACGACTTTCCGACGGACCGTTGATCGCGGCGTAGAACCGCTTTTTCTCGAGGTCAAACTTGGCCCCGGTGGCCGGGCCATTGAACCCCGAGTGAACCCAGGGTTGGTCTGACTGCGGGTGAAGGATGACCGTGGTCGGGAAGCTGACCACTTTGTCCAAAAAGGGAAGGCGCTGCTGCGCTTCTTTTTTGGAAGCTGGGCCCACAAGGGTGATGTCCCAGCGGCCTTCATAGCGCCAAAGCTCCATTTCTTCAGAATAGGCTTTGAGCCGGTTGAGTGCGGTTTTTTCTCCGTTGTCTCGTTCTGTTCCCCGCTCAAAGGCCAGCGTGTGGACCCGCACGTTGCTGTGATCGTTCAGGAGTTGCTTGAGAAGTCGGTGCTCATCCATACAGTTGGGGCACCAGCTTCCCATGATGCTCACAACGTGCACGGTGTCACCTCCCCGCTCCCATTTCCAGGATTGGTTGGAGGCCACCAGGTTTTTGCCAGTATAGGTGACCGGAAGCCCCGTCCATTGGGCCTGTTGCCCCTCAGACAAGTGCGCATCGGCAGGCCCTTTGGGCCACCCAACAAAGGGTGTCCCGTAGTGTGATCCGCTGGCGAACCAACCCGCGTGTAGGCTGTCGGCCGCAAGGGTGGCTGAGAAATGAAACAGGTGTGCTCCATCAAACGTCTGCAGGGCGAGGGTGTCACCGCGCAAGGCGCCATGCAAAAACCGGAAGTCACCCGTTGCCGTTTCTACCGTGCCTTTGAGGGCGCCGCTGGCCGCTTTCTGCACCACCAAGTCCCCATACCAAGGGTCTTCTGCTCCAAAAGCGAGTCGCCACACGAGGGTGTCGGTCCAGTTGTCGGCTTGAGGTGTTGGGGACGCTTCCCAGCGGACCGGGACTTCATACGGGGTATCGCCCGTGCGCAAGATGTCAGCCCACGTTCCCGCCCCGCTTTCATCAAGGCAAACGCGCCCGTTGAATACGGGGACCTGGTAGCAAAGGGAATCGCTGGATTTGAGCGTCAGCAGTTCCTCCGCGTTGCGCAGCGTCAGTGTGGCGCCTGTTTTTGCGCCGGGTATGCGCACTGTGGTCGAGTCGTTTAGAAAAAAGGCCAACACCCCCTCCCCTTCCGCCATTTTCGGTGAAGAGACCTGCTCAGCCTCAACCCCTCCGCACCCCCACACGAGGGCGCAAGTGATCGCTGCCGTGGAACAAATGAGCGCCTGGCTCCAGCGCATCAAAATTCGAACTTGATGCCTTGAGCAAGCGGCAATCCCGTGCTGTAATTGATGGTGTTGGTTTGCCTGCGCATGTAGGCTTTCCAAGCGTCGCTGCCAGATTCACGGCCTCCTCCGGTCTCTTTTTCTCCACCGAATGCACCACCGATTTCGGCACCGCTTGTTCCAATGTTGACGTTGGCGATGCCGCAATCGCTGCCGCTGGCCGAAAGAAAACGCTCGGCAGACCGCAGGTTGGTGGTCATAATGGCCGAAGACAAGCCCTGTACCACGCCGTTTTGAATGGCGATGGCTTCTTCGAGGGTGTCGTACTTCATCACGTACAGGATGGGCGCAAACGTCTCGTGCTGCACGATGGCCATGTCGTTGTTTGCTTCCGCAATGGCGGGCTTTACATAGCAGCCAGAGCTGTATTCTGGTCCCTCGAGTACACCACCTTCTACGAGTATGCGACCACCTTGTGCGACAACGTCTTGCAGGGCTTTAGAGTAGGCGTTGACCGCGTCATGGTCGATGAGGGGACCGACGTGGTTGTTTTGATCGAGCGGGTCTCCGATGCGCAGCTGGCTGTATGCGCTTTTGATGGCGTCGATGACCTTGTCGTAAATGCTGCTGTGGATGATGAGGCGGCGCGTTGAGGTGCAACGCTGTCCGCAGGTGCCCACGGCGCCGAAAACAGTGCCGGGAACCACCATTTTAAGGTCGGCATCAGGCTCTACAATGATGGCATTGTTGCCGCCCAATTCGAGCAGGCTCTTGCCCAGGCGCGCAGCCACGGCTTGTGCCACGATTTTGCCCATGCGGATGGAGCCGGTGGCAGAGATCATGGCGACCCGCTTGTCGTTGGTCATCATTTCACCCACTTTGTAATCGCCCTGCACCACGCAAGACAGTCCTTGTGGGACATGGTCCATATCGGCAGTCACCTCATTCCAAATGTTTTGGCAAGCCACGGCAGTCATGGGTGTCTTTTCTGAAGGCTTCCAAATGCACGCGTTTCCGCAGACCCAAGCGATCGCCGTATTCCAGTTCCACACGGCAACGGGAAAGTTGAAGGCGCTGATGATGCCCACCACACCGAGGGGGTGCCATTGCTCGTACATCCTGTGTCCGGGGCGCTCAGAGTGCATGGTCAGGCCATACAGCTGGCGTGACAGTCCCACAGCGAAATCACAGATGTCAATCATTTCCTGGACCTCTCCGAGTCCCTCTTGGAGGCTCTTGCCCATTTCGTATGAAACGAGGGCCCCCAGGGCGTCTTTGTGCCGACGCAGGGCTTCACCATATAGGCGCACAACCTCTCCTCGCTGGGGAGCGGGAACATTGCGCCATTCTTGTCCTGCAGCCGTGGCAGCGGCAATGGCCTGCTCATAATCCGATGCTGAGCAGGTTCCTGTGCTTCCGATGGTGGCACCATCAACAGGGCTGATGCTGGTGATGTCGTTTCCGGTGCTCAGGTTGGTTTTTCCAATCTGGGTTCCGGGGTTGGTTTCGGCGAGTCCGAGCTGCGCGAGGTGGGTCTTCATGTTCATTGCCTGAATTCTTGAGCGCGAAGTTACTCCGGCCTGATGGCAACCACCTTGTGGTTTA
>DGOE01000005.1 GCA_002389295.1 Flavobacteriales bacterium UBA4474 | reverse complement strand
GGCGACAACTACGATTTAAACAACAGCCACGTGGTGCCCGCCCTCATCCGGAAATTCCACGAGGCCAAGGTCAATGCAGATGCTACCGTCCCTTGCTGGGGCACAGGTTCGCCCCGGCGCGAGTTCCTCCACGTCGATGACCTGGCAGCGGCCTGCCTTTTCTTGATGGAGCGCTACGACGACAAACCATTCGTCAACGTGGGGACAGGTGAAGACCTCCCGATCAAAGACCTCGCCGAGATGATCAGCCGCATCGTTGGCTTCGAAGGTGCCCTTGAATGGGACAGTGACAAACCAGACGGCACACCGCGCAAACTCATGGACTGCGGCCGCATCCACAGCCTCGGATGGAAACACCGCATCGCCCTCGAGGATGGGTTGCGCAGCGTCTATGCTGAATTCCGCGAGGCGCCAGAAGCCGCCCGCGCCAAATGACCCCAACGAGGCACCTTTCCCGGTCCTCTTTTCTGCGATGGGCCCAATGCCTGTTGCCCATCTTTTGCGGCCTGATCTGCGCCCTCACAAGCCAGGGACAAATCACAATTCCTGATCGCCTCCCGAACGGACTGCGCATGCCCACGCTGGCCACGCCAGCCGATGCCGGCATTCTGCCCTATGACACCCTGCGCACCCTTCCCGAAGCCGAAGGCGGGCGCGACACGTGGTGGCACCGACACGCCCTGTACATGGACGGACCTGTTGAGGTGGCCATGGACCCCGTTGTGGAAATCGCGAGGGACTTTCGACAGGTCGAGGCAACCGGTGGCCCATTGAGCGAGCAAGGCCACCGCAACATCCGGGGCGTGAGGTATGCCGGACACATCGACAACAAGGTCCGCTTCGGGGGCAAGGTGCTGGAAATGCAACGCCTGCTTGTCGGCCCTGAAACAGAATACATCTTGGCCGCCGGCGCCTACCCCGGCATGGGCACAGGCAAACTGAGACCGGCAGAAAACGGACTGTATACGCTCGACCACAGCCTGGCCGAAGTGTGGTTCGACGCGCGCCCTTCGCAACGCGTACGGTTACAATGGGGACTGGGCAGCACTTCACTCGGACCCGGCAGCCGCAACATCCTCTGGAACGGTGCCCGTGCACCTGCCCCTTTTCTTCTTGTTGAAGTTGACCTCGGCAAAGGATGGACCTGGAGATGGGTGCAATCCCGTCAGCGCGGAAGGAACCGACTGCCGGCGGATGGCGCCCGAGAAGGCCGCTACCATCCACTTGGCCTCGGCCTCCGCAGCATCACCAAGACCGTGCAACGCGGCAAAAACCGCCTCGACATCTCCTTGATCAGCGCCCGTTGGACCGATGCCTTGAACCGCGGGACCTCACGCAGTGCCGCATGGGATTGGACCCTTGGAATGGCACCGTGGCATGTTCCGAATTTTCAAACCCCTCAAACCCCTTGGTACTTGGCTGGGCATTCAGGCTTGGACATCCAATGGCGACGTCCGCACTCTACTTGGTACGGCCAAGTGCGGACCAACCCTGCCAACGACGATCGCTATGATGCACTGGTAGACGCTGAGGAAATGGACAGGGTCCAATTTCTCATGGGCCACGTTCGGCAGGGCGAACATTGGACCGTTTGGACGGAGTGGGCGCCACACAGGGCCTCCACCCCTGAAGCACTCGATCCCAACCTGCCCGTGAGTCCCCTCGGCATACAGCCGTGGTCTGCACTGCGTCCTACCCTCATCCAAGGCGAAGAATTCAGGCTTGGGGGCTTGACCCTGTGCATGGAAACCAGCCTGCTTCCTTCACATTCAGGGACGACCCACACAGCATCCATTACATTTTCGGGAGAGGTCGCACACAAGGTCACCCTCCACTTTCCCACGCGATCGGCAGACGCCGTCAACCCCACAGCAAGAATGAAACGGGGACGCCAAAGGCCCAACAGATGGGGGCCACCCCTGGTCCCACTCACGCCATTCGTGTCCGGGATGCACATATTTGGCACCGGCAAGTCCTGGTGGAGCTTTGGAATCAGCTCACCGGTCATCCGCAACAGAAAGTCATTTTGACCATTAAACGTCATGTTTTCTGTGTGAAAACGTGTTTCGTTTAATAAAATGACCCCATACAGAAAGCTCGGGGAGTTACTGTGACAGTAATCTGTCAAGCAAGATCTCAAAGCCAGCAACGCCCCATTATAAAACGACCATAAAAAGGGACAAAATGAGGTTTCAGTTGGTATAAGGCTGATATAGAATCCCTTCGGGCGTTATTACCATCACCACCGGAAAAAAACACGAAGATCAGAATCAAATCAAACAACTGAACAGACCCTTAAAAAACGCCTTGTGAGAATATTCCTAATTGCATGCTAAACCGGAACCTTATAAACCCTTACGGTAGTACGCGCTCATAAATTGTCGTATCTTGCACGTAGCCAGAATCATGTTGCCATTTCTATTTGCATTCATCATCGTGATGCTCGGAATGCCTTCGCTCATTCAGCTCGCATTGCAGAAAAACTTGCTTGACGAGCCGTCTCAGGACCGCAAGGTTCACAAGCGAAGCGTTCCCCGATTAGGTGGCGTATTGGTTTTTATCGGGACCTTGTTTACGACCACTTTGATGGTCTCCCCCGAGGGTGCTGAAGCCGTTCCGTTTTTACGATTGGCCGCAGGCTCCATCATTTTATTTTTCCTCGGATTGAAGGACGACCTCACCGAGTTGGACCCCATCAAAAAACTGGTGGCACAATTGGTCGTGGGATGTATCCTCATCATGGGCGGGGGCTTTACCATTACGGATTTTGGAGGGCTTTTCGGTCTCGGAGAAATTTCACCGATCGCTGCGGTGCCCTTCTCCTTGTTTGTCTACATCGTTGTGGTCAATGCAGTGAACCTCATTGATGGCATCGACACCCTCGCAGGGGGCTATGGTTTGCTCATTGCCATTGCCTGCACCTTGTGGTTCCAGGTGACAGGTCAAGAAGACTTTACCATTTTGTGCCTTGCGCTGGCGGGCGCCCTGACCGGTTTCATCCTGTTCAACATTACCCCAGCGCGCATTTTCCTGGGCGACAGCGGATCACTGATTTTGGGGATGTTCATCTACATCATGGCCATCAGCATCATGCAGACCCCATTGGACCAAGTGCCCGAAATGTGGGCACACCGTTCACTCCCGGTTTTGGCAATGACCACTTTGAGCTATCCCTTGGTGGACACCCTGCGCGTTTTCACCCTGCGCGCGCTGAAAGGGAAATCTCCTTTTCATGCTGATCGCCAGCACCTGCACCACAAACTGTTGCACTTGGGCATGACCCACCTGCAGGCCGCCCTGTTCATTCATGGGTACACCGCCTTGATGGTCATGTTGGGATTCTGCATTCCTGAAATGAACCCCACACTGGCCTTTTTTCTCCTACTCAGCTGTGCATTCATGCTGCCCGTGTTGATCATCGGAATGGAAAAGGTCCGCGCGATGCAAAGGCTCACGCAGCGCAATTCGCAGGTCCAACGCCACTGATCAGGCTCCCTGTTTGTCCGGAGCATCTTCGGGTCCGGTCCCTTCGACACCAACGAATTAGGTTTGCACCCATGCGCGCGGTGCTCATTTTGGTCCTCTTCTGTCTCTGCAGACTGCCCATTGCTGGACTGAAAGCGCAAGACAAAGCGCCCAAAGCCACGCCACCCGATACAGCGTCCACCCTCGAATTCAACCTGCATCCCGGTGCCGTTGGCGGCACCTTCTCTAGTGGAGAGGCCAACAGCAGCGTTCTGTTTCGTGGCTCTATTTCAGCCCATGGCCATGCGCAGAAATGGGACGGCACCATTGCGCTGGACCTCATGCAAGGTGCTGGGCCAACCATGCTGCGCGCCCTCGAAGCCGGTTACGACAGCCGCTTCGGAAAAGGCCGAATGGCCCGCCGTTTTCGGGCACGCTGGGACTGGCACCCCCTTCCCTCGGTGCACCTCGCCTTGGGCCGGGATACGCTGCACGACGGCTGGGGCAGGCGGTCCCTCTTCAGGGGGAGGCACGCGGCGCCTGTGCCTTTTCTCCAAACCGAATTAAACAGCGGGGGCCGGCTGCGTTACCGTCACCGCATCGAAGCACTGCAAGGCGCGCCCAGCTTCTACTGCTCCACCGACAACGCAGGAGATCCCCGGACATGGATACCCCCCACGGGCACCATGCGCACGGGCATCGAGCGCATGGTCGTGAGTCACAGGCTCGAAGTGGACTTCGGCCAACGCATCACAGGAGCACTGTGGGGCGCCGTCGTGTGGAATGTCAACGGTGGTCAGCGCAGATTCGAGCCACATTACTTGCTTCCGCTCACCAGCATCAGGCCCACCGAATACGCCCAAGGCAGCTCGGACAACGCCCTTGTCGGGCTGGAGGGAAAGCTGCGCCTGGGCAAAACGACAAACAAGCAGCAGCGGTTCCTTTATGGCCAACTGCTGTTGGACGAGCTCATCGTAGAGGAAATTCTGGGTTCGACCGGATGGTGGGGCAACAAGTATGGCATGCTGGGCGGCATCTGCTGGACGTATCCGAGGGGGGCTTGGCGCGCCGAATTGTCCGGTGTGAGGCCGTGGACCTACAGCCACTACACCCCGACCAGCGCCTACCTCAACGGACTGACCCCCTTGGCCCATCCGCTTGGCGCCAATTTTTTGGAAGGCAGTGTCGCCGTCCAGGCGCAGCGCGGAAAGTGGAACTTTCACAGCCGCTTGACAGCCTCCACCCGGGGGGACAACCCCCTTGGCGATGCGCCCACAGGATCCTTGCCACAAGTGGGCGACATTGACCGACAAGCCGAAACTTACCTCTGGCTAAACGGCACCGCCCGCTCCCTGCTGCTGCTCCAGATCGATGCGGCCCGCCCAATCAATTTCAGCGGCCTGTCGAGCGTCCAGGCCTTTGTCCGCGGGGAGTTTCGGCGATTGGATGCCGAGGGATCAGCGGAAATACAACCCTTTTTCGTTTTGGGACTGCGCACTACAGGCCCTTGGCTCGGTGCTGATTGGTAGGGTCACCCTAATTTCGCCATCCGCTTCATGTCGGCCACCACCGTGCCATCCCCCTCTCTCCTCAAGGACATCGCCGTCCTGTTCAAATTGCGCCTCGGCACATTTGTCGTCTTGAGCGCCGTTTTGGGCTGGTTCATGGGCACAGACACCATTGCGCTGTTGCCCTTCCTCGAGTTGACCATCGGTGGATACCTCCTGACGGGCGCCTCCAACGGCTTCAACCAAATCATTGAGCGCCGCAACGATGCCAAAATGGGCCGCACCGCAGACCGGCCATTGCCCACAGGCAGAATGTCGGTACGCACAGCCGCCATCCTGTCCACAGTGGCCGGCACCATCGGTCTGGCCGCCCTGTTCCACCTCGGGACGCGCGCGGGCCTCTTGGGGCTCCTCGCCCTGTTGAGCTACGTGCTGGCCTACACGCCGCTCAAATCGCGCACGGGCTTCAGCGTGTTGGTCGGGGCCATTCCAGGGGCCATCCCCCCCATGCTCGGCTATGTGGCCGCAACGCACCGCTTTGGCATCGAGCCCGGTACGCTGTTTGCCGTCCAATTCATGTGGCAGTTTCCCCATTTCTGGGCAATCGCGTGGGTGGCCCATGAGGACTATCTCAAGGCGGGCTACCGCATGCTGCCCTTCAAAGAAGGACGCTCGGCGGCCAGCGCGCGCCAAATTCTGCTCTACACCATGTTGTGCATTCCCGCCAGCCTGCTGCCCTGGGCATTGCCCGGAGGCGATGCCATGGTGGGTGACACGGCCTTGGTCATCGCCGTGCTCGCCGGAGTCGGTTTCTGCGTTCCCGCCTTTCGGCTGTGGCGCAACCTGGAGGTCGCCGACGCCCGCAAATTGATGTTCGCGAGCTTCTTGTACCTCCCAATCGTGCAACTCACGTACGTACTCGACAAAATGCCCTGAACCCCAGCGCCTGGCGATGGTTCTACCCTTGTACATCCGACCATGAATTCCACCGACACCACTCCGGAAGCACCCATTGGGAAAATTGACGTCTTCGAAGGCTTGGACCCCGCGGTTCGCGAGCGCACCAAGAAGATGCTCATGTACTTCATCTTGTTTGCTGTGGTCATGCTCTTCGCGGGCTTCACTTCAGCTTACATCGTCTCCAACGTGGGCCAATATTGGGTGCACATCGAAGCCCCGCGCGATCTCTGGATCAGCAATGTCCTCATCTTGTTGAGCTCGCTGCCCATGTGGCTCAGCTTGCGGTCCATGAAGCAAGGAAACACCCAGGCGAGCTTCATCTTCTTGGCCATCACCTTCGCCATGGGTGTCGCGTTTACCGTCATGCAGCTGCACGGATGGGGGCACCTTCAAGAAAAAGGCATGGGCTGGACAGTGGATGAATTGGCTTCGGGAGCAAAATCCTACCGCTGGAACAGCATCGACAACCTCGTGAAAGGGCCTGCTGAATGGGGCAAGGATTACACCATTACCCAAGATGGGGTTCCCCTGAATTTCCGTCCGTCGACCGGAGAAATTTTCGCGCCCGACGACGTTCTCATGGTCAGGGACATCAGCATCGATGTGGCCCGAACCTCCAACTCTGCCTCGGGTTACCTGTACATCCTAATCCTCATACACATCTTCCACCTCGCCCTCGGTTTGGCCTATCTCGTGGTCAATGGCATCCGCATTTTGAAGGGGGAAATACACCCCAATGACACGGTGCGCTTGCACACCGGAGGCGTGTATTGGCATTTCCTGGGCCTCTTGTGGGTATACCTGTTCGCATTCCTGTTCCTCGTCCATTGAGTATGGCGTAATATTGCGGCGCAAATCAGCGTCATGTCCGGAGAGGCAAAAGCAGCAATTTCTAAAGACGTCCTCTGGGGAGGAGGGCGCTCGCCGTTCAGCGTGAGCTACGGCAAAATGATGATGTGGTACTTCCTCGTATCAGACGCCTTGACGTTTGGAGGATTGTTGATCGCTTACGCCTTTTGGAGGGCGAGCGCGGTAGACCCTTGGCCCATCGGTGAACAAGCCTTTCGCGCCCTGCCAGGACTTGAGGGCGAATATCCCTTGGCCTATGTGGCCCTGATGACCTTCATCTTGATCGTGAGTTCGGTGACCATGGTGCTGGCTGTGGAGGCCGGCCACCGCAACGACCGCTCCAGCGTATTGAAGTGGATGGGGTTGACGATTGTGGGCGGCATCTTCTTCTTGAGCTCACAAGCCTGGGAATGGAGCCACTTCATCCATGGCGGCGGCGGGTTCTTCAACTTGGCCAAAGAGGTGACCATCACCGCACCCAACGGAGAAGACATGACCCTCCAAGCGGGAGAGCGCGTCTACATGGACCACCACTTTGGGCACCTCATGGAGATGCACCTCCAGGACCCATTGGGCGTGCCCCTCTCAGAAGAGGGCGGCCATGTCGTGCTGACCGAGCTCGGCGATCACCCGCACGAAGCCCACCTGCACGGCCTCAAGCTCAACAAGTACATTGAAGATGAAACCCTCGTCGAGGGCGACGCCATGATGACGCTGTGGAACGCGCGCTCAGAGAACTTTGGTTTTGGCGCACCCATCCCCGGCCTCGGTGCAGATTGGGGGGGCATCAATCACAGTGAATACGCCACCCAACAGGGATACAGCAACTTCTTTTTCTTCATCACGGGGTTCCACGGGTTCCACGTGTTTTCCGGCGTCATCATCAACATCGTGGTCTTCTTCTTGGTACTCAACCGGGTCATGGAGCGCCGCAAGCACTACGAAATGGTGGAGAAAGTGGGCCTGTATTGGCACTTTGTCGACCTCGTTTGGGTATTCGTTTTCACCTTCTTCTACCTCATCTGACATGGAGCGCGACGACCTCATCGTAAACGACAGTTACGCCCTCAACGCCCACCACAGCGAAGAAGAAGGCGTAGCCATTCGCAAAAAAATCTACCTCGTCACGGTCATCCTTTCGGTCATCACGGCCATCGAAGTGGGCATGGGCGTGATGTTCAAGCGCTCGGAGACCTTCACTTGGACCGCCATCAAGTGGACCTTCATCGTGCTGACTTTGTGCAAGGCAGGCTACATCGTGATGTCCTTCATGCACCTCGGTGACGAGCGCAAGAACCTGCGCAACGCCGTGATCCTCCCCTACTTCGTCTTCATCCTCTACCTGATCTTCATTGCGATCACGGAAGGATTGGCGCATTACGGGATG
The DNA here is from genome assembly GCA_002389295.1 of Flavobacteriales bacterium UBA4474. Lineage (GTDB taxonomy): Bacteria > Bacteroidota > Bacteroidia > Flavobacteriales_D > Sanyastnellaceae > UBA8752. The sequence goes on along the minus strand of DGOE01000005.1, from coordinate 3,344 downwards.
GACATCATGTTCCACTAAACCGCAGCTGGGCCTATGGGCGAGCGCCATTCTCCACCACGGCGACCCCTGCGCCGGTTTCTATTCGTCGCCGCCCTGCCTGGGCTCCCCTTGCTCCTGCTCGTCCTCCTCGGGAAGGGGATGAAGCACGAGTTCAGCGATCTCGATTACTTCGCAACAGACGGCACGCGCGTGACCTCCCCGGTGGGTGCGCGCAGCATGCCGGCGTTTAACCTCCTGGACCAAAATGGGCGCACGGTCACGCGCGACAGCCTCCAAGGCACCTTTTGGTTGGTGGCTTGTATGACGACCGACACCGCTTCCACCCCTTATCTCGCCCGCTTGACGCAGCAATTGCTGTGGGCCAACTGGCGCTACCGCGACGAACCCGATGTCGGACTGATCTGCCTCACCCTCGACGCCGCACACGACACCCCAGAAAGGCTGCGGAGTTATGTGCAGCAGAATGAGCGCTACAACCGCTATCCCGACAAATGGCTGTTCCTGACGGGTGACCAATCCGCACTCGACAGCATCATTGGCGATGGACTGGGCATCCCCCGGGATCCTGACGACCCTTTTAACATCGGCACCCTGCTGTTGGTGGACGACCGCGGTTTCGTGCGGCAGAAATACCTCGCTTCCAGCGAGCACGAAATCGGCGATGCGGTGGAGGACATCGCCTTGCTCAAAAAGCGAAAAACAGAACGCGCCTACCGTTGGCGCGAACATGCCCTGGCTCCTGCGCTGCCTTTTCTCGGACCAGCCGATGGTGACCGAGCGCACACAGTGCCCAAATTTGCCCTCACCGACCAAAACGGGGCAGAATACAGCCACCGCGACGTCGACGGCAAGGTGCTGCTCGTAGACGCCTTCTTCACCGCCTGCCCCACCATCTGTCCGGTCATCAGCTCGCAGCTGGCACGCGTCCACGACCACCTGTGGTCAGAACGGCTGGAAGACCGGGTGCGCATCCTCAGCCACACCGTAGACCCCAAAAACGACACCCCAGAACGGATGCGCCGATATGGCGAGCGGCTCGGCGCGGATCCCGCCGTGTGGAAATTCCTCACCGGAGCCGAGTCGGACCTCTATCCCTTGTTGCAAGAGGGCTATCTGCTGACTGCCCTTCCCAGCGATACGGCAGCAGGGGGGTTCTTCCACAGCGACCAGATCATCCTTGTAGATACTGAGGGCCGCCTGCGGGGAACCTACGATGGCACGAGAACCTCAGATGTAGACCAGATGTTGAATGACATGATGGGCCTGCTGGCCAATGCCGGTGCGCCCGTCGGAACTGCCCAACCATGAAAGCACAACTTCCGTCCGACGGAGCCGTCAAGCGGTTTGTCTGGACCCTGTCCATCGCCGTGCCACTGATTGTATCGGGCCTCTATCTGATTCCCCCTGCCGAAGGACTTTCCGAAGAGACACTCAAACAGGTGTATCTGCTCCCCAGGCTCAATGCCTTGCTCAACGGCTCCGCCTTCTTGTGCCTGGCATTTTCACTGGCCGCCATCCGCAAGGGAAACGTCAGGAGACACCGCAACCTCAATACCGCGGCATTGGCGCTTTCGGCCCTGTTCCTCATCAGCTATGTGGCATTTCACATGCTCACCGATTCCACCAAATTCGGGGGGGAGGGTGCCATTCGGTGGGTCTACTTGACCATCCTGCTCAGCCACATATTGCTCTCTGCCATCATCGTGCCACTCGCCTTATTCAGTTATGCCCGTGGCCTCGCTGGAGACATCACACGCCACCGACGCATCGCGCGCATCACCATGCCCATGTGGCTTTACGTGACAGCCACCGGAGTCATCGTATTCTGGATGATTTCGCCCTATTATCCGTATTGATGACCCGCCTGTTGCCCTGTTTTTTGGCCCTTGCCCTCCTGCTTTTGGTGGGTGAATTGATGGGCCAATGCGTCATGTGCAAGGCCGTGGCCGAAGACAGCGCAGCAGCCGGTGCAGTAGGGCGTGGAATCAATCAGGGCATCCTGTACATCATGGCTGTACCCTACATTTTGCTCGGCGTATTCGGTTATTTACTCTACAAAAGGAGGAATTTCATCGAATAATGTGTAAATTAGAGGCATGCTTAACCAGCTTGCCGCACCTGGGCGATGTTGCCACATCGTTCTGGCCTTCATGGCCGTATCAACCCTTCTCACCTGGGGTCTTCCCGCCAACGCCCAGTTCTACGCCGAGCGGGCCATTGACCCCAATGAAACCATCCTCGAATACGGCAGTTACAGACTGTCGGTGCAAGCAAACGGTCAACCTGAACCCTGCGACCTCGTCTTGTTTGGGTACCACAGCCGGCGCCCGGGACGATGGGCCCAGTTGACCGATACCGTCCTGCGGATTGTGCCGCACCGCAGGCACACGCTCATTGGCCACAAACCGGGCTACATGTTTCACTCCGAGTCCTTCTACCCCGATTTACTCAAAGACCCCAACATCCGCGTCGAGCTGCGCGCCATAGAATCCGGACAACGCACCGACATCCTGGGCATTCACTTCATCGGAAACCAAGACCGGCTCCACCCCAAGAGTTTAGGCGTAGCGGAGGAGCTGTTGACCTGGCTCAACGAAAACCCCAACGTCCACCTCAACGTGATCGGCCACGTCAATGGTGCAGACGGACGCAAATCCCGGTCCTTTTATCGCAAAGCCAGCATCAGGCGCGCTGAAGTCATGGTCGACTGGCTCACTGCACACGGCATTGACCCTGCGCGCTTAGCGCCCCACGGGCGTGGCGCAGATGCACTGCTCTTCCCAGACCCCATTTATGCCTGGCAACACGAGGCCAACAGACGGGTAGAAATAGAGGTCGCGCGATACTGAGCGCAATTCTACCGTGCGCACCATGCGCACACACCTTACTTTCGCGGGGCGATGTCCTTCATGCCCTGCACTCCTGCGATATCCCGGGTCTCTTCGGATCCCCTTCGTTTCACCACTGCCCTCTTCCTGATATTGATGACCGCGGCCTCGCCGCTGCGCGCCCAAACCACAAGCTGGACTTTGGACCGCGCCGTAGAGCACGCGCAAGCCAACAACCTGCTGATACAGCAAGGCAAGCTTGGGCTCTCGGGCAACGACATCGACGTAGACGAAGCCAAAGCGGCATTCCTGCCCAACCTCAATGGCAGCGCCTCGCACGGCTACAATTGGGGACAGCGCATCGACCCGTTCACCAACCAGTTTGCCACCTCCCGCATCCGCTCCAACAGCTTGGGCCTCGGGACAGGCATCACCTTGTACGGCGGCATGGCCAACCACCTGCGCTTGGACCAAGCGCGTGAGCGCAGGATCGCAGCAGAGCACGACCTCGACAAC
>DGOE01000018.1 GCA_002389295.1 Flavobacteriales bacterium UBA4474 | reverse complement strand
TGCCTGGCGATGCTGGCCGCGTTTAACGTCACCGCTCAAGATTGGGATGCGAATAATGACGTGGATCAAGACGGCTGCGTTGGTGTCGGTGACGTGCTTCAAATACTCTCAGTTTTTGGGTCTTGTGAGCCGGCGTGGCAGTGTGGCGATACATTGGAGTACAACAACTATTGGTATGGGACAGTGTTGATCGGCGACCAGTGCTGGTTTGCAGAGAACCTACGAACAGCGTCATACTTAAACGGCGATTCGATTCCAGCGGGTTTGTCCAACTTTGAATGGGGGACAACTCAGGAAGGTGCAACAGCAATATTTGGAGAAGGTGGGGACAACTGCACCCATCTAATCGGCGATTTTGATGCCTGTAATAATGATACTTTATCACTAGACTATTTCGGTAGGCTATACAACCACATGGCTGTCATCGATGATCGAGGTCTATGTCCCACTGGCTGGCAAGTTCCATCATGGTCAGAATTTCTAATACTATATGAATTTGTTTGCTCCTTCGGCTTCGCCTGTGATCAAAACCAATACTCAGATTCTGTCGGAGTTGCTTTAAAGGCTCAGCAAGGCTGGGCTGAATTTGGTTCAGGCCAAAACGGTAATGGCGTCGATATGTTCGGCTTTTCTGCGTTACCTGGTGGCCGACGATATGGCCAAGAGAACGGGCAAACTCAATTTTTTGGCATCTTTGATGCTGCTGGTAGTCAATGCACTTTTTGGAGCACCACACAACAGGATCCGCCGAATGACAATCAAAGCAGGGTGGCGCAATTCCATAGCTATCAAACAAATTTAATTGATGGCGCCAATCCAAGACATATGGGCTACTCTGTCCGATGTCTTAAGGAAAACGAGTAGACTAACCCACCGCCCGCCTGACGGCCTCGGTGCCTAGTCAAAAGGCAGCGGCTCGTCCCAGCTGCTTGTGCCGTTTAATGTGGGCAGCGGCGCTTGTAACTCTGCTTCCAAGCGTTGGCGTGCGGCTGCACTCAACATGCGCAGCAGCTTTTCCATTGGTTGATCAAAGCGCTCTGCGCAGTATCCCACCAGTTGCATGCGGTCTGTTTCATCTGGTACGACCTTAATGATGTCCACGGCTGCTTGTAAGAGCTTATCGCCGTCTTCCATTGCTGGTACCCGTGAGATCGCGTCAATGGCTTCTTGAGTAGCCATGCGCATCCAGTTGTCTTGTGTGGTGTTGTTTGTTTTCATGACGTAAACATCGAAATGGTTTTGCAGCGCTCATTGTCACAGTGTATAAACCATTGCGGCCACGTCTCACTGTCGTTTCTATGGGATGCCCAATGAATACAGCCGGTTGCGCATCTATTAACCCATCAATGTGGACGGCTCTCGTATCGTAATTTCGCGTCATGCGTATTGAAGTCATGCGGGCCAAGCTGCACCGCATCACGGTCACCGAAGCCGACCTGAATTACATCGGGAGCATCACGCTTGACCAGGAACTCATTGAGGCGGCGGGATTGGTTCCGGGAGAAAAAGTGCAAATCGTCAATTGCAACAACGGTGAGCGGTTGGAGACCTATGTGATCCAAGGCGAGCGGGGTGGAGGCCAGGTGTGCCTCAATGGTCCTGCAGCCCGCAGGTGCCAGCCCGGCGACATCATCATCGTCATCGCCTATGGCACTATGGAAATCGATGAGGCCCGGTCCTTCAAGCCCACCCTTGTTTTTCCAGATACGGTCACCAATCTGCTGAATTCATGAAAGGCAGCATGGGCCAGATAGTGAAGTATGTGCTGATGCTGGGCATCGGTGTCCTGCTGTTTGGATTGGCCATGCGCGCGGTGGATGACCCCGAGGCGCTGTGGAACGACATGCGGAGCGCCAGTGGATGGAGCATCGCCGCGAGCTTTGCCATGGGCTATCTGGCCATTGTGAGCCGGGGCATGCGGTGGTTGATCCTGCTTGAGCCTTTGGGCCACACCCCCCGGATGGGCAACAGCATCCATGCGGTCGCCTTCAGTTATTTCTCCAACACCTTCGTGCCCCGCAGTGGGGAGCTCGCGCGCTGTGGCGCCTTGAACCAAACCGATGGCATCCCCGTGGACGAGCTCTTTGGAACGGTCATCTCCGAGAGGGTGGTGGACTTTGTCCTGCTTTTTCTGCTGACCGGAGTGGCGCTGATCTCCAACATGGATTCCTTTTTGGCCTTCAGCGCCTCATTTGACCTGCCGGGCGGTGGCCCCATCCCTTGGTTGATTGCCGCTGCGGTGCTCGGAATGGCGGGCGTGGCGGTCGTGTGGTTCAGGCGTGAGGCGCTGTCCCAGGTGCCCTTCTTTGCCAAGGTGTTTGCCTTTCTCGGTGGCATCGGCCGCGGGTTGGTCAGCGTGCGCCACATGCGGCGCAAATGGGCGTTCCTCGCCCACACGGTGTTTATCTGGACCATGTACTTCCTCATGGCCTACGTGGTTTTTCTCGGCATCGACGCCCTTGAAGGGTTGACGGCGGGGCAGGCCCTGTTTGTCATGATGGCCGGTGGATTCGGAATGGTGCTGCCCTCACCGGGGGGCATCGGCAGCTACCAACTTGCCGTGCAATACGCATTTGTGGCCTTGGGCTTTGGCGAAGTGCTGGGACTGGCCACCGCCAACGTCATTTGGGCGACCCAGACGGGCATGATCATCACCATGGGCGGCATCGGTTACCTCTTTCTGCTCGCTGCAGGATTCAAAAAGGGCAAGGCCGAGGAAGTGGCCCCCAGCGCAAGTTGACATGACCAAAGACGCCATTCATAGCCGGGTCGTGTCGTTGGACAAGCTGACCGATTTGAGGGAAACCTGGCGGAGCCAAGGAAAAAAGGTGGTGTTCACCAACGGGGTGTTCGATTTGCTGCACCGCGGCCACGTCACCTATTTGGCGGCAGCGGCGGCGCACGGCGACGTCCTCGTGGTGGGGGTCAATGGCGACGCGAGCGTGCGGCGCCTTGGCAAAGGTCCGGAGCGGCCCATTGTGGCAGAGGCAGACCGCGCGGCTGTGGTGGCTGCACTGCGCTCTGTAGAGGCCGTGGTGGTGTTTGATACCGACACCCCGCTTGCGCTCATCCAACACTTGCAACCGGATGTTCTGGCCAAAGGAGGCGACTACGATGCGTCAGTATCGGACCCTGAAGACCCTCAATACATCGTCGGCAGCGCGGAAGTCCGGGCGTATGGAGGCACAGTGACCACCATCGACCTGGTGCCCGGGCAAAGCACGACGGGCATGGCTGAAAAGCTCAAAAACGGCTGAGGACCGGCCTTATACGGTTTCCTCCTCGAGGAACTTCGTGGTGAAATCCCCGCTTCGGAAACGCTCGTGGCGCATCAATTTCTGGTGGAACGGAATGGTCGTTTTCACCCCTTCGATGATGTACTCATCGAGGGCGCGCTGCATCTTGGTGATGGCCTCGTCGCGGGTCTGTGCGACCACGATGAGCTTGGCGACCATGCTGTCGTAGTGCGGGGGAATCCGGTATCCCGCATACACGTGGGTATCGATGCGGATGCCATGGCCACCGGGTCCGTGGTAATCGGTGACCGTACCGGGGCTCGGCGCGAAGTTCCGATCGGGATCCTCGGCGTTGATCCGGCACTGAATGGCGTGCATTTTGGGATAGTAATTCCTCCCGGAAATGGGGCTGCCATGGGCGAGCTTGATCTGCTCCTTGATGAGGTCGTAGTCGACCACCTCCTCGGTGATGGTGTGTTCTACCTGGATCCGGGTGTTCATTTCCATGAAGTAGAAATTCCGGTCGGCATCGACCAAGAATTCCACCGTGCCGACACCCTCGTACTTCACGGCCTCACCCGCTGCGATGGCCGACTGCCCCATTTTCTCACGGAGGTCGTCCGTCATGAAGGGAGAGGGCGTTTCTTCGACCAGCTTTTGGTGCCGGCGCTGGATGGAGCAATCGCGCTCGGACAGGTGGCAGCACTTTCCGTTGCGGTCACCGGCGATCTGAATTTCGATGTGGCGCGGCTCCGTCACGAATTTCTCCATGTACATGCCGTCGTTGCCAAAGGCCGCACCGGCCTCTCGCCGCGTGGAATCCCAACCTTCGGCGGTCTCCGCGTCGTCCTTGCACATGCGCATGCCGCGTCCGCCGCCTCCAGCAGTGGCCTTGAGCATGATGGGGTACCCGATTTCCTTGGCGCACGCAAGCGCGTCTTCGAGGCTCTCCAGGATGCCCTCACTGCCGGGAATCGTCGGCACGCCGGCCGCCTTCATCGTGGCCTTGGCAGAGGCCTTGTCGCCCATCGCCTCGATCATTTCGGGCGAAGCCCCGATGAACTTGATGTCATTTTCCTGACAGACGCGCGAGAATTGTGCGTTTTCAGACAAGAAGCCATAGCCGGGATGGATGGCATCTGCATTCGTGATCTCCGCTGCCGCGATGATATTGGGAATGTTGAGGTAGCTCTGTGCGCTTTGCGGCGGACCGATACAGACCGCCTCATCGGCGAAGCGGACATGCAGGCTTTCGGCGTCCGCAGTCGAGTAGACGGCCACTGTCTTGATGCCCATTTCCTTGCAGGTACGGATGACCCTCAAGGCGATTTCACCGCGGTTGGCGATCAGGATTTTCTTGAACATGTCGTGAATCGATGAGGTGCGTGGGCGTCAGGCCGGCTCCACGAGGAAGAGGGGCTGGTCATATTCGACCGGGCTGTTGTCGTCCACGAGGATCTTGACAATGCGGCCTGAAACTTCGCTTTCGATTTCGTTGAAGAGCTTCATGGCCTCGATGGTACACACGGTATCACCGACTTTGACCGCAGACCCAACTTCCACAAAGTTGTCTTTGTCTGGGGATGGCTTGCGGTAAAACGTACCGATCATCGGACTCTTGATTTCGATGAGGCCGGCGTCGGCGTTGGCGGCGGGTGCTGCCTCAGGCGCGGGTGCTGCTGGAGCGGGAGCTGGCGCAGGCGCTGCTGGCGCAGGGGCAGCCATGGGTGCGGGTGCCATTTGGACGGGCATCTGCATCCCGGCAGGCATGGCCACGTGCATAGCTTGGGGCGCCTCCTGGTAGGCCGCAGCCTTCCCGCGCTTGTTGGTGTTTCCGACGCTCTTGATGGTGATCTTGAAGTCCTTGCGTTCAATCTCGACTTCATTGACGCCTGACTTGGCGACGAACTTGATCAAATCCTGTATTTCTTCCTGGGTCATGGCCTGGTTGAATTGGTGGACCGGTGGTTTCTGCGGGGGCAAAGTAACCGGAAAAATGATGGGGGTCCGCTTTGGGACGCGGTCATTCGGCTTTAGAGGTGGGCTCCATTGCCCATTTCAGCCAAATGCTGCCCCACGTAAAGCCCCCTCCAAAGCTGCTGAGAATGAGGTTTTCTCCTGGGGTCAGCCTGTTGGCCCATTCCCACAAACACAAGGGAATGGTGGCGGCTGTGGTGTTGCCGTATTTCTGGATGTTGATCATCACCTTCTCCTTGCCCACGCCCATGCGGTTGGCGGTGGCATCGATGATGCGCATGTTGGCTTGGTGGGGAACGAGCCAGGAAACATCGTCTGCTGACAGGCCGTTGCGCTCCATGATTTCATAGCTCACATCGGCCATAGAGGTGACGGCTGCTTTGAAGACGGGTTTGCCGTCTTGCTCTATGTAGTGCATGCCGGCAGCGACGGTTTCTGCACTTGCAGGGTTGAGCGAGCCACCGCCTTGCATGCGGAGGAATTCCGCTCCGGCACCATCGCTGCGGAGGATGGCGTCTTGGATCCCGGTTTCTCCCGACGGATCCGCTTCGAGGAGCACGCCCGCAGCGGCATCGCCAAACAGGACGCAGGTGGTCCGGTCGGTGTAGTCCACGATGCTGCTCATCTTGTCCGAGCCGATCACCGCCACCCGCTTGTGGGTTCCGTTGCTGATGAACTGCTCGCCGGTCCGCAACGCGAAGAGGAATCCACTGCAGGCCGCACTGAGGTCAAAGCCCCAAGCGTTGGTCGCACCGGATTTGAAGCAGGCCAGCTGCGCCGTGGAAGGGAAAAACATGTCCGGCGTCACAGTGGCGACAATTACCACATCAATGGTGTCCGGGGAAATGCCGCGCTGGGCGCACAGGCCTTTGATGACCTCTGCGACCATGTCGGAGGTCGCCTTGGTTGGATCCTTGAGGATGCGCCGTTCGGAAATGCCGGTCCGCGACCGGATCCATTCGTCGTTGGTGTCGACCATCTTTTCGAGGTCGGCATTGGTCAACTTGTCGGCGGGCAGCCAGCCGTGTACAGCAGTGACGGCAGCGGATTGGAGTGAGCTCATCTTGCGATGTGTTGTCCTGATTACTTGAAGGTGCCGCCGAAATTAGTGCGCTCCGCCCCCTTGCCGGGTGGGCATCTGGTTCACGAGCCACGGCAGTATGTGGAAAAACCCGCTTCAGCCGAGGGCCGGGCGGGTTTCAAAAAAAAGGATCAACGGAAAATCAGGCTTCAGCGCCTTCTTTTTCCATGACCACGCGGCCCTTGTAATAGAGCTTGCCCTCATACCAGTGGGCGCGGTGGAACATGTGGGCCTGTCCTGTCGTGGAACAGGTCGCTACGTTTGGCGTTTCGGCCTTGTAGTGTGTCCGACGCTTGCGTGACCGCGTCGTACTCTGGCGTCTCTTTGGATGTGCCATGGTCGTATGGTTGGTCCTCCGTGCAGGTGCACTTCGGGGTCAATTTTTTGTCAATTTCAATTCACTCCTCCTCACTCTCCTTCTCACCCGCTTGGTCTGGCTCCGAGGACAAACCCCGCAACGCAGCCCATCGTGGGTCGGTCTCTTCTTGCGCTTCGTCAGGTGCAGTATCTACACTGCCTGTCAACCACCGCGTCACACGGGGGTCGCAGGCTTCCTCATTTTCGTGAACCCGCCGCACGGGCAAGCCCAAAACGGTGGTTTCATAGAGGAACTCCCTGATGTCCAAGAGGTGCTCTGCGGGGCCGAGAACGAGAATGTCGTCATCGGTCCTGTAGGTGCGGTCCCCGAATTTGACCACGTAGCGAACGCGGTGGTCAATTTCGAGCATGACAGGGGCATTGCAGCGGTCACAGCGTGACTTGACAGCGCCCACCACATGGACATCGAAGTGCATCATTGACTCGAACCGGTCCAATTCCGTGTCTGCCGAGATGGTGGCATCGTCGAAGTCGGATGGGTCAAAGTCTGAAAAGAACGCCCCGTCCAGCTGGAACCCGAATGAGTGCCTTCCTATGCCCAACCCCGTGTAAGGAATTTCGAATTCGGAAGTAGCACGCATACAACACCCCAGCTTTGAGGGGGGGCAAAGGTACGGTTTTCAATGCAATCCCCCACGTCGGGGAGAATCCCTCAAAACCGGTCGCGTTCCCATTCCTTGCGGGGCGCCATCTTCAGAGGATTGGCGGTCATTTCCCGGTGTTCCGAACGGTTGCGTCGGATGTCTGCAGCCGCCCAACAAGCCGCCCTGAGGCTGGCGCCATCGGCGAGTCCTTGCCCTGCAATGTCAAATGCGGTTCCGTGGTCGGGACTGGTCCTCACCACGGGCAGGCCTGCGGTAAAGTTGACACCCTCCCCAAAGGAGAGGCTTTTGAACGGCACCAGTCCTTGGTCGTGGTACATCGCCAGCACCCCATCGAATTTCTTGTAGCCGCCGGTTCCAAAGAACCCGTCCGCACCGAATGGTCCGTGCACGTCCAGCCCCTGCTCCTGCAGGCTTCTGATGGCTGGCAGGATGACCGTTTTTTCTTCTTCTCCAATCAGGCCATTGTCACCTGCATGGGGATTGAGACCGAGCACGGCAATGCGCGGACTTGCCACCCCGAAGTCCCGGCCCAGGCTTTCGTGCAGCAATTTGGCCTTGGTGATGATGGCCCCCTTGCTCAAGCGCGCCGAGACATCCTTCAAGGGCACGTGGCCGGTCACCACACCTACCCGCAGGGCTTCTGTAGCCAAAATCATGAGGACTTCATCTACTCCTGCGACGTCGGCGAGGTATTCGGTGTGGCCCGGGAATTTGAAGCTGCCCCCTTGAATGGTGTCTTTGTTGATCGGTGCGGTCACCAGCACATCCACCTTGGTGCCGGCGAGGTCCTTGACGGCGGCCTCGAGGCTGCGGCGCGCAAAATCACCGGCATCAGCATGGGGCTGGCCCCAGTCAGGATCGGGCATGGTGTCCGCGATGTCCATGCAATACAGCGCCCCCGGCGTGGCCTTTTCGGGGTCGTCCGTCGCTTGAATATTCACCTGAACCTCAAACAGTTCCGCCTGCTTTCGCAAGCTCTCCGTGTGGCCATAGACGATGGGAATCAAGTCCTGCAACACGCGGTCGTCGGCGAAAGCCTTGAGAATGCACTCAGAGCCGATGCCATTGGGGTCTCCCCATGAAATACCGATGCGAACAGGTTTGGAGACAGCCATGAAGACGAAGGTACTCCGGAAGCACATCTCAAGCCGCCCCTCGGAATCTGTAAGACGATGGGAATTTTTGCACCGGGTGCCAACTTCAGCCCGTTTTGGGCGTTTACCTTTCGAATGTCCATGCGGTTGGCCTTTCTCTTTTTGTGCTTCAGCCTGTGCGTGTCCTTTGAAATGGGGGCAACGCACAATAAGGCGGGTGAAATCACCTACCGTCATGTTTCGGGCGCTACCTATGAAGTGACCATCACGACCTACACCGAAGCGAGCGTGGTGGCCGACCGGCCATACCTCGGCATCTTTTGGGGTGATGAGGGGCTGGAAGGAGCCGTCGACAGCCTGAGCCGCATCAATGGACCATTGAATCCCGCCGGTCAGCACATTGGGGAAATCATCGAAGGAGACATCCGATTGAACCTCTACAAGGGCCTGCACACCTATCCTGGCCCAGGCGTGTACAGCATCGTTGTCGAAGACCCCAACAGGAACTCCGGCATCGAGAACATTCCCGGTTCCGTGGACGTGCCCTTCTGCATCACGAGCCTGTTGATCATCGATGCGCAGGCCGGTCACAACGACAGCCCCATCCTCCTCTCTCCCGCCATAGAAAACGCCTGCATCAACCAGCGGTGGGAGCACAACCCGGGGGCGTTTGATGCCGATGGCGATTCCCTGACATATGACCTGATTGCGTGCGCTGGCTTTGAATGCCTGCCCATACAGGGGTTTGTCCAGCCCAATGAAGTGGAAGGCGCGGGGGGCGAATTTTATGTAGAGCCCACGACCGGGACGGTGGTGTGGGATGTGCCTGGCATGGTGGGTGAATTCAACATGGCCCTCAGGATCAGGGAGTGGAGAGAAGTCGAAGGGCAGTGGGTCATGGTGGGTGAAGTCATCCGGGACATGCAGATTTCGGTGGAAGGATGTCCAAACGAACCCCCAGTTGTGGTGGTGCCGCCGGACACCTGCATCGTGCAAGGCGCCAACCTGACCTTCGAGGTCACGGCCTCCGACCCGGACGGAGACAACGTGACGGTTTCTGTGGTGGGCGGACCGGTGGACGTGTTGGACCCCTCGGCGGTGTTCAATTGGAATCCCGCCCAGGATGTGGGCACCTTCAATTGGACCCCCGGCTGTGATGCCGTGAGGGAAGCGCCGCATCAATTGGTATTCAAGGCGACGGATGCGTATGCCATTCCATTGAGCGATTTCGCTTCGGTCTTTGTCAAGGTCATCGCCCGCCCTGTGGCAGATACCGAAGCCGCTCCGATTGGCAACGCGGTGGAGGTCGATTGGTCCATACACCCCTGTGCGGGCAGCTATACCCAGGCCCAACAGGCGGTCGGCGGATATGAAGTCCACCGGCGGATCGGCCCCGGCTTTCCCGAGTCTTCTTTCTGCACGGTGGGGCTTCCGGCCGATGCGGGCTACCAGCAGGTGGCCTTTGTGCAGGGCCTGGGCAACAACGCCTTTCTCGACGCTTCGGCCCTGAGTTACGGTGCGCGCTATTGCTACCGGATTGTGGCGGTCATGCCCAACGGTGCCCGGAGCAAATTTGGTCCGGAAGCGTGCGCCGAGATCAACAAGGGGGTCCCCGTGATGACCGG
>DGOE01000075.1:9826-35688 GCA_002389295.1 Flavobacteriales bacterium UBA4474 | reverse complement strand
ACCATGCGCACAAATACCTCATTGAGGGCATCGATGGCCCGCATCAGCGGCGCGGCCTGGGCCTTGGGCATGCCCACGAGCACCACGCCAAAAAACACCGCAAAGAAGATGATTTGCAGCATGGACATGTCGGACAGCGAGCGGAAGATGTTGGTGGGGACCACGTCGACCAGTGGTTGAAGGGGGCCCGAGGACTTGGTGCGCTCGGCCTTGTTCAGCTTGTCGGTCACCCAATCGTTCATGGAGACCTGTTCTTGGGTGATCACCCCGACTTTTTGGGCCAGTGCCGGGTCGTTGCGCAAATTGATGTCGTCCAGGACCTGAATGCCATTGGCATCGCGCCAGAGCTCATAGCGGATGCGGTTGGATTCCAGCAGGTCTTCCGACACTTTGGCGCCCGGTTCAAAGAGGTTGACCAGGACCAATCCAACGATCACCGCGGTCATGGTGGTGAGCAGGTAGGTGACGACCGTTTTGATGCCGAGGCGCCCGAGCTTGGCGGGGTCGCCCAGGCTCGCTACTCCTGAGATGATACTAAAGAGAACGAGGGGTACTGCTATGAGCTTCAGTACATTGATGAAGATGTCCCCGAAGGGTTTGATGTAGTCTACGGTAAAGTCATTCCATCCAAAATTGATGGACATCCAGGCGTAGAGGACACCGACGGCGAGGCCGATGAGAACTTGCCAATGCAGGGCGAGGCGCATGCTGTGTTGGGGTTGGGTTTGCGGTCCGTTCGGAAGCGCAATCTAATGTTCAGAGGCGGGCGCTCCGTTGGCGCAAGGCGTGGTCGGCCAGCACCAGGAGAACCATGGCTTCGACCATGGGTACGGCGCGGGGAAGTACGCAGGGGTCGTGGCGTCCGCGTCCGGCGATGGTCGATGCGCTGCCGTCTCGGGTGACCGTCTGTTGTTCGGCCAGGATGGTGGCGACGGGTTTGAAGCCGACGCGCAGTGTGATGTCCTCGCCATTGCTGATGCCGCCTTGGATGCCTCCGCTGTGGTTGGAGGTGGTGCGGATGGAGCCGGAAGCGGATGTAAAGGCGTCGTTGTGTTCGGAGCCGCGCATGAGGGTGCCGCTAAACCCGCTGCCCAGTTCCAGGCCCTTGACGGCCGGTAGGCTCCACAGGGCTTTGGCGAGGTCGGCGTGGAGTTTGTCGAATACGGGTTCGCCCCAGCCCGGCGGTACACCTTGGGCGACGACCACAACACTCCCGCCGATGGTATCACCCGCCTTTTTGACCGCGAGGATGCGCTCCTCCATGCGGCGCGCGGTGGCGGGGTCAGGGCAACGGACGTCGGTGGCGTCGACGGTGCTGCGGTCGTAGAAGGCCGGGGGCGAGGGCATGGCGATGTCCTGCACGCGTTCTACATAGGCGGATACCTGTGGCGCCGGTCCCTGGGGGTAGAGCTGTTCGAGGAATTGGCGGGCGAGGGCGCCGGCCACCACGCGCGCCGCGGTTTCCCTGGCGCTGGCGCGGCCGCCTCCGCGGTGGTCGCGCACGCCGAACTTGGCATCGTAGGTGTAGTCGGCGTGGCTGGGCCGGTAGTGCGCTTCGTTGTGGCTGTAGTCGCCGGGCTTGGCGTCCGCATTGGGGATGGTAAACCCAATGGGGGTGCCGGTGGTGCGCCCCTCAAACAGTCCGGAAAGCAGCGACACGCGATCGGATTCGTTGCGGGCGGTGGTGAGCTTGGATTGGCCTGGGCGCCGCCGGTCGAGCTCGTGCTGTATGCGCTCCAGGTCTATGGCCACGCCAGCGGGCATCCCGTCGACGACCCCCCCGAGCGCAGGGCCGTGGGATTCGCCGAAGGTGGTGAGGGTGAAACGTTGTCCAAATGTGCTGCCGGGCATGTGGCAAAGTTACGGGGAAGCCGGCTGCCGGAGGCGCTGCTCAGGTCCGCAGTATGTGCGACCTTGGGGCGCATGGAGAATGGATTCGCCCCGGGCCGTCTGCTCATCAAAGACATTGGGTACCTCGTCGGATTTGGCAAGGAACCGCTGGCCCGCCTTTCGGGGGGTGAGATGCATGGGCTTCCCGTCATCGGGGACGCCTGGCTGGCCATTGAGGACGGCCGTGTGATGGATGGCGGTGCGATGGCTGACTTTCCGGGCATCGTGGATTGGAATGGACTCGAAGTGGTGGAAGCCAGTGGCCGCTGCGTTTTGCCGGCTTGGGTGGACAGCCACACGCATTTGGTGCACGCCGCCTCCCGCGAAGGCGAGTTTGTGGACCGCATACGGGGCTTGACTTATCAGGAAATCGCTGCCCGTGGTGGTGGCATTTTGAACAGCGCCGAGGCCTTGCGGGCGATGTCTGAGGAGGCATTGTACGCAACTTCATTGGAGCGCATGGAACGGCTGATGCGCATGGGCACCGGAGCCATTGAGGTCAAATCGGGCTATGGCCTGGACCTGGAAAGCGAGCTGAAGATGTTGCGCGTGGCGCGCCGCTTGGGTGCTTTGGATCGGATTCCGGTCAAGACGACCTTCTTGGGCTGCCATGCGGTTCCCGCAGGTTGGAACAGCGCGGCGGAATACACGCAGTACATGATCAAGGAGGTCTTGCCGGCGGTTGTTGAAGAGGGCTTGGCCGACCACGTGGACATTTTCTGTGAGGAAGGCTATTTCGGGTTGGAAGAGACGCGCATGCTGCTGGAGGCCGCGCGGCTGAGGGGCTTGCCGGCCAAGGTGCACGTCAACCAATTCAAGGCTTCAGGCGGTGTGCCGCTGTGCGTGGAGCTGGGGGCGATGAGTGTGGACCACTTGGAAGTCTTGGCGGCGGAGGATGTGGCTGAATTGTCTGCGGCCGAGACCATTCCCGTGGCCTTGCCGCTGTGCTCCCTTTTTCTGGACTTGCCCTTTACTCCCGGACGGACATTGGTGGACGCCGGTTGTGCGCTGGCCATCGCCACGGATTTCAACCCGGGGTCGGCGCCTTCTGGCAACATGCACTTGGCCGCTGCCTTGGGTTGCCTTCGGATGGGCTTGGAGCCAAGGGAAGCCTTGGCTGCGGCCACGGTAAATGGCGCCGCGGCATTGGGCTTGTCATCCGAGGTCGGCGGACTGGCCGTAGGGCAGGAGGCGAGCCTGATGCTCACCCGGCCCTTGCGCTCAGTGGAAGAAGCGCTTTATGCCTTTGGTGACCCGATTGCCGAACGTGTTTTGTTGAGGGGGCATTGGTTGGATTGAACCCTTTGTATATTCAAGGGTTGCTGTATTGTCATGTGCCGCGAAGGAATGAACCTTGAACTGAAGCCGAGGTGGCTCACCACCTTCTTGACCGCCGCATTGGTGGTCTGGATCGGCGCTGCTTGTGCCCAATCCCCGGCGTTCGTCGACCACAGCATTGAGGCTGGCCTGCTGGGCGAGTACCTCAACCACAGCGCTTCGGTGGCGGATTACGACCTGGATGGCGACCTCGATGTCTATGTGGGCAGCCGGTTGGCTTCCAATACGCTGTACCGGAATGAAGGCAATGCCACGTTTGTGGCCGTGGAAGCGGGGGTGGAGGACAGTGGGTTTACCATGGCCACCCTGTTTTTTGATTACGACAATGACGGTGACCCGGATTTGTTGAGTTGCAACCTCAATGACGTCAACCGGTTTTGGCGCAACGACGCGGGGACCTTTACCGATGTCACCGACGAACTGGGGGTGGGCCAAGAGTCCCAATGCCGCAGTGCCCATGCGGCCGATGTCAATGGTGACGGTTGGCTTGACCTGTACATCGTCAACATGAACACGCCCAATGCTTTCTGGCTCTCGGATGGAGAAGGCGGGTTTAACGACATCTACTATGCTTCAGGGGCAACCGACAACCTCATCGGGATGGGCGCGCTGTTTTTGGACATCGAAAACGACGGTGACCAGGACCTGTACCTGACCCACGATGCCAACCAGGCCAACAAACTCTACATCAATGACGGGACGGGGTCCTTTGTCAATGCCGCATCCGACTGGGGGTTGGACCTGCAGTCCCAGGGCATGGGCGTGGATGCCACCGACCTCAACCACGATGGCTACTTGGACATCTTCGTTTCCAACAACCTGCCAAACGACCTCTTCATCAACCCAGGCCCACAGCCGGAAAACGGGCCTGTGCTGCCCTTTGAGAACATCACGGAAACGGCGGGTGTAGGTGACGGTGGCATGGGCTGGGGCACGGCTTTCATTGACCACGATCACGACGGAGACCGCGACCTCTACGTGGCCAACGAGTATTTCTTTTCGCCTTATCCCAACCTCCTGTACCACAACAATGGCGACTTGACCTTTACCGATATCGCGTCTGGAGACCCCATCGAAAGCATGTACAGCGGCTATGCCACGGTCATTGCAGACTTTGATGTCAACGGCACGGAAGACCTGCTTTTGGTCAATACCCTGGTTTCTTCGAACCCCGGGTGCCAGCTGTTCCTCAACATGGACACGGTGCACCATTGGATCGGGTTTGAGTTGGAAGGGGTGGTCTCTCCCCGGGACGCGGCTGGTGCGCGCGTGGTGGTGCATGCTGGCCCTGATTTCCACAGGACGGACGCCGCATTTATCGGATACAGCTACAGCTCTTGCGGTCCATTGACCTTCAATTTTGGACTCGGCGACCGCGTGTCTGTGGACAGTGTTGAGGTGTTTTGGCCCAGTGGCATCCGCACGGTGGAGGCCGGCCCGGCCATTGATCAGTACCACACGTTGCTGGAGACGCCCTGCTTTGGCCTGGCACCCGGATTGGACTGGCCGGAAGAGGCCATGCTGTGTCCTGGAGATTCCTTGGTGCTCGCCTTACCCGACGGGTGGACCGCATCGGGCTGGACGGCAGGGGAGGATGGCACGGGCGGCCGCGTCTTTACCGGCCCTGCTGTGGCCCAGGCGGTATTGTCTTCTGGCGATTGCGCCGTGTTGTCGCCTGCAGTGCCCATCGGTTTTGTTGAGGCGGTTCCTCCGGTGATCGCACTGGACGGTCCGGCCAAATTCTGTTCGGGCACCTTGCGCCAGTTGTTTGTTGAGGGGCCCCAGGCCGATGTCGCATGGTCCAATGGCATTGGAGCGGACACGCTCAATATGGCCACCTCTGATACGCTGACGGTCACCACCACCAATGTGTGCGGCCACATCGATACCAGCGCCCCCGTGGTGCTCGAGGTCTTCGATTCGCCTTCTGACCCGATCGTTCCTCCCGGCCTGGCCGTTGTGGGCAGCACCTACACATTTACTCCGGTGCAGCTGGATGATGAGCCCCTGCGCTGGTATACGCCTTTCGGCCCGAACGCAATGGATGACCTCCTGGCGGGAACCACCGAGCAGTTGGGCTATTTCATTCAGGAAGGTCCCACGTATACCACGGCACCGCTGTTGAACAGCACGGGCTGGTGGGTCCGCGCAGAAGGCATCCGCGATCTCCGCACAGCCGCTGGGGGCAAGGAGGCGAATTCCTCCGGGGGTTTCATCGGCTCTGACACCTATGGTTTGTCCTTTGATGCCCACGAAGACCTGGTCATTGACAGTGTCCGCGTCCGTACCGAGTTGCCGGGCCCGCGGACCTTTCAGCTGCGCACGGTGCAGGCCGAGGTGTTGTTCGAATCCACCCACACCTTGGTGCCGGGTTGGAACACGGTGCCCTTGGGGTATGCGGTTCCCCAGGGCGCAGGCTATGCGCTGAGGGCCGTAGGAGAGGATGTGAATTTGTGGCGAGACAATGCGGCCTCAGAGATTGATTACCCCTATGCGATCGGCGGGTTGGCGACCATCAACAGTTCTACCATCGCCAACGCGGCTGGCTTGGGCTACTACTACTTCTTTTATGATTGGGCGCTGTCTACACAGGGTTTTGAGTGCACGAGCAATGCCGCAGCGGCGTTTGTGGAAGTGGTCGATGAAATTGCCGGCTGCACCTATGCCTTTGCAGCCAACTTCAATGCCGAGGCGACCCTGGACGACGGAAGTTGCTACTTGGCGGGCTGTTTGGATCCTGAAGCGTCGAACTACAATCCGCAAGCTGTGGTGGACGATGGCAGTTGCGCGGTAACCTGTGCGAGCGACTTGAATGGGGACGGCCAAATCGGCGCTCCCGACCTGTTGGAATTGCTTTCGGCTTGGGGAGGGGTCTGCGATTGAATTCGGCTTAGTTTGGCGCCCGCAAATCCGCTTGAATCATGTCTGTCCGTTTGATTGAATGTGTGCCCAACATCAGTGAGGGCCGCGACCGTTCCAAAATCGATGCCATCGCCGCTGTGGTGGAGACTGTAGAAGGTGTTCGCCTGCTTGATGTGGACCCCGGAGGATCCACCCACCGCACGGTGATCACGTTTGTAGGGCCTCCCGAAACCATTGTCGAAGCGGCGTTTCGCTTGATTTCTAAAGCGGCTGAACTGATTGACATGTCCAAGCACCACGGGGAGCACCCGCGCATGGGGGCCACCGATGTGTGTCCCTTTGTGCCGGTGACCGGGGTCACGATGGAGGATTGCAAGCAAGCGGCCCATGCGCTGGGTGAGCGCATCGGCACAGAGCTGGGCATCCCCGGCTATTTCTATGAAGAGGCCGCGCTGCAGCCCGAGCGGCGCAATTTGGCATACTGTCGAAAAGGAGAATATGAGGGATTGGAGAAGCTGGCTGACCCTCAATGGAAGCCGGACTTCGGCCCCGCAGAATTCAATGAACGCGCCCGCAAAACGGGGGCAACGGCAGTGAGTGCGCGCGACTTTCTTGTGGCCTACAACATCAACCTGAATACCACTTCTGCACGGCGCGCCAACGCCGTGGCTTTTGACCTGAGGGAAAACGGCCGTGTCAAGCGCGAGGGCGGGTTGACGGGGGCGGTGGTCAATGGGCCGGACGGACAGCCCCTGAGGGAGCCGGGCCTGCTGAAATGCGTGAAGGGCATCGGCTGGTATATCGAGGAATACGGCGTGGCCCAACTCTCGCTCAACCTCACCAACATCTCTGTGACGACTGTGCACGCTGCCTTTGATGCGGCCTGCGACCGCGCCTTGGCCCGCGGCATGCGGGTGACCGGCAGCGAAATCGTGGGCTTGATCCCCAAGCGGGTCTTGATGGATGCAGCGCACCACTACTTGAAAAAGCAGCAGCGGAGCCTGGGCATTGCAGAAGCAGAAAAGGTGAAAGTGGCGGTCAAATCCTTGGGCTTGGACGACTTGGCTCCTTTTGATGCGCGCAAAAGGGTGATTGAATACTTGCTCGAGGATGCCGGTGTCGATACCGCTCCACTGGCGGGCATGACCTTGACGGGATTTGCAGATGAGACGGCCAGTGAATCGCCGGCTCCCGGCGGCGGCTCCATCGCCGCCTATGTGGGGGCCTTGGGGGTGTCCCTGGGTACGATGGTGGCCAACCTCAGCGCGCACAAGCGGGGCTGGGATGAGCGTTGGGAGGAGTTCAGCGATGTGGCGGAACGGGGCATGGCGTTGCAGAGGCGCATGCTCTCCCTTGTGGACGAGGACACGGCGGCGTTTGATGCCATCATGGCCGCATTTGGTATGCCCAAGGGCAGCGCAGAGCAAAAGGCGGAACGCAAGGCGGCCATACAGGCGGCCACGCTCGGTGCGATGGAAACACCCCTGGAAGTGGCAGAACGCGCCTTGGAATCCATGGACATCATGGCGGCCATGGCCGACTATGGCAACCCCAACAGCGTCACAGACGCCGGTGTCGGTGCGCTGTGCGCGCGGACCGCAGTATTGGGTGCGGTGATGAACGTCAGGGTGAACGCGGTCGACTTGGAAGACCGGGCTGCTGCAGATGCCATGTTGGAACGCTGTGCTGCGTTGGAACAGGAGGCGGAGCGCAAAGAGCAGGCTGTGCGCGATCGTGTGGCCGCGGTGCTGGCCCGCTGAACGAGGTGGGTTATCCGTTGGCCTTGTCGGACGCTGTTTCGGCGCCTGGGCTGTCCTCGGACGGCTTTTCGTCGGATTCTTCTGTCTGGTTTTCGGCGTGCGCTTCGGCGTCAATGGCGCGGCGGATGGCCCTGGCGATGTGGCCTACGCGCTTGGCATCGACGGGATAGAGCTCACCTTCAAACCACCGCCCTTCATGGGCCACACCTGCGCTGTAGCGCGCCGTAGCCCGAAAAAAGGACAGGCCAGCGGTCCACATCCTGGCAGCTCCGCTGGGCATGACGGCACCAGAGGCAAAGATGTCAAAGTCGGCCAGGGCCTGCCAATCGAGTAATTTTTGGTGGCCCTTGATGGCATTGCCGGCACCGGCACTGCTGGCCAAACCTGCGATGGGAAGGTGGGCGATTTCCTGAAACGCTTGGTCCGGTTTGCGGACGCTGTCCACAGCGCGGTTGACCATGATGTGCTGGCCTCCGAAGCGCTTGATCGCGGTTTCTATGAGGTCGATGTCCAGGTTCAAGTGACCATCCAGGCCACCAATGAGGACTTCATTGGCTCCCTGCTCAAGGCACCATTCCGCATCGTGAAGTATGATCTCCCGCTCAGAGGCGCTGTAGACCAAGTGTCCTTCTCTGGGGCGCAATGAAACGATGACCGGAAGCGCTGTGGCTTCGATGCAGTGCTTGATGGTGCCCGGGGAGGGGGTCACGCCGCCTGCGGTGTAGCACCCTGCTACTTCGATTCGGGTAGCGCCCCCGCGTTCTGCGCGGGAGACATCGCCCGGGGTGCTGCAGATGATTTGTAGACCAAAAGGGGATTCCATTCCTGTGGCCAAGATACGTTGGGGACTGCGCTGAAACGACGAAGCCGGCTGATGGGCCGGCTTCGTCGCATGTGGAGCAAGGAATTACTTGGCTCCCTGGAAGGACCGCTTCTCCTTGATGCGGGCCGACTTACCCGTGAGTCCGCGCAGGTAGTAGATCCGCGCGCGGCGCACCTGACCGACCTTCATGACTTCGATGGCTTCGAGGAAGGGGCTTGAAATCGGAAATACGCGCTCTACACCGACACCGGAAGCCATCTTCCGAACGGTGAATGTAGCCGTAGGTCCTTCTCCGCGGCGCTGGATGACCGTGCCTTGATACACCTGGGTGCGCTCCTTCGAGCCCTCCTTGATCTTGTAGCTAACCTTGATGGTGTCACCAGCCTTAAATGTGGGCCATTCCTGAATGGAAACAAGCTGCTGGGAAATTTGACGAAGACGGTCCATGACGAATGGGATGAAATAGGTCCGTTGAAACGGGGTGCAATATTACGACATTTCACGCCTCGTCCAACAAGTCGGGACGAAGGCGTTGTGTTCTTTCCAAGGCTTGTTCCATCCGCCACTTATCGATTTCGGCATGGTGGCCGCCGAGCAGGATTTCGGGCACCTTGCTTCCCTGCCATTCCGCGGGCCGGGTATAGACGGGTGGGGCGAGCAAGCCGTCTTGGAAACTGTCGGTCAACGCGCTCTCTCCATCGCCAATGGCGCCGGGGATGAGGCGTACCAAGGCGTCGGCCAAAACGGCCGCCGCCAATTCGCCTCCGCTGAGCACATAGTCTCCAATGCTGATTTCGCGCGTGATCAAGTGTTCGCGGATCCGTTGGTCTATTCCCTTGTAGTGGCCGCAGAGCATCAAGAGGTTGCCGCTCAGGCTCAATTGATTGACGGTGGCCTGCTCCAGCCGCGCGCCATCGGGTGTGAGGTAAATCACCTCGTCATAATCGCGCTGTGATTTCAAGTCGGCGATGGCATCTGCAATGGGCTGTATGGCCATGACCATGCCCGCACCGCCTCCAAAGGGCGTATCGTCAATTTTTCCGTGTTTGTCGGTGCTCCACTTGCGGATGTCGTGCACTTGGACTTCGACCACCCCGGCTTTTTGGGCGCGCCCCACGATGCTCTCACTGAAGGGGCCTTTCAGCAAATCCGGAACAGCGGACAGGATGTCGATGCGCATGAGGTCAGTATTGCGGGTGGGTAGGGGCGTTGTCGAGGATGGCCTCGATCCGTTCCATCACGTCGGGGGTCAGCAGCGGGACGACATCCGGCGCTTGCAGGTTTTCTTCAAGCTGCTCCGGTTTGGTGGCACCGAGCAGAACGGTGGAGACATCGGGATTCTTGAGACACCAGGCGAGGGAGAGCTTGGCCAGGCTCGTGCCCAGGTCGCCTGCCAGTTCGCCGAGTGCCCCGACTTTCTCCAGATTGGTGGGCGTGAGCATGCGCTCTGCCATCCAATTCAATTCCTCTCGCTTGAGCCGCGCACCGTCATCCACCTTGCCATTGTATTTGCCGGTCAGGATGCCCGAAGCCAGCGGGCTCCAGATGGTGGTGCCCAGGCCCACAGTCCTGTACACATCGGCGTATTCGACCTCCACCTTGCGGCGAACGAACATGTTGTACTGGGGTTGCTCCATGACGGGGCCGATGAGGTGGTGGCGCTCTGCGATGCGGTGGGCATCCATGATTTCAGCCGCGCTCCATTCGCTGGTGCCCCAGTAGAGGATTTTGCCTTGTTGGATGAGCTGGTGCATGGTCCACACCGTTTCTTCCATGGGCGTTTCCTTGTCTGGCCGGTGGCAAAAAAACAGGTCGAGGTAGTCGACGCGCAGGCGCTTGAGGGCGTCGTGGCAGGCCTCGGTGATGTGCTTTCGGTGCAGTCCCCTTTGGGTGGGCAGCTTGCCGCCGGCGCCAAAAAAGACCTTGGAGGAGACGCACCAGGTGTCGCGGGGCCAATCCCGCTGGGCGAGCAGCCTGCCCATGACCTCTTCTGAGGCACCGTTGGCGTAGACCTCGGCGTTGTCAAAGAAGTTGATCCCGGCATCGTAGGCCATGTCCAACAAGCGGCCGCTGGTGCTGTCGTCGATCTGGTTGCCGAATGTGATCCAACTGCCAAAAGAGAGTTCGGTCAGCTGCAGTCCACTTTTGCCGAGTCTGCGGTATTCCATGGTCGCGAATTTACGGGGTGCTTGGATGGAACATGCGCCGGCATTGAAGTGTACTTTTAGCAGGTCGGCAATGCTCCGGCCCCCATCCCATTTCGCATCATGGAACACACGCCCTACACCACGGCCGTCGCGCGGCCGTTCGAGGTATACAACAGCATCTTCCTCACGTTGCCGCTCGATGGCATTCGGGGAACCGGTGTGCAAGTGCCCCTGTTTCAGGAGGTGTGCCGGCGGTCCTTGCGCGCAGGCGTCTCGCCGCGGGCGCTGGTCGAGACTTTTTTCCAGCAGGCGGGCGTTGCTCCGGAGGACCGCACGGGGCTGTTGTTTCGGTTCATCCAGTATATCGAAAGGCAGGTTGTCCTGGTGGATGCCCTCGAGGATGCCCGCTATGATCGGCTCAATGATTTGCAGGGCGCCGAATCCCTGGCTGGGCTGCTTCCGCGCATCCAGCGCCGGGGGTTGGAGTCAGAGCTCAAATCGGCCATCGCCGAGCAGCGGGTGCGCATTGTTCTGACGGCGCACCCCACCCAGTTTTATCCGGGGTCGGCCTTGGGCATCATCACCGACCTCACGGATGTGATCGGCAACGGTGACCTGGACGCCGCGCGCGATTTGTTGCATCAGCTGGGTCTGACGCCCTTTTTCCAGGCGCAATCCCCCACGCCATATGACGAAGCTGTGCGCCAGGGATGGTACCTGGAACACGTGTTCTACAGTGCTTTGCCCGCCCTTGTGATGCGCATCGCCCATGCGGCGGAGGTGGACCCCATGGTGGTGGCCGATGGGTTTGACATTGGATTTTGGCCGGCGGGTGATCGGGATGGCAACCCATACGTGGATGCGGCGACGACACTGCGCGTGGCGGGGAGGCTGCGTTTGATGCTTTTGCGCTGCTACCGCAGGGAACTGCGGGCCCTGCGCCGCCGGATCACGTTCAAAGGGGTCGAGGGGATGTTGGATGAAGTGCAGTCTCAAGTCGAGGCTGCGCTCTTGTCACAGGATGTGGGGTTTGATGGCGACTTCGCTCAGGCTGAGTTGGAGCGTGTGGAAGTCAAGGTCAAGCGCGACTTTGGTGGGCTGCATGTCGGTGAGATTCAAAACCTGCGCGTGGCGATGGCGCTGTTCGGCCAGCACTTTGCCTCGATGGACGTCCGCCAGGACAGCCGGGTGTTGCGCCGAGCGGCCGAAGCGGCTGGGATCACTGGGGATGATGTGGCCGGCTTGATGGCCACCGAGGTCACGCCCGACATTCCATCGATTGCAGATGATGTGGAACGGGACGCCCTGGAGGTGATGTCGGCCATCCGGGAGATCCAGGCGGCCAATGGTTCAGCGGGGTGCCACCGGTTCATCATCAGCAACTGCCGGGGCGCGGCCGATGTGGCCCGCTTGTATGCGTTGGCGCGCACCACCTTCAAGGAAGACCACGTACCGCTTGACTTGGTCCCGTTGTTTGAAACGGTTGACGACCTGGCTGCCGCGCCAGAAGCCATGCGGTCATTGCTGTCCAACCCTGCCTACAGGGCCCACGTGGCCGCCCGCGGAGACCGTCAAACGGTCATGCTCGGGTTTAGCGATGGCACCAAGGATGGTGGCTATTTGCGGGCGAATTGGTCCATTCACCAAGCCAAGGAAACGGTGTCCCGCGCCTGCATGGATGCGGGGGTGGAGGTGGTCTTTTTTGATGGCAGGGGAGGACCGCCTGCCCGCGGGGGTGGCAATACGCACCGGTTTTACGCGTCGCTCGGGCCAGATGTCCAAACCCGGGAGGTGCAGACCACGGTTCAAGGCCAGTCCATCAGTTCCAATTTTGGCACCCCTCAGAGCGCGGGCTACAATTTGGAATTGCTGTTTACCGCAGGCTTGCAGCACCGGCTCATCGACCCGGAAAAGGCCCGCTGGACGCCCGAACAACGGGCGCTGATGGACCTGCTTGCCGAGCGCAGCTACGCTGAGTACAACCGCTTGAAGGCCCGGCCGGAGTTCATGCAGTACCTGTCGACCTACGGGACGCTCAAATACTACGGGGAGACCAACATTGCCAGCCGTCCGACGAGCCGCAAGAAGTCGGGGGCGCTGACCCTGGACGATTTGCGGGCCATTCCCTTTGTGGGTTCATGGAGCCAGCTCAAGCAAAATGTGCCGGGCTTCTTTGGCATCGGTACGGCCTTGGCCGCGTTGGAGGCGGAAGGGCGACTCGAAGAAGCCGCGGCATTGTACCGCGACCAGCCGCTTTTTGCTGCCCTGGTGGAGAACAGCATGCAGAGCATGCGCAAGTGCAACTTCGACCTCACGTTGCACCTGCAGGATCACCCGGACTTCGGGGGGCTTTGGCAGACTGTGCGGGATGAATTTGAACGGACCCGGAGGCTCTTGCTGGAGATCGCGGGACAATCGGACCTGATGGAGCGCTCTCCAGACATCGCAGCATCGATTGACTTGCGGGAGGGCATCATTCTGCCACTGTTGGTCATCCAGCAGGCTGCATTGGCCTGGATTGATGGAGAGGGCAATGCCCCTGGTGAGCAGGAAGTGCTGGAGAAAATGGTGGTCCGCAGCATGTTTGGCATTGTCAACGCCGGCCGCAACGCGGTGTGATGCGACGCACCCCTTCAACAAGGCCTTGAAAAAGAAAGCCCCGCCTCAAAGAGGCAGGGCTTTCGCATGTGATGGAGGCGGGGCTCAACGGCGGCCGTCCTCGATGGGGCGCGCCATGTCCTTGGGCAGGTTTTGCATGGGGTCCTTGGGGGCCGTCACAAAATCGATTTCGTCGATGAGGTTCTGGGCGCCGGCCATTTTGTCGACAATCCACATCACGTAGCGGATGTCCACACTGATGGTGCGCTGCAGCTCGGGCTCGAAGGCGATGTCGCCACTCATGGCTTCCCAGTTGCCGTCAAAGGCCAAGCCGATGAGGTCTCCGTTGCCATTGAGGACAGGGCTGCCGGAGTTGCCGCCGGTGATGTCGTTGTTGGAGATGAAGCAGAGGACGAGGTCGCCGTCTTCGTCTGCATAGCGGCCAAAGTCGCGCTTGCGCAGCAGGGACTCCAGGGTGCCGTCCACGACAAACTCCGGATCGGTGTTGTCCTTCTTTTGGAGGATGCCGTCGGATGTGGTGACGAAGTCGTAGTGCACGGCGTCGGCAGGATCATAGTCACCCACGGTGCCGTAGCTCAGGCGCATGGTGGAGTTGGCGTCTGGGTACCACATCTTCTCTGTGTTCATGGCACGCAGGCCTGCTGTGAGCAGGCGGTAGCCTTCGTCAAACTTCCCTTGCTCAGGAGAAGCGAAGTAGCCCCTGTAGGTTTCGATGAGGCTCATGGCCGCGGCGATGCCGAGGTCCTTTTCCAATGCCTTCTCGTCGGGATTGCTTACAAACTCCTCGAAGCGCACGGGGTCGGTCAAAAAGCTCTTGGGGTACATCTTGTCGGCATAGCGCTTGAAGTCACCCTTGTACTTGTCGCGAACGGTGGCAAAGAAGGCCGGTTGCTGGTCTGGAGCGATGTCCTCCATGTATTTGGACATCAGGTTGATGAACAGGTCGCGGTCGGTGTCTTGGTCGTAGTCTTTGAAGAATCCTTCAGCCCGGCCACGCAGGCTGGCGGCCGCTGCAGCGGCCCGATCGGCGTCTTCGCTGAACAGGCCCTGGGCGCCCATGCCGACGCGGAAGGCAAACAGCATCAGATCACAACCGATGAGACCAGCTTCGAGTGAGTAGACCTGGCCTTTGACGGTGGCGTCGGTGTTCTCGTAGTAGGTCTTGAGCAATCCGATGGCCTCTCCGTATTCGTTTCTCCGCTCAACAGATGCGGTCACCCAGGCAGCAAACTCATCTTCGAGTGCTTTTTTCTTGCCGTAAACGTCCAAGGCACGGAGCCCTTTGGACTGGCCGATGTAGTACTTCCAGTAGTTGGCCGTTTGGGCATACTTGGCGGCGTATTGAATGCGCACGCCGGGGTCAGTGTCCATGTGGCTCTTCATGGTCTTGAGCTTCAAGTCCCGCACTTCCACCACACTGGGGTTGTAGATGTCGAGGGCCTGCTGCACACCATAGCTGCTGAGGAAGCGATCGGTGCTTCCGGGGTAACCCATGATCATGGTGAAGTCGCCGTTTTGCACGCCGTCGAGCGACACCTTGAGGTGGCGCTTGGGTTGGTACGGCGTGTTGTCCTCGCTGTAGTCGGCGGGGTTGCCTTCGGCATCCGCATAGATGCGCAACATGGAGAAGTCGCCCGTGTGGCGTGGCCACATCCAGTTGTCGGTGTCACCGCCGAATTTGCCAATGCTCTCTGGTGGGTTGCCCACCAAGCGGATGTCGCTGTAGTCACGGTAGACAAACAAGTAGAACTCGTTGCCGTGGTAGAAACTCTTGATTTGGGGGCGGAAGTCGGGGTTGATGCCCCTTTCTTCCTCCTCGATTTGGCTGATCACACCTTGGATGGTCTGCTCGCGGGTGGCCTGGTCCATGTCGGAGGTCACATCGGCAAGCACGCGCTCGGTGACATCTTCAATGCGTTGAAGGAAGGTCACGCTGAAGTCTGGGATGGGCTTTTCTTCTTCCAAAGACATGGCCCAAAATCCGTTGGTGAGGATGTCGTCCTCCACGGTGCTGAAGCCCTGAATGGCGCCATAAGCGCAGTGGTGGTTGGTCAGCACGAGGCCTTGGTCGGAGATGATTTCTGCTGTGCAGCTTCCGCCGTTGAGCGTGATCACGGCGTCTTTCAGGCAGGCTTGGTTGAGGGAATAGATGTCCTCAGCGGACAGGTTCAGTCCCATCTGCTGCATTTCTGCTTCGTTGATGCGCTGGAGCATGTGCAGGAGCCACATGCCTTCGTCGGCCCGGGCAGTGCTGGCGGCGAGTTGGAATGCTGCGAAAAGCAGCAGGAAGATGCGTTGCTTCATGGTGTTGTTCGTCGTTTTTCGCCGGCGTTGTTTGACAGTGGCGCGGCGCGAAAATAGGAGGAGAAACGGTTCAGCGCTTTTTGGGCGCATTTGTTGCGGACACTTTGGACCAAACCGTGATGCCAATCAGGCTGTCGAGGGTGCCATAGAGCTGATCGAGGTCAGGGCCATTTACCCTGTCCAAGACGCGGTACTTGCCCAGTGTCAGGCGCGTGGCAGGCAGGTCCATGATCAGCGGGTTGTCATAGTTGCCCGCTTTGCTGCTGAGTTGCACTTCCCCGGCCATGGTGGCCACTTCGCGCAATTGCGCAGGCGTCCATTGGCCGGAGTACTCCCCGATGTTGGTCACGTTTGAGCGGCCGACATAGCGCGCTTGCCCATCGGCCTGCACTTCGAGCTTGTAGGCGGGACAAGGGCCGAAGCAAGGGGTGCGGGTGTACTCCAACAGGGGATCGCTCTTGGTCTTGAGGTATTTCTGCGAGCCTCCGCAGCCTGCGGTGATGGTGGCGATCAGCAGCATACAGAGGGCGGTCTGGGGCTGCGAGACAAGGCGGTGGCGATGGGCGCTCACTTTTTGCGCTTCTGGTTGCGGGCCTTGCGCGTTTGGTCGCGCTGCTTTTTCATCTCCTCTGCGCGTTTCTGCTGCTCTTGCTGCATGGTCTCGAGGCGTTGGGCGAAACCGCCCTTTTTCTTTTCCTCTTTGGGCGCCGCCTGTTTGGCCTTGATTTTCTCCCGGATTTTTTCTTCGTCAATGAAGAGCTTCTTCACTGCGAGGACCTGACCGATGGTCACAACGTTGGCCATGAAATAGTAGAGGCTGAGTCCGCTGGCGTATTTGTTGAAGAAGAAGAGCATGAACAGCGGCATGATGCGCATCATGATGCGCATGTCGGGCATGCCGGGCTGTGTCGGAGCGGCCTGCTGCGCCATGTTCTGGTTCATGTAAAAGAACATGGAGCCGGCCATGAGCAGGGTAAAGCCCGAGACGTGCGCCCCGTAAAATGGAATTTCGAAGGGGAGATTCAGTATGCTGTCATACGCCGCCAGGTCATCGGCCCAAAGGAAGGACTTGCCCCTGAGTTCGATGTTGGCCGGGAAAAACCGGAACATCGCGTAGAGCAGCGGCGCCTGTATGAGTTGGGGGATGCAGCCCGCCAGCGGGTTGACTCCGCTCTCGCGGTACAACTTCATCGTTTCCTGTTGACGCTGCATGGCGTCCTCTTGGTCTGGAAACTTGTCATTGATCTCCTGGATGTCCGGTTTGAGGACTTTCATCTTGGCCGAGCTCAAGTAGTTCTTCCAGGTGATGGGGAAGAGCACGGACTTGATCAGCAGGGTCATCACCAGGACAATCAGGCCAGCCGACCCTATGTAGCCAGCGAGTAGGGTGTAGGTCGGAAAGATGAGGTTGCGGTTGATCCAGCCGAAAATCCACCATCCAAAGTCGATGACGCGGCCAATCTCACCCCACCCGGTGGTGCTGAGGCTGCTGACGTTGTTGGGACCGAAGTAGAACTTTACGTTGGCGATTTCTCGGCCGTCGATGTCTTCTGTGGGCAGGGTGACATCCATGCCAAAGCGCATGTTGATGGTGGTGTCTGCCTCGTCCACAGGCGGCAGGCTGCGGAGCTTGCCGGAATTGAAGCCCACATCGCTGCCCACGATGGCAGAAAAATAATTCTGCTTGAAGGCCACCCATTCCACCGGATCCTCAATTTCGGTGTCGTCATCGCGGCCCTCGTAGAGGTAGTCTCGCCCACGGCCTTGCTCGCGGTAGTAGATGCTGCTTCTTTGGCGCTCCCACTCCAGGCCTTTTTCGTTGTGGCGTCCATCGGCCTGCCACTGGAAGCCCACTTCGCCACGGGCATTCTCAAAGCGTGCCTGGACATCGACCACATAGCCATCGATGCTGTAGACAAGTTCTCTCAAGGGGCCATCGCCTCGGTTGGTCAGCACCAATTTGTCTGCGCTTTCTTCCTTGACGTCGAAACGCTGGTTGTATGAACCCTCTCCGCGCGCAATCCAGTTGACATCAGAACCGCCTTCTGTCCACAGGCGAATGGGCTCTTGGCTCCAGTAGTCCAAAAAGCCGTCTTGGAGTTCGGCGGTGATCAGGTTGCCGCCGTCGGTAGAGACTGTAACGGCCAGGTCGCCGGATTGCAGCAAAGCGGTCCGGGCCACATACGTGCTGTCGTCGCCGGGGTCCATCGCGGTGGGCAGCGCGACGATCTGTTCCTCAGCCTCGGGTGTCGGTATTTCTTGGGTTTGCGCAGTTTCGGTGACCTCGGGTACAGGCACGAAATACAGCTGATACACGATGACCATCGCGAAGATCAGCAGGAAACCGGTGATGGTGTTGCGGTCCATTGGGCGGCAAACTTACGGGTTCACCACGCGAGCGCGCGGTCATTCATCCACAGTCCTTTCACTTTCATGGCTTGCTCGAGCACATCGCGCACACAACCAGCGCCTCCAGCGATGGGACTTACGTATTCACAAGCGGTGCGCACCTCTGGAGCGGCGTCGTGCGGGCAGCATGCCAGACCTGCAGCGGCCAGCACAGGGAGGTCGGGGATGTCATCGCCCATGTAGCAAACTTGCTCAGGTTGAATGCTCCACCGTTCGCACAGCGCTTCGAATGCACCGAGTTTGAGTGAGGCCCCCATGATGACTTCGGTGACGCCCAGTCCGTTCATTCTGCGCACCACCTCTTGGCTGTGTCCGCCAGAAATCATGGCAATGCGCAGGCCGCACTTGACGGCGTGTTGGACGGCATAGCCATCCCGCGTGCTCGCTGTGCGCACTTGTTCGCCGCCGGGCATGAGAAATACGGTGCCGTTGGTGAACACGCCATCGTTGTCAAAGACAAAGGCTTCAATGTGGGCCAGGCGTTGTTTGAATGGGAGGGAGTGGGGGGTGTCCATGGTGTTGCAGAATGAGGTTGGTGAGGATGCGGTGCAATTGGCCGAGTTCCGGGTGTTCTCCGCCGGCGTTGTGCAAGGCCGTGACCTGCTGTTCCAATGTGGCCCTGTCGTTGCGTGTGGCCGGGCCGGATACGCTCTTCAACGCATTGCCCTTCAGTGCTTTGTTCACGCTCTCTTCAATGAGTGGTGAAAGCACGGAAATGGGCAGGTCGTGTGCCTTGAGCAAGGCCTCTACCGCCCCGATCCAAGCGGCTGTGAGGTTGCCTGACAGCACGGCGCCAAGGTGGAGCTTGGGCCGATTTTCGGCTGTCAATTCAAAGGCGTTGGGGGCGATTTTTTTGGCCCACTCGCGCCAACGCGGATGGGGAGATTCGACCCCCAGGGGCAGTGTATTCCAATCGGGAATGTTGTCTGTGCCAAAGGTCATCGGGGGCCACATGACAGCCCGCCAGTCTTCCTTTACCGGCAAAACGGACAGGGGGACTGCGCCTGCATGGTGGACCATCAGTGTTTCGGGAGACAATTGCTTGGCCGCTTGCGCCGCCACCTCGGCAATGGCACCGTCGGGTACGGCGAGGAAGGCCGCGTCTGCATCAGTGGCGCTGTGCCAACCCTCCATGGATGCTGTGCCGGGGCCGGCGGTGCGGCTCCAACGGGTCACCGAGATGTCAAGGGCTTCCAATCTGTTGGCCAAATGACGTCCAAGCCGTCCCATTCCGATGACATGGGCGCTGTGGATCATGCTGTGGGCTGCGCGGGTGTGCGGCGCCGTTGGTTTTTGCGGCGCTGCCGGACGGCCATCAGGGCGCCTGTGGTCATGATCAGGCACCCGAGCCAAAGCAGGTTGATCTGGGGGAAGACAATGGCCTGCATCACAATGAAGTCGCGCCGGATGGAGAGGTTTTCCCAAATGACGGTTTCGAAGGTGGCTTCGGTGGGCCGAAACCCGTCTATGCGCACTTTGATGCCCCTGTCTTCAAGGGTGACCATGTCGGGGATGAGCAAGCTGTCCCTGACGATGTACAAGGCCGTAAAGGTGGTGTCGGGGCCGTTTCCTGTGAGCCTGAAATGTGCGGCAACGGCGAGGTCCTTGTCGAGCAATCCTTGGGCCGGCTTTTCTGCCATGGTGACGGCCGAAATGGAATCCAGGGCCAGGATGGAGCGGCCGATGACGAGGCTGTCGCGGCGCATGAGGTCGTGCTTGCGCCCACCCATCCAGCCGTCCTCATCGGCTTCGGGATCGGAGACGCGGCCCCATTTGATGTGGGTATAGAGGTCCCTGTTCCAGTAGCGTTTGGTGTCGGGCTCGGGGGCATTGCCCATCCGCTCGTTGAGCTGGATGCGGGGCTCAAGGGTAAAGGCGTGCTCGCCTGGACGTCCCGCAGACCAAGGCGCTGCCTCGCGTTTTTGCCTGTCGTTGGGGATGGGGATGAAGGTCCAGTGGTCCTCGAGATCATCGGTAAACGTCGGTGAGGCGGTATGGTCTTCGGCGCATTGAAACACGAAGCCTTCATTGGAGACAACATCGCCTGCGCTGTATTCGGCGGGAAGGGTGTTGAAATAGTCCACGGCAAATTTGGCGTGGATGCCTTCTTGCCGGCGCTCGCGGTACATCACGTAATAAGCGCCCATGGTGACCGTGTCGCCCTCGAGCAGAAGCAAGTCCTCCTCGTTGGACAGCGATTCGTTGAGCATGGCCAGGTCTCCGAACCGGTTCTGGGAGACGATGTCTTTTTTGGCATTGGACAGGACGGCGCCGAAAATGACCATGGCAAACCCGATGTGGGCAATGCTCGCACCGGCGTGGTCCCATTTGCCTTTGAGGACCTGGATGATGTAGTCTGCATTGGACGCCGCAGACCACAGGCACGCGAGCATGAGCGCCACGCGCGGCGCTTCCCAGGTTTCGAAGTCGTAGGCCAGAAGGAAGACGACGGTCAGGACGGCGGCGGCAATCAGGCTCCGCAGCGGCATGAAGAACACCTGTCTGTTGGGGTTGCGCCCGTAGCGCAGGTATTGGGTGAATGCCGTGATGCTGATAAAGAGAAACGCCAACGGGACCTGAATGGCGTGGTAAGTCGCGTCAAAGTCAGTGCCGGGCGCCAGGTCGTGCGTGGCCAATTTGCGCGCCAAGGCGCTACCGGTGGCTTGGTGAAGCCGTTCGAATCCAGCACTGAAGGGCTCCAAGAAGTGGTTCAATACCGGCAGGCTGGTCTGAAAGGTGATGTGCACCGCAGAGGCAAACATCAGCATGCCTCCCACAAACATCCAGAACTCCCGGGTCCACAACGGGCTTTCCTTGTCGGTGCGCGGCAGGTGCCGCAAGTGGGCGCGCAGGACGGCGGCCAACATGACGGCGATGAGTCCCAACACGCACAGTGCAGGATCGAGCACGACAATGCCCACCATCATGACAGCCTGCAATCCGCCAAACAAAATCCGGTCTCGCCCCGGTGCCAGCAGCAGGGTGCAGAAGAGGGCGCAGCACCCCAAGAGGAAACCCAGCAATTGGGGCAGAATGCCGCTGTCGACAAAACTGTGCACCGAGGTGTCGCCGAGGATGCCACTCTTGGTCAGGAAGGTGCTGTAGACCACCAACAAGAAGGACAGACTGACCAGCAAATAGGTGGCGGTGATGGCGGTGCCCGGTTTGGATTTGTTGATGAGCAACAAGTGAGCGCCAGCGACCAAGACCAGCCAGGGCACCAGCGAACTGTTTTCTACCGGATCCCAAGCCCAAAAGCCGCCAAAACTCAAGGCTTCGTAAGCCCAAGCGCCGCCCATCAGGATGCCGGCACCGAGGATGGCCACGCCAAAGAAGGCCCAGGAAATGGCCCGGTCCATCCATGTTTTGTGGTCCACCAGCCACAACCCTGAGACCGCCATGGCAAAGGGCATCAGCGTGCTGGCAAATCCCAGGAAGAGGGTCGGCGGATGGATGACCATCCAATAGTTCTGCAACAAGGGGTTGAGTCCTTGACCGTCAGCAAATTGCGGGATCAGGCTGAGGTAGTCGGGGTTGAGTGTCCAAGGCAATCCTGCGTTTTGTGGGGCCTCCCGGAGCATCAGGAAGGGGTCGAGGCCAAACTGGAAGTCCCCGAACCACAGCCCGAGCAACATCGAGCTCAATCCCGTCAAGATGCCGGCGTGTATGGCCATGACTGGCGCCTCGAGTTTGCCGGGGTTTCGGCGGAGGAATACGATGGCGAGAACGAGGATCCAGCACATCCACACCAGAAAGCCCCCTTCCTGTCCGCCCCAGAAGCTGCTCAGCATGTAGCTGAACGGCATGGCGTCATTCAGGTGCTTCCAGACGTACTCAAATTCATACCGGTGCGAGAAAATCAGCAGGTAGACGAGTGCGCTCGCGCCAAAGATTCCCGCCGCTTGGATGCGGAATCCCCAGCGGCCCATCGCATGCCATGGCCCCTGGCCCTCCCTGACTGCGCGGGTGTAACCGATGGTTGATGCAAGTCCGCCCGCAAAGGCCAACGCAATGAGCAGGCGGCCCAGTGAGGCGGCCCAGGTCCATTCTCCGTTATAAACGATATCCACGTTGAGGTTGCGTCCGTTGTCAGCCGGCTTCGGGTGTTGATTCCGCCAGGCTGTGGCTGTCTTCGTTGTACTTGCTCGGGCACTTCATGAGCATCTCTGTCGCCACGAATTCTCCATCTACCACCTTGCCGTACAGGTCAATGGACTCGCTTTGCTCAAGTCCTGTGGGCTTGGCTTTGCGGAGGATGACTTCTTGGACTTCACCTTCTTTATCCTGCATGTGAAAGCGGGTTTCAGCCACGTCCATCAGGGGGTCATACAGCACGGGGTGATCGGTGTCCAGCGTGCCCGAGACCTTGAACTCAATGCCGGGCTCTGCAAAAGCGCGGGAAAAAACCACGGACTCGCTGTTGGTGGTGAATACGCTGAAGAGGGCGCCGAGCAATACGGCAACCATCAGGATCACGACGATGTTGAGGCGGCTCATGGCGGGTCAGGATGGCGGGTTGGCATTCTCTTCCTCGAGGCGACTGAGGCGACGGTCCATGCGCCACATCGCAAAGGCGAGTCCGGCGAGGATGGTCAAGGCGACCCCTGTCACGACATGGGCCTTGCCACTGCCGAAGAAGAAGCCTTCTAAACTGTTCAAGAGGAGGAGTGCATGCATGTGTTCAAGTTCAACGCGACAACAGGCTGTATGCGATCCGGTTCATCCTCAGGCGCAGGGTGTACATCCAATAGCACAAGGCGCCCCATCCGATCACGGCAGGGTAGAATACAGCACGGAGGCTGTTGTCGAGGTCATAGCTGTTGAATCCGGGGTTGCCATCCTTGCCCGGGTGCAGGCTTTCGGTGTAACGGGGAAGCACCATGAGGAGGATCACCAGCATCACAAAGGCAAAGACGTTGTAGACCGCTGCCAGCCTTCCGACGCGGTCATCTTCTCCCAAGGCCGCCCGGAGGATGAGGTAGCCCGAATAGAGCAGCACCGTCACCAGGGCGCCGTTGAGTTGGGGGTCCGATACCCACCAGGCTCCCCATGTCCACCGCGCCCACAGTGATCCTGTGGTCAGGCCCAAGAGTCCAAAAATCACACCGGTGCGGACGGCTGCTTCCGCCCTGAGGTCCCACTTCACGCTGTCGGTGCGCAATTGGGCCAGCGAAGCCACAAAGCCGAGCCCCATGATAAAGAACATGGCAAACCACATGGGGACGTGCCACAACAGGTTGCGGATGCTCTCCATGATGTTGGGCTGATAGGGAAAGCTGAATCCCAATTTCGGCGCTGCTTCCGCAGGGGCTTGGGCGCGAAATTCAGTGGGGATGTCCCCCTTGGCCGCATCCTCCACAAAACAGGCATTGCCCAGAAACAGTGTGCCGGCATCGGGTGTAAACAGGAAGGCGTCCAGGGCCCGCGAAGGCAGGGTGGAGGGGATGCGCACTTTCGCTGTTGCGGCATGCGGCTGCACATCGGTGAGGACGGTGGCGAGCAATTGGTCGCCCGACCGGAGCACGAGTTCGAAATCCGATGCCTGTGCATTTTCTCGGGCAAAGGGCTGGCCAACGGCCAACAAGGTCAGTGTGTGCTCTTCAAGGGTGAGCTGCGAAGGGGTGGCGGAGACCAGCCCCGGCTGCAAGGGTGTGGAGAACCCGCGAAGGATGACATAGGCCAACAGCGCGATGCTGCTTCCTTTCCAAATCCAATTCCAACCGCCTTTCATTCACGCCAAATGTAGGGGAAGAGGATGCAGGCTATGGTGGCCGTCCCCGCGCCAAGTGCTCCGAGAAACAGAGGATACTCCACGAGCATGGTCCACGGCTCATCACCGAGGGCGCCGCGCGAGAGCCTGGTGGCGAGGATGAGCTGGGGTATGAGCAAAGGCAGCCCGAGAACCGCGCCCAAAGCGCCAGAACCCCCGCGCACCTGAGAGGCCACAGCGGATACAAAGACCAAGGTGGTGGTCATGGACAGCCCGCCCAACCAGGCGCCCAAAATGAGGAGGCCCGGTTTGCCGGGACTTTCAATGCCCACGGGCCACCCCAAAAAGAGGACAAATGCACCGAGGACGATTCCGGTGAGGGCGGTGGTGGTGATGACCGCATGAAACAGTTTGCCCAGCATCAGCCCGAGCGGGGCGGCAGTCCACTGCAGGTATCGGCGCACTTGGCTGCGCTCTCTGTCAAACAACCTGCCGATGGCGGTAAATCCGCTAAACAGGTGGACAAGCCAGAGCATGGCCGTCCACGCCGAGGCGCTGGTGCGCTGATCGGATGCTTGAAAGGCCACATACACCGAAGCCACAGCGAAGAGGCCAACGGCGGCCAACTGGTGGCCTTGTCGCCACTCGAGCCGCCATTCCATGCGGGCAATCGTGGCGGCCGTCCGCAGGGTATGCTGCGTGGCGGCCATCAGTCCAACCTGAGGCTGGGGATTTGGGCGGCCACTTTGCAGAAGAGTTGCGCCATGTTGCGCGCATCGTCAATCGCGCGGTGTTCGGTACCTGTCCAGCCAATGCCTTCGTCTTCGAGGGCGTTTTTCAACCCGATTTGGTTTTGCGACTGCTTCCATTTGCCGAAATGCTTTTGAAAACAGACATGGGATTCGAGCCAATCGAGTTGCATGTCGTGGAGTTGCGCGTCTGTGAGCAGTTGGCGCTTGTCGAATTCCCCCCAGCTCAGGGGGATCACATCTTCGGAACCCACGCCCATCCAATCCTCGTAGTCTTCCATGACTTCGTCAAACAAGTGGGCTTGGTCCACATCTGATTGGCGGATGGAGGTCAGCGAGGTGCAGAATTTGCTGATGACCGGGTGCATCATGGGCCGCACGAACGCGCAGAATTCAGAAACGACTTCCAGTTTGGCATTGACCTTGACTGCCCCGACCTCTATGATTTCGACCCGTTTCGGTCTGCTGGTGCGCCAGCAGGTGGCCTCGAGGTCATACAGGATGAATGCCTTTTCCATGCACTGCGAAGATAGTCCCGGCCGGACGGCCCATCACGCTCTTTTCCCTGCGGGATTGTGTGTGGGAAGTGCCTCCCGCTTACTCGCAATCTGCGGTATTGGCCGACGGCCGCTTTGACCCTTCCAATCCATGTACGTGGATGATGTGCTCGATGGGGGCATCTTCCCCCAAGGGGTCGTACTCACTTTTGAGGTCGTGCCCAAAAATCCGGGCCACGCTCTGCCACATAAAGGCGCTCAGTCTGCCTTTGAGTTCTTGGAGCAGGCCGTAAGTCGTGCGCTGTGCTTCCCTGTCAATGAGCCGGATCAAAATGACGCCTTCCCGAACCGTCAACCTGCGCAATTCCCCTTCGAATTTGGTCTTGAGTTCTTCTTCGCGTTGGTTGATCAAGGCTTTTCGGGCTTTTCCATCGGACAGCGATGCCATCTCGGTTTCGAGGTTTTCCATGGCCGACCCGGCAAATGCGGCGTAGGGCCAGACCTTGAGGACGCGCCGTTCAAGTCTACTGTACCGCTTGCTGCCGGGCTGCACCTTGTGGTCCTGCGGTATCACGGGAAGGGGGTGTATGACGGCCTCTCCGAGTTGGATGACAGGGGAGAGGCTGTCCTGTGTTTCGCCCGGACATGACTGTGCACGGATGGCCCCGGAAAGGGCCACAACACAGAGGCAGGTGCAGGCAAAGCGCAGCGTCATCGCGCTTTTTGAACGTAAAACGGCCAAAAAAGTTGCCCC
>DGOE01000075.1:0-9799 GCA_002389295.1 Flavobacteriales bacterium UBA4474 | reverse complement strand
ACGGTCCCGGATTGGGATTGTCCGTCTTGGGTGACCTGCGCGAGTGCTGCTGAAACAGCGGCCCAATCGACCTGGGTTTTTCGGCTGTTGTTGTAGGCGTTGAAACGCGCGGTATCGAAATGCGCAGAGACGAATCCCGTATCAAATGCGCCTGAAATAAAGGCCGGATGGTCGAGCACATATCGCCCAAAGTCAAGGGTGGTCTCCACCCCTTGAATGGTGTACTCATCGATGGCGCGCCGCAGCCTTTCGATGGCTTGGTTGCGGTCCATGCCGTGGGCGCACAGCTTGGAGATCATGGGGTCGTAATAAATGGAGATGTCGTCGCCGCGCTCCACGCCGGCATCCACTCGGATGCCAGGTCCCTCCGGCGCGATGTGGGTCGACAGGGTGCCGGTCGATGGCAGGAATCCCGAAGGGACGTCTTCCGCGTAGACCCTCAACTCGATGGCGTGTCCTTGGATGTGCAGGTTCTCTTGTTGCAGGCGCAGTTTCTCCCCGCGTGCGATCCGGATTTGCTCCTCTACGAGGTCCACACCGGTGATCATTTCGGTCACGGGGTGCTCCACCTGCAGGCGCGTGTTCATTTCCAGGAAATAGAAATGACGTTGCGCATCCACGAGAAATTCAACGGTGCCTGCTCCGATGTAACCGCACGCTGCGGCGCAGTCGAGGGCGCACTGGCCCATTTGCTGGCGCAAGTCCGCGTCGAGCAGGGCGCTGGGGGCTTCTTCTACGACCTTTTGGTGGCGCCGCTGTATGCTGCATTCCCGCTCAAAGAGGTGGACCCCATTGCCGTGCGCATCGCAGAGCACCTGGATTTCGATGTGGCGTGGCTCGGTCACGAAGCGTTCCAAGAAGACGGCGCCGTTGCCAAAGGCGCTGGTCGCCTCGCTCATCGCCCGCTCAGTCTCTTCGCGGAGTTGGGCGGGGTCGTGCACCACCCGCATGCCTTTGCCGCCGCCGCCCGCGCTGGCTTTGACCATGACGGGGAATCCTATTTCCGCTGCCAAGCGTTCGGCTGCATCGAGGTCGGTCACTTCGCCGTCCGAGCCGGGCACAAGGGGTACGTTTTGGGCGGCCACGGCGGCTTTGGCACTGAGCTTGTCGCCCATGGTGCTGATGCTGTCGGGGGTGGGGCCAATGAATGCGATGCCGGCGGATTCAACGGCTGCTGCGAATTCCGCGTTCTCGCTCAGGAAGCCGTATCCCGGATGGATGGCATCGGCACCTGCGGTGCGGGCGGCCTCCAAAATGCGTTCGGGGACCAAATAACTCTCGGATGCTGTTGCCGGCCCGATGTGCACCGCTTCATCCGCATAGCGGGCAAAGGGCATGTTGGCATCGACGTCGGAATACACCGCTACGCTCTGCAGCCCCATGGCGCGCACGGTGCGCATGATGCGCAAGGCAATTTCTCCGCGGTTGGCGATGAGGACCTTCGTGATGGTGCGGGTGGGCGTTGGGCTGCTCATGGTGCCTGTAAAAATGCGCGTTTTCAATCCAACGGGTATCGCCGGGCGATCAGCCGCTCGAATGTGCGTCCCGGCAGGGTGCGTTTGAGCGTGATGGCCAAACGCTGCAGGGGCGGGGCCACTGTGACAAACAGGGGCGGCCGGCGCTGTCCGAGCAATTTGAGCACGGCCTTGCCCATGTCTTCAGGGTCCTTGGCGTGGGCGACCTCGGCGTTGACGGCATCGCATACCGCTTCAAACCCGGGGTTGACATCGCTGTCGGGATGGGCCACGCGCAAACGGTTGTTGTTGATGGCTGTTTTGAAGTCTCCTGGCCGCAATACCGTGACCCGAACGCCGTGTCGCGCCAGTTCCATGCTCTGCGCTTCGGCGATCAGTTCGACGGCGGCTTTGGACGAGCAGTACACGCCGCGAAAGGGCAGGCCCACCACCCCGGCCACGCTGCCGACATGCATGAGGTGGCCTTGGGATGCGATGAGGTGGGGCGTGGAAGCGCGGCTCACTGTGTGCAGGCCCACCACATTGGTGCGGTAGACGGTGAGCAATTCTTCTTCGGTGGTGTCGCCCATGGCGCCCATCATCCCAATGCCGGCGTTGTTGACCACGGCATCGAGCTGTCCCTCCCGGTCCACAATGGCTTGTATGGCGGCATCGACGGAGTCGGGACGGGTGACGTCAAGCGCGACGGTTCCCGGCTGGCCGGGCGTGGGTGGCGATGTTTCCACTTTTCGTCCGGTGCCCCAAACGCGGTGCCCTGCTTGGGCCAGCACCTGGGCAATGGCCGACCCAATGCCGGTGGTGGCGCCGGTGACCAGGACGACTTTGGCTTGCGGGTGGAAGTCGGTACGCATGGGAGAAAAGTAGGGGCAAAAAGAGAGGGCAAGCGATTCCCAGCGCACCGCTACGACCACTTACCCTTGCTGCCTTCCGGCCCTGGGGGATTCAGCGGGAGCTGGTCGTGGGAGACTTGCCCTCCGTGGACAAAGGTAGGCCAGAGGAAGCGCCCTTGTATGCGCTTGGTGTCGATATTGGCACCCGCGGCATCCGTCTTTTAATCCATCTGAATGCACCCGTCATGGAGGAACTTGCTGAAAGAAAGGCCATCCCACACTATGTCTACGCTCATGGCGCTGCCGGCGCGGCGTTGATTTTGATGGGTTACCTCTTGGCTTATTTGATTCAATTTGAAGCGATCCTCGGAGAATGGACAGGAACCGCCATTTTTACTGTGGTGGTGATGGTGATGGTGATGGTCTTGCTGACCGTCCGGCGAGAGGAGAAGACCTTGGCTTTTGGAAGGGCATTCGGGCTGTCGGTGTTTGCCGGTTTTTTGGCGCGGCTGGGCTACACGGCCTTCCACTTGCTGATTTTCCATGTGATGCGGCCGGATTTGACGGAGCCTTATGTGGACTTGCTGGTCAATGAGTCGGTCAAGGT
Source organism: Flavobacteriales bacterium UBA4474 (assembly GCA_002389295.1). Taxonomy (GTDB): domain Bacteria; phylum Bacteroidota; class Bacteroidia; order Flavobacteriales_D; family Sanyastnellaceae; genus UBA8752. The sequence continues at coordinate 6,887 of DGOE01000075.1, read as the reverse complement.
GTTTGCCCTCATTGGTATGAGCATTCCCGAAGAAGCCGAGGCGATGATGGAGCAGTCCTCCCGGTTTTTTATTTCTGTTCCCGGTCAGTTTTTCGACGTCGTCTTCGGGATGTTGTGGATCTCCATCGTGGCACTTGTTGTTGCCGCCATCTTAAAACGCAATCCCGATTCGTTGAAAGGCATGAAAGGCTGAGCTTAACTTGCGGCCACCACTTCTGGTAGCCCCATCAGGCCATGGAGACTGACCAATTGACATCCCCCATCCGACCCGAACGCGACTTGAGCATCGTGGTGCCCCTGTTCAATGAAGAGGAGAGCCTGCCTGAATTGATGTCTTGGATTGCCAGGGTTCTCGATGGACGCTCCTACGAGGTGGTGTTTGTGGACGACGGTTCATCGGACGGTTCGTGGAAGGTGGTACAGGACCTCAAGCAGACCTATGGTGAGCGTGTTGTGGGGTTGAGCTTTGCGCGGAACCAGGGAAAGAGTGCGGCATTGCATTCGGGATTCCGCGTGGTAAGGGGCAAGGTGGTGATCACCATGGATGCGGATTTGCAGGACAGTCCCGAGGAGGTGCCTGAGTTGGAGCGGCGCATTGTAGAAGACGGGTTTGACCTGATCAGCGGTTGGAAAAAGAAGCGTCACGACCCCATCACCAAAACGGTTCCGACCAAGTTGTACAACTGGGCGACCCGGCGGGTGAGCGGGATTCACTTGCACGATTTCAACTGCGGACTCAAGGCTTACCGTCGGGAGGTGGTCCAGGCCGTTGAGGTCAACGGTGAGATGCACCGTTACATTCCTGTGCTCGCCAAGCAGGCGGGGTTTTCCAACATTGGCGAGCAGGTGGTGCAGCACCAAGCCAGGAAATACGGCACGACCAAATTTGGATTGGAACGCTTTGTCAATGGTTTTCTGGACCTGCTGACCATCTCGTTCATTGGCCGATTCGGCCACAAGCCCATGCACTTGTTTGGTGTGCTGGGCAGCCTGATGTTCCTCGGAGGCTTCGGTTTGTTTGCCGGCATCGGGGGCTACAAAGTCTGGGCCATCACCCAGGGCGTTGAAGCCCGAAACATTGCCGACATCAGCGCATTCTATATCGCTTTGGTCTTCATGTTGATGGGCCTGCAGCTGTTTCTGGCGGGTTTCCTGGCCGAATTGGTCACGCGGAATGCGCCGAACCGCAACATCTACCTGCTCAAGGACCGCATTTGATGAGGTAAAAGCGGGCGTCAGTAGATGACCCCGCTGCCCAGCACTTCCTGGCCACTTTCCGCGTCGTGCCATGCCGCAAACTGGCCGGGGGCAATGCCTGATTGGGCCACGTCGTACACCAAGTGGTAACCGTGCTCTTCCCTTGTCAAGACCGCATCTTGTAAAGGCTGCCGGTAACGGAACCGGGAGCGCACCCGCATGGCGTCGCCCACAGCTGGGATCAGGTCCGGACGGATCCAGTGGGTGTCTTTGTCGGTCATGAAGAGCCCTTTGCGCATGAGCCCAGGATGGCGGTCGGATTCCCCGACAAACAGCGCATTGGTCTCCATGTCCTTTCCGATGACGAACAGCGGTTCCACATGCCCACCCACGTTGAGTCCGCGGCGCTGTCCAATGGTAAAGAAGTGGGCGCCAGGATGGATCCCGACCTCCCTGCCTTGGCCCATATCCAATGTGTGGGCATCCCAAGGCTGCGGACCGGCAATGACGGCCTCTGCGGGAAACTCTACGATGGGGCCGTGTTGGACCTTGAGCTGCTGTTGCAAGAAATCGGGCAATTTGACTTTGCCCACGAAACACAATCCTTGGCTGTCTTTTTTGTGGGCGGTGGGCAGTCCGGCGGCTTCGGCCATGCGCCGAACTTCCGGTTTTTCGAGCTCCCCAATGGGGAACAAGGCGTCTGACAATTGGTCCTGCGTGACTTGGCACAGGAAATAGCTCTGGTCCTTGTTGCCATCTATACCGGCGAGCAGTTGGTGCGTCCCGTCATCCAAGGTGTTTCGGCGGCAGTAATGGCCTGTGGCCACAGCATCGGCACCGAGCTGGTGGGCGGCATCGCGGAAGAGGTCGAATTTGATTTCCCTGTTGCACAAGACATCCGGGTTGGGCGTGCGCCCTGCAGCATATTCCTCAAACATGTGGTCTACGATGCGCTCGCGGTACGCATCGGACAGGTCGATGACCTGAAAAGGAATGCCCAAGTGCTGCGCCACAAGCAAGGCGTCATTGGCATCGTCTACCCATGGACAGGCATTGTCCAGTGTCACTGAGTCGTCCACCCAATTGCGCATGAAGATGCCGATGACCTCGTGCCCTTCTTGCTGGAGCTTCAGTGCGGCCACGCTGCTGTCCACACCACCTGAAAGTCCGACCACTACGCGCATGGTGTGAAATTACAACGCCCTGTTGTGGGATGGTTGGCTGTGTCTTTCGATATTGAGCGCTGCCCTGTGTGCATTCAATTTGTGAATGAACACCGCTTAGGGGCAACCAATTGTGGAACGTTTCGTCATCTCTCCGTCCACTCCTTTGGACTCCGAAGTCATTCGGTCATGGGTGATTGCTGCCCAAGCCGGTGAATCCGAGGGTCAGCGCCAGATCTACGAGCGTTATGCGGGGAAGATGTTGTTGGCCATTCGCCGATACATCCCCGGAGAACAGGAGGCATTGGACGTGCTGCAGGATGGTTTCCTGAAGGTATTCGGCAACATTGGCGGGTACACATTCAAGGGGTCATTTGAAGGTTGGGTTCGCCGCATCATGGTCAACATGGCCATTGATTCACTGCGGGCCTCTCGCCAACTGCAGTTTGTGGGAGAGAATGAGGCGATGTTGGATGTTTTGTCCGAGCGCGTGGAAGAGGAGAATGAGCCGGAGTGGGCAGGCCTTGGACAGCGGGACATCCTGGAGGCCATGGAGCGTTTGACGCCGATGTACAGGGCGGTTTTCAACCTGTACGCGATTGAGGGGTACGGACACCGGGACATTGCCATGCAACTGGGCATTTCTGAGGGGACGTCCAAATCAAATTATGCCAAGGCACGCAGAAACTTGCGTGATTTTCTGAGGCAGAAACTGAGGGAAAAGTGAGCGAAGAGTCAAAAGAGGACAAGAAGCGGGGGGCTGCCGGGGGCAGTTTTGAGCAGGGCATGCGTTCGGCTTTGGAAAAGGCGCCCGGCCTTGCGGCGCCCGGGTGGTTGACGATGCAGTCGGCGATGGCGGGCGGTGCGGCAGGTGGCGCAGCAGCGGCTTCTTGGCGTTGGGTCATTGGACCGGCGGCAGGTGCAGCTTTGATTGGTGGAGCACTTTGGTTTTCACAGCCTGATGCCGAGGCACCGGTCGAAAACGATCCGGTAGGGCAGGAATTGTCTTCAAATGCTGTGGAGGATTCACCTGAAACCGGTTGGTTCGAGGGGTTGGTTGACGCCGAGGACGAGGACAATGAAAGTGCAGACCTTGGGGACGCCGAAGCGGAAGCCCCGTCCATTGAGGCGAACCACAGTGCTGACGATGTAGCAACGACAGCGCCGGAAATATTGGAGGAGAAGCAAGCGCCGGTCGAAGTCGACGCCGTCGATGTTCCTGAGGATTGGGCTGAATTGCCCGCTGAGAAAGCGGCGGCATTTGGAGCTGAAATCGATGCTGCATGCGTGGGAACCGAAATTGGATTCCGCATGGCCAATCCCATGAATGACGTGCGCGTGCTCTGGAATTTTGGAGATGGCCAATTCAGCAGTGAGACGGGCCCTCAGCACGTGTTCAACGCGCCGGGCACCTACGACATTACGCTGAGCATCACCCGAATCAGCGACGGTTTGATCCGGACCAGGACCATTGAGAATTTGGTCACCATCCACCCCAACCCCCAAGCCGACTTCACCTGGGACGTGCCGACCATTGCAGCTGAGCGCCCCGTGGTACGGATGCGAAACAGGAGCCGGGATGCCACTTCGGCCACCTGGATTGTCGATGGTGAATCAACCGTGGCTGGAGAATCTGCCGCGTTCAGTTTGGACCGGGTAGGAGAGCATGTTGTGCAGCTCGTGGCCAGTTCGCCACACGGCTGTCAATCTGTGATGTCCCATGCGATTGAAGTGGGCAACCGCTTTGGCATAGGGGGGTCTGGCCGCTTCAGTCCGAATGGAGACGGTATTTATGACCGGTTTATCCCGCGGGGCTTGATGCAGCTGGAGTTGCCTTACGTGTTCAGGGTGGAGAACCAGGCGGGCAACATTGTATTTGAAACGACCGTGCCCAAGGCTTGGGACGGCACCCTTCCAGGGGGAGGAAAGGCTGCGCCAGGCCAAACTTTTAAGTGGTCAGTGGTTGTCCAGGGCAAGGATGGTCCGGCTTACTTTTCCGATGCGGTGATTGTTGAATGAGGGCACTGCATGAATGCTGGCCTGTCATTGGCCACAATCCACCGTGGAACATTTGATGCGGATGCAACACTTCCTTAGCGACTTCGGTTCCACCTTTGGAGCTTCTACCATGATCAAGGACCGATTCTATTTTCGACAGCTGTTGGCGTCTATCGCCCTGCTTTCGTCAAGCTGGGTGGCACAGGCCCAGTTCTTTATCATGTCCGATGGGACGGAAAATACCTGCACCGGTATTTTCGTTGATGCGGGCAACACCGATGCGGGTGTGGGAAACCCATACCCCGACGAGAACTTCACCTACACCTTGTGTCCGGACAATCCCGGCGATGCGGTGTCGGTGGATTTTCTCGCTTTTGGATTGCAGACCAACCCCAACGGCAACAACAGTGATTACCTGTTCATCTTTGACGGGCCCGATGCGGGGTCGCCATCCATGGGCAATTACACGGGCAATGCGCTGCAAGGACTGCCTGTAACGGCTACGGTCAACAACCCCACGGGGTGCCTCACTTTTGTCTTTCAGGACAACGGGCCGGGCAACACGGCTTCACCGGGCTGGGAGGCCAATATTTCCTGTACCACCCCTTGTGCGACCCCTTTTTCGGCCAGTTCGATTGTGGATCCACCGCTTCCCAACCCGGATTCGCTGTCCATCGGCGTATGTCTGAATGAGGAGATCACCTTTGGCGATGCGGGCTCTTCAGCGGAGCCGGGATTCAACTTGGAGGCTTGGGTGTGGAATTTTGATGATGGGCAAATCGATACGCTGTACACCCCGGGCAACGTCACCCACAGCTTTACTGAGCCTGGAGAATACATCGTCAATTTGGCGGTTATCGACAACAACGGATGTGTGTCCTTGAACCTGCAGCCACTGCAAGTCTTGGTCAGTACCATTCCGCTGTTTAACAGCTTCCAAAGCACGCCTGTGTGTGCAGGCTCCCCTGCGTTTGTCGATGGCAATCCTGTGCAGTCCATCACGTGGACGGCGCTGCCTCCCCAGGTGGTGGCCGGTGAAACCTACCTGGCGGACGGCGCCGGTTTCAGCTACTCCAGTGAATTGAATTTTGACTTCTTTGAAGACGGCGCCACGCTCGATGACTGCGATGACCTTCTGTCGGTCACGGTCGACATGGAGCACAGCTACATGGGGGACCTGGACCTCACCATTACCTGTCCCGATGGGACCACGGTGCCTTTGATGAGCTACCCGAACGGGGGGGGAGGTTGCTTCCTCGGAGAAGCGGTGGATGACGGTTCAAACATCCCGGGAACGGGTTACGAATACGGATGGTCTCCCAATCCTGACATTGCCACCAACATCAACGACAACAGCAACTGGACCAACCAGACCTATGTCGACAACGCCGGCAACAACGAAAGCAACAACGTAGCCAATCCGGGGATTTACACACCTGAAGGGGACCTGTGCGACTTTGTTGGGTGTCCACTGAATGGAACCTGGACCTTCTCCATCGTAGACAACCTGGCGATTGACAATGGCTACATTTTTGAGTGGGGCCTGAACCTCAACCCGGCACTGATTCCCGGTGTGACCACCTTTACGCCCACCATCGGATTGAACGCTGACAGTTCATTCTGGACGGGGCCGGGCATCGTCGACCAGGATTTCGATGCCAACTTCTGTGACATCGTTCTTGACACGCCCGGCAACTACGATTACACATTCACGGTGACCAACAGCTTCAGCTGCACCTTCGATACCACGCTGTCGATTGAAGTGGTGGAAGGGCCTGAGAACAGCATCTCGGCCGGTGCAGACCAGATTTTCTGCGGGGATCCTGTGCAGTTGCAAGGGGCCTTTATTGGCGGCGGACCCTCTCCTTGCGCGGGCAGTCAGGGCACCACCACGTATTGTTATGACAACAATGAGAACACCACGTGGACTTATTGCCCTGACAACCCCGGCGACGGCACGTCCATGAACATCCTGTTCTACGATGGGCAGATCGAGAATTTCTTTGACCACATTCAGGTGTTTGACGGTGACGATACATCGGCGCCGCAATTGGCCGATTTGACGGGCGATTACCCTGAGACGTCGGTGACGGCGACCAATCCCGATGGCTGTTTGACGGTGCTCTTTACTTCTGACGGCAGCGTGAGTTGCGCTGCGAGTACGTTCTATGAGGAGGTGAGCTGGTGTGTGGGCTGCGGACAGGACGCCTGTGGCTTCATTTGGAATTGGGAGCCGGCAGACAACCTCACCAACCCCAACAGTGCCCAGCCTACGGTCAACACATTTGATGGCACGCCGACGGAGTACATCGCCTTTGTCGAGCCCATTGGATTGGAGAACTGCGCCACCACAGATACGGTGTTGGTCCTTCCTGGATTTGAGTTCACAACGGACTTTGCCGATCCGACGTGCCTGATTACCGATGGCGAGATCACGCTCAATATCGCGGAACCCGCAGCAGATGGGCCTTGGGATGTGCAGTTGAATGATGCCTTCGGGGTGATTGAGCAATTGAGTTTTGGCGGTGG
>DGOE01000157.1:43201-60519 GCA_002389295.1 Flavobacteriales bacterium UBA4474 | reverse complement strand
TGAGCGTGAGTGCCACCAACCACCCGGTGACGGTCGTGCCCACATTGGCCCCCAACATGAGGAAATACGCCTCGGAAAGCCGAAGCAACCCCACTTGCGCAAAACTCACGACGACGACGGATATGGCGCTGCTTGACTGCAGCACACCGGTGAGGGTCAGCCCTGCGAGATAGGCGCGCTCCGGCTTCCGGGTGACCCTGCTGACGGCGCGGCGCATCCGCCTGCCGGTGAGGCGTTGAATGGAGCCGCTCATCACGACCATGCCATAGATGAACAGCCCCAATGCGCCCAACAAATTCAGGAATTGGAGAAAGTTGTTCATCGGTGTCTACAAGGTGTTTTGGAGCCCGCGCCTTGCCATGGCCGCGCGAATTTCTAAAAAAGAAAGGCGGTGCAAAGTGCACCGCCTTTCCAAAATGATGGGGGCTTCCCGCGCCTTATTCGCAATCGGTAGCGAACGCGCCCAGCAAGATGAGCAGGTCACTCACCGAAGTGGTGCCGTCACCGTTGAGGTCTGTGGGGCAGGGGTTGGCCGTGGTCAAGGTGCAGCTGCCATCGTCGATGGTGGCTGTCTCGTCATAGTTTTCAGCCGCCTCATACGTGCAGCCATAGCAATCGAAGGTGCAGGTGCTGTCGTCAAACAGTGCCGCCGCGTCGTAATTGCACGCCGTGCCGTCCGTGCATCCGAAGGCCGAGCTGTTGGCCGCACCAGGGGTGCCGTTGTCCACCCAGCTGCCCTGCCAGTTGTCGGGGTCGTCGTTGTTGAGGTCCGTCGCAATGAGCTCGAGCGAAGCGCAACCGCCGTCAGGACTCGCCGCAAGCACGTTGCCCAGCACGCTGATCTCCTGCGCGGGCCATGGCGCCGCATCGTCGTAGGTGACAGCATCCACGACGTTGCCGTAGGCGTCTTGCAATTGCGCCGTTCCGCCGCCGTTGCCCCAGTTGCCATTCTCCATCAGGAAGACCGTGATGCCCAATGCCGCGTAGTTGGCCTCGGCCACCAAGCCAGGAACAACGAGGAAGTAAGAGTCAGCCGGGATCACCGTGCCTTCGGGGAAGGACAGCGCGAAGGAAATCGAGGTGGGATCCGAGAATGCGGACCACACTTCGTAGCCACTGATGTCGGCAGCATCACCTGCATTGTAGAACTCCACAAACTCCCAATCGAAGTCTCCACCCTGGTTGTCACAGGGGTTGTAGTGGATCTCGTTGATGATGATGTTGGGCAAGGTGTAGTAACACGTGGTGTTGTCCTCCACCGTAGCATTGGCGTTGTAGTTCAACGCGGTCGCATCCGTGCAACCCGTGATGATGCAGCTGCCGTCATCTGAGGTGGCATCGGGGTTGTAGTTGTCTGCGGCAGGATCCGTACAGCCGGGGATGTTGGCACAAGAACCGTCGTCCTCGTTGGCCAATGACCAGTAGTTCGGGAAGGTGGGGTCGGTGCAACCGAGGCGCACCACATCGGTGGAGTCGCGTGGCTCAATCTTCCAGTTTCCGTAGGCATATCCCGTGGGTGCAGTCACGCGGTAGGTGCGGCCAGCTTCAACCACGCCAGCGCCAAAGGCGTCATAGGCACGGTCGTTCACACGGGCGCCGCCGCTGCCGTCGTTCACTGACCATTCGGCAAAACCGAGGTCGGGGTTGTCGCATTCGGCCGTAACCGAAACCAACACCGCTTCCCACTCCTCCATGCTCACGTCGCCCGTGGCCAGTGCCTCTGCTGCCGGCAGGGGGTTGCCCGAAGAGACGATGGTGATGGTGGGGTTGGGGAAATAGTCGTTGCCAAACCAGCTGTCTGGAGAACCGGTGATTTCCACCTCATCGCCTACCATGACGTTGCCAATGGACTCAGCCGTTGATGATGCACCGCGCACCCAGTATCCTGAAAAGGCACCGGTTCCGTTCTGAATGGTGAAGGCGGCTTGGTTGCCGAAAGAGCCGTCATCGGTGAGGTACACCCCGGTCACAATGCCCGTGGTGGTCACGATGCCCGTGGTCAGGCCCTCATTGATTTCCTGGATCGTCACGTTGGGGATGAAGAGGCAGCTGCCATCATCCACCGTGGCGTTGGGGTCGTAGTTCAAGGCCAAGGGATCGGTGCAACCTTCAGAACTGGTGGCGCAGAGGCCCGTAAACGTGTGGCTGTTGTAGCCATCGAGGGCGTTGTTCAAGGCGTAATCGTTGTCGAGCACAATCCATTCGCTGTCTTCTGGCGTCGTGCCGGCGCTGGCTGCCCAGTCGCCACCGTTGCCGAAGGAGACATTGGACTTCCTGCGAATGGTGTGGTCCTGTGTGGCATTGGTGGTGCCGGCCACGTCCCAAGCTGAACCAGGGTCGACGCCGTAGGGCTCGCCGATGGCATCGATGAGGGTCCAATCGCCCCCATTGCCGAAGGATGCTGTCGCGCTGTACATCAGACCCACAGCATCGTCACCGTTTGACATGAAGGCCCAGGTCGCGTCCGCGCTGTCCAGCAGGGCGGGAGCGGCTGAAGGGTGCACGATGAGGAAGGTCTCGCCAGGTGCGATCGAGCCCCCCGTTGGGAAGAGGTCGTTCCAGTAATCCCATTCGCCTGCAGTGGCGTCGGTGTTGTTGGCACCATTGCTCTGGTTGGCGATGGTGTACAAAGCCAGGCTCACAGGGCTGCTGGTCGGATTGTATACCTCGATGTACTTGTTGTTGGAGGAGCCTTCTGCGGCCTCACTGAAGAACAGGTCACAAGGTGCGCTGCCCGTACATGAACCGTCGTCGATATCGGATCCCACCGTGTAGTTGTCGGCATCGGGCAAGGTGCAGCCATAGAGCAACACGTCTGCCTCGTCCCGCGGAATCAACTTGTAGTTGCCAAAGCTGTAGTGCAGCGGCGCCGTGACCTGGAACTGGGCGTTGATCACCACTTCGCCCGTCGCTTGGTGGTCCCAACCGCGGTCGTCCACGCGCAATTCACCGGAAGCATCGTCGATGCCCCACTCCCCGTTGCCGAGGTCGGGAGAGGATACGCTGCCCGTGGACTGCACGAGCACGCCTTCCCACTCTTCCATGTTGGCCGCAGCAGTACCGAGTACTTCTGCCGTTGGCAGGTCGTTGCCCTGGCTCAAAATGCTGGTGGCAATCGGGTTGCCGTCCACCCCTACCAATTGGGTGAGGCCAAAGTACTCATCCACCACACCCGTGAGGCTCACAAAATCACCTACGGCCAATGCGACTTCGGGATTGAATCCAAAGAGGCCGGAGTAGGCGCCTTGGCCCTGCTGCACACTGAACAAGCTGCCGTAAACGCCGGTCACGATGCCGCTGACGGTCACCAGGGAGTCGGTGAATACCGGTGGGTCCAGAGCCTGCCCCTGTTGAATGGTGGTGATGGCAATGGCGCCGTCCACCACGTTGCAGCTGTTGTCGTCGATGACCGCATCCACGTCATAGTTTTCGGCCGAAGGGTTGGTGCAACCGAGCTTCTGGAAGTCACCGGCATCGCGTGGCTCAATGCTGTTGCCAAAGCCGCCGTTGATGGCACCGGTCACGCGGTAGGAATCGCCGAGCATGGCACCCTGGTCCGTGTAACCATCGTATCCCATGTCGTCCACGGTGTGGTTGCCGGAACCGTCGTCGATGGTGAATTCGCCAAAGTTGTTGAGCTCACCGGTAATGGCACCGGTTACCTGGCACAAGACGCCCTCGTATTCTTCGAGGTTGGCGTCGGCTGTGGAGAGCACAAATGGCGCGGGAAGTGCGTTGCCTCCGTTCAAAATGGAAGCTGAGGCGGAAGTCAACTGTGTGCCGCCGTTGAAACTGCCCACGGTTCCGGTCACGATGACGCTGTCGCCGACGGATACCTGCGTGGTGTCGTCAAACAAACCGCCGCCGACGTAGACAAACATGCCGCTCCAAGCACCTTCGCCGTCCTGGATGGAGGTGTTGCTTCCATAGACACCGGTGACGATGGCCGAAACAGACACTTCCTGACCGTTGAACGTCCCGTTGTCATCGGCGCCCATGTCTTGTTGGATGGCGCTGATGGTCGCTGCACTGGGGTAGGTGCATGAACCGTCCTCAAAATCGGCGCTGCCGTTGTAGTTGGTTGCGGTGTTGTCAGTACAACCGCCCGTTCCCACGGTCACGGTCGCGACCATGCCCAAAGAGGCGTGGCTGCCTACCGAACAATCATAGGTATACACGCCGGGAACGGTGAAGGTGTAGCTGCCCAAACAGGTAGGCGCTTCAGCCGTGCCGCCTGCGGCCACGTCGATGTAAAAGGCTTCGGGGTTGCCATAGGACGCGCCGGTGAGGCTGTTGATGTCGCCGTTGACATCATGTGTGCCGCCAGCGTTGACCCACACCACGGTGTCACCCACGGCAATGGACAAATCAGAGGGCGCGTAGTAATAGCTGCCTGCCTCTACGACCACGCCGGCCAAGCCGCAAGCGTTGTCTGAGGAGACGACATTGCCACCGCATTCCTCTACGAGAGGCGCAATGTCTGCTGCAGTTTGCTCTTGGTTCGAATTGTGGTCCACGCAACCGGTGGCTGAGGAGAAGTCACAATAAATGGTCCAATTGGCACCGATCCAGGTCGCCCCGTCAGGAGCCGATGTGGTGCGCAAAGCATAACCGTCTTCGAATTCGTGGCAGGTGTTGGAACCGTCTTCTCCGATGACACCGAAAAAGTCCACGATGTTGCCGCCTGCATCATACAGGGCGACTTGGTCGTCTCCATTGCTGTCTACCGATCCGCCGGTGCCGCCTTCGATGTCCGGGGCGAATCCGTAGGCCGCCTCAAAACCCGTCGCAGAAGCCGCTATGTAGATGCAGCCTCCATCGTCCAATGTTCCAAAATCGGAAAGCATGACTTGGGAAGAAGCTGTGGGCTCCAGGTTCGCATTGGTCCAACGCAGCAGGTACCAACCCGTCATGTCCAAGGAGGACCCGGAATTGTTGGCCACTTTGACAAAGCGGGCATTGGAAGCGTCGGTGGGGTCTGCAAGCATCGCCAAATGAGCGGTTTGAGCAGAAAGGGCCGCAGTGAGCATCACTGCAATGGACAAGAACAAAGTGCGCATGGTGGTGATTTGAGGTTCAGTTGTGCGGTGCAAATTAAGGTCGGCAATGCTTGCAAATCGTCATTCAAACTCCTGATTCACATAATGGTAACATGAGGTTCAGATAATTTGACTTCCAACCCCGAACACAACCCGACAAACCCTTTGTCCGATTATCTGAAACCGCCCTCTTTACAGGAGGCGGGGCTGCCAATTGAAGGTGCTCCGGTGATGGGCCGTTGGGGCATATTGAGCCAACGCTTCCTTGTGCTTTTTGGTGGGATACCCTTTGTTTGAGCGCCAGCCGTATTCCGGGAATTCCGCGTCCAATTCGAGCATGAGTTCGTCCCGGTGGGTCTTGGCGAGAATGCTGGCGGCTGCAATGGAAAGGAACCGGCCATCTCCTTTGATTTCACAGGCATGTGGGATGGTGTGGGGTTGGAACAAATGGCCATCGATCAGCAGGAATTCCGGCTGTTGTTGCAGTGCATCGATGGCACGGTGCATGGCGAGGTGGGCGGCTTTGAGGATATTGATCTGCTCGATTTCCTCCACGCTGGCCCAGCCCACCGCCCAGGCGACGGCCTCCGATTCGATCATGTTCCGCAGGTCTTCCCGCGTCTTGGCGCTCAGCGCTTTGCTGTCGTTGAGGCCCGCAGCCCGCCAACGCTTGGCCGCCTTGCCCGGAATCACCGCGGCCGCAGTTACAGGGCCAGCCAAACAGCCCCGGCCGGCCTCGTCTACGCCGGCCTCCACACGGCCTTTGACGGCATACATCTTCAACCCCATCAGCCCGCAGTACGCTCAGATTCAACAGGATCCATACTCAACCCTGCCTCCTCTCCGGCCTTTGTCAGGCTCGACCACAAGAGCTGTGCGGTGTTGTCCCAACTGAAATCATCGGCCCTGTCCCGCCCTTTTGCAATGAGCGCTTCGCGTAAACCAGGTTCATCTTCCATTCTGCGCATGGCCTGCGCCACGGCTTCGGTATCTGCAGGATCCACCTCAATGCCCGCTCCATTGGCCACTTCAGGAAGCGAAGTGCGGTTGCCATGGATCACGGGGGTGCCGGCGGCGAAGGCCTCCACAATGGGAATGCCAAACCCCTCGAACCACGGTATAAACACCATGGCCCCTGCCGCCGCAAGGATGCCCGCCAGCTCATTCTGTGGCAGCCACCCTGAGGTGTGTACGTGGTTTCTGATGGCCGGTGGCAATTGCTCGAGAGAGGCGCGGGCATCAAACCGCCTGCGGCGCCAGAGCGGCGTGCCCACCAACATCAAATCCCACTGTCCGCCTTGTTTGCGGTACTGCTGGAACGCCGACATCAACCCCTTGAGGTTTTTTCGGGGGTGCTGGGTCCCGACGAAAACGAAAAAAGGCCGGCCTTGCGTAAACCGGTCCCGGATGACGCGCTCCTGCTCCTCGTTATCGGTCCCCAGCAGCAGGCGGTGATATGCTGCCCCGGCACCATTGTACACCACATCGATGTGGTCCTGTGGGACACCGTAACGGCTGTGAATGTCGTCGGCGCTGAACTGGCTCACCGTCGCTACCCGCACGGCGCGGCTGGCGGCATCAGGAAATCTCCTTTTGTAGTGCCGGGCGATGCGGTCGGGCAGCCACTCGGGGTGGTGCTCGAAGTTCAAATCGTGCTGCACGGCAACCTGCGGCACCGCTGTCCTTGCGCTCAAAAACCCGTCCGGTGAGAGAAAAAGGTCGGCCCCCACTTTCTTGAGCAACCTTGGTATGGCCCAGTCAAACCAGAGGTCCAACAGAAAGGGCCTGCGGGCGGGTGGCCAGATCCAGTGGCACTCCACGTTGTCTCCAGGAAACAGGTCCTCTGGCGGCAAGCGGTCAAACAGCAGGTGGAATTGATGTTCGGGATGGTTGGCCGTGATGCGCTGGACAGTTTCAAGTGTGAACCATCCAATGCCATCCAATTTGCCGGGGACAACCAGCCTTGTATTGATGGCCACAACCGCCATGCTGCGAAAGTACATCCTGCCGCGCCTCAAAGTTGGTCGGGTCACATACTACGCGAAGGCGGTTGGCGTTGGACCGACAGTCCTGTGCATCTTGCAGGCTGGAAAGCAAACGAGACACGACTGTACATGACGGATACACTTCCAACTGCCGACAATGGCGCGGACAGCAACCTGCTGCGCAGGGTATGGGACTGGCGCAGGCCGCTGATCATTGCCGGCGCCATTGGTGCCTTGGTCAGCGCCACCGCGACTTTTTTTATCGAACCTGAATTCCAGTCCTCCGTGGTGCTGTTCGCGCTGCCCCAATTGTCCATCGGGGCCCAGTTCTATGAAGAGGTCAAGCGGGAGGACATCTTGGCCTACGGTGAGACGGAGGATGCGGAAAGGCTGCTCCAAATCTTGAACTCGGACCGGATTCGGCGCCGCGTGATCGAGAAGTACGACCTGTGGTCGCATTACGAAATAGAAAGGAACCAACCCGGAGCACAGGCCGCCATGGCCAAGATGTACTCCGGCAAAGTGGGGTCGGACCTGACACGCTATGGGTCCATTCGCATCGACGTTTTTGACAAGACACCTGAAATGGCCCGCGACATCGCCAACGACATCGCCCAATTGACGGACTCTGTGGCCAACCAATTGCGCAACGACCGGGCATCGGAAGCCTTTAGGTATGCCGAGCGCTCCTTGAGGCAAAACCAGCGCGAAATTGAAACGATGGAGGAACGGCTTGGGGGCCTGCGCCGGGAAGGGGTCTATGATTACCCCATTCAGATTGAAGGCCTCAATGAGCAGTACGCGACCGCCCTTGCAGAAGGACAAGACAGCCGGGCAAAGAACATCATGGCCAAAATGGAGCGGTTGGCCCCCTTTGCCAACGAGTACAACCAGCTCACCACCAAGCTGGAGGACGCGTATGAGCAGGAAGCCGTTTTGAAGAAGCGTTTCGACCTCAACAAACTGGACGCCGAGTCGCAAATCCCCGCGGCCTTTGTGGTGGACCGCGCATCGGTTGCCGATAAAAAGGCCCGTCCAGTGCGTTGGCTGATCACGGTCATGGGCGCCATTTCTGTGGCTCTGGCCGGATTGGTGTTTCTGTTGATGCGAGACGCGCTGCGATGAGCCGCCCCACCGAGGTCGACCGCCTGCCTGCTTCCTCCGAACCGGTGCGGTTCGCGGGACCTTTGGCATGGGTGGTGCTCGGATTTGCGGTACTGCTGGGAGCGGCCATTGCCCTGCAGCAATACGCCTTGGCCGCCCTGCCTTTGGTGGTGGGCATCGTCGGCGTGGCCTTGCACCGCCGGGACTTGCTCTTGCTCGGAATGGTGGCCACAGTGCCGCTCAGCCTGAACCTCGAGCAGCTCTCGATTGGTGGCGTGGGGCTCTACTTGCCGACGGAGCCCATTCTCTTTGGCCTGCTGCTGCTGTTCATGCTGGACCGGGTGCGCGGGGTCCCCATGATGCCTGCCTTGGAACGACACCCCATTTCGCGTTGGATACAGTTGATGTTCGTCTGGCTGGTCATTACCACTTTGCTCTCATGGGACCCCCTGGTCTCCCTGAAGTTCACCATCGCGCGCGCTTGGTTTGTGGTGGGCTTTTTCTATCTCATGGTGCCGATTGCCGCGCGCAAATCCAGGCAGGAAGGTTTTGTATTGCTGTATTTGTTGCCGCTGCTTGCCGTGATCATGTACACGGTCTTTCGGCATGCGGGGTACGGCTTTGACAAGCAGGCGGGGCACTGGGTAATGGATCCCTTTTTCAAGGACCACACCAGCTATGGTGCCGTGCTCGCCATGTTTTGGTTTCCCGCTTTGGCGCTCTTTTTGAAGCCCGGGCGCTCGGCCATCGGAAAGTTGAGCATTGGCGCCACTTTGGTGGTTCTTTCCGTGGGCCTCATTCTGTCCTTTACCCGGGCAGCCTGGGTATCGGTCGCCGCTTCGGCGGCCTTGGGCGCCCTGATGATGCTGGGGGTCCGACTGAGGACGCTGGTCATTTCCGCGTTGCTCGGCGTGGTGTTGTTGGCACTTTCGTGGGACCAACTGGTCATCTCGCTCGAACGGAACGACCAGGACTCATCCGATGACCTGACCGAGCACGTGGAGTCCATCAGCAATGTATCGAGCGACGCTTCGAATCTCGAGCGGATCAACCGGTGGAACTGCGCCGTCAGCCTCTGGTCCGAGCGGCCCATGGTGGGCTGGGGACCGGGGACGTACCAATTTGTCTATGCGCCCCACCAGCGGTCCGAACACCGTACGATCATCTCCACCAACAACGCTGACCGGGGCAATGCCCACAGCGAATACCTCGGGCCATTGGCAGAGCAGGGCATCCCCGGCTTGCTGATTGTGCTCGGCATTCTGCTTTCGTGCAGCAGCTTGGGGTTTCGAACCTACCGCATCCTGCGCATGCACGACCGCTGGCAGGCGCTGTGGGCCCTGTCCTTGTACCTGGGCCTGATGACCTATTTCATCCACGGCGTGCTCAACAACTACCTGGATACTGACAAGGCCAGCGCCCCTTTCTGGGGGTTTTTGGCCATCCTCGTGACCATTGACCTTGAAATCAGGAGAAACGGATGGTCAGCAGGGCCGTATCGTCGGCCGGTTCTGCCGCGCCGCGGTGCTGCTCCCAATCCACAATGATGGCCGTATTGAGGCCTTCGGTTCCGGCATCCCGCTCGTCTTCCACCAGCTGCTGCAACCGGTGCTCACCGTAAGCCGCACCTTGGAGGTTCTCCTGCTCCACCAATCCATCGGTAAAGCAGACGAGGGTTGAGCCCTTGCCCACTTCCAATTGACCCACGCCGACCTGCGGCAAGTCATCGAGCATGCCCAGCCCGGGACACCCTTCGCCCAGAAATGTCCCCACACCGTTCGCGGGCACGAACAGCGACGGGTTGTGCCCGCAGTTGACATAGGCCATCACCCCGGTATTGGGGTCGTGAACCGCGAGGAAAAATGTGATGAAGCGCTCGCCTCTGGCACTGCTGAATACCCGGTCATTCAACAACCTGACCATGGCTTCAAGGTCGCCATCGTACCGTTCCAATTGCGCGTGCAGGTGGGCCTGGAAATTGGACATCAGAAACGCGGCTGGCATGCCCTTGCCACTGACATCCGCCATGCACACCGCCATGCGCTCATCCTTGAGGGCCACGGCGTCGTAGTAATCGCCACCCACGTGGTGGTGGGGACGGTACCGCGCCGAAAATGAGCGGTGCACGTCATTGGGCAGCACGCTGGGCAACAGCATGGACTGCATCTCTCCGGCCAGCTCAAGCTCGCGTTCCAGCCCGGCGGTCCTGATGCGCTGCGCGGTCAGTTCCCTGTTCCTCAATGCGACCACGAGGACATTGGTCAGGGTCGTAATGAACCGCACGTACCGGATGGAAGGGCTCATCCCACGGCCTTCCTCCCGGTCGCCCATCACCACATAGGCGATGACTTCCCCATCGTGTTCAACGGGAATGGCCAGGTCGAATTCCACGGATGTATCGCCGTCCACGATGGCGTGGGCTTTGCCCGACAAGACCTCGTGGGCATTTTCCAAATGCGGCAACTGCGTCGGATACCCCCACTCCACCTCGCAACCCCAAACGGTGGATGCATCCTTCAGGGTGAACAGGGCCAACTTGCCCACCCCCATGGCCTCCAAACTCTTGCGATACAGCGCAAAGAGGTCCGAATCGACCACATTGCGGTTGATGGCTTGCGTCAGCTCCAACAGAGCATCCGCCTGCTGCCGGAGGCGCTCCAAGCGCTTCTGGGTCCGGAGATCCGCGGCCATAGTGGCTTATTTCTTGACCCGCTCAGAGTATTCGCCGGTGCGGGTATCGACCTTGATCCTGTCGCCGGTATTGATAAAGAGGGGCACCCGCACTTCCGTACCTGTATCGATGGTGGCCGGCTTAAAGGTGTTGGTCGCCGTATCTCCCCTGACACCGGGCTCCGTGTAGGTCACCTCGGCTTCGATGTGGCTGGGCAATGTGGCGCTCAGCGGACGCTCTTCATCGGCGTGGAATACGATCAAACACTTCATCTCGTCCTGCAGAAATTGCGGATTGTCGATGAGGTGCTTCTCGAGCAAAAGCTGCTCGAACGTTTCGGAATTCATGAAGTTGTAGCCCATGTCATCGGCGTACAGATAGGTATGCTCCCTGGTTTCGACGCGGATCACGTCGATTTTGGAGCCTGTGTTGTACGAGTGCTCAATGATCTTGCCGTTCTCCAGGTTCTTCATCTTGGTCCAGACATTGCCCGCGCCGCGGGCGGTCTTCTTGTGAAGGAATTCGATGACTTGGTAAAGGCCGCCTTGGTGGCGAAGACAGAGGCCGTTCTTGATGTCGGAGGTGGTTGCCATGTGGTCGTGAAATGTGGGTGCACGATCTGATGTGTTCAATCAGGTTGCGCAGTGCCTTGGCAATATAGCGGCTACCTTTTTCGCTGCGGCGGCCATGTGGGTCGGAATTCCACCCGAATGGCGTGGATGGACCACGATGTGGCCGTGGGGTCGGGGCCATCCTTGCCCTCAGACAACCTCGACTGTGCTCCGATTCTCCATTGGCCATTTGATGACCTCCAACGGAAATAGGCCAGGGATGCGCGGCCTGAAAACACGCCGGCTGGCCGGCCATCCCAGCCTTGAACGTACCGCACCGGTGCTCCACTTGGCCCCCACGCTTCGCCCACCCCCAGCCTCAGCGCTCCGCCTTTCACCGACTTCCACGCCAACATCACGGCCAAGGCCCAACCTCGGGTCCCTTCCGAGCCCGAGGCTCCAAAGTGGCACCTCCAGGTCATCAGACTTGTTGCATTCAATGTGCCCACAGCGCGCCAAGTCAAGGACCATTTCACATGGTCCAACGGTCCGGATTGGGTGCCTTCTGCCGTGCCTTCGGGGCGCCACTCTGATTTGAAAGCGACCCTGTGACCACGGCGCTCCAATCTGAATGCGCTGCTGCGACGCAACCGAAACGGGGGGTCCCCCGACCAGCGAAAGGAAAGCCGGGCCCACCCTCGCCAGGCGCCATTGAAGGCCATGCCACAGGTGGCGTCCACTGCTGATGGCACAGCTGATTCAGGGGGGGTGCTTCTGACCTCCCCACTCCACCAGCGCGGATGGTCCAGGTCCTGCCTGTGCACCATGGCGTGTCCCTCCCAGCGGCGGGACCACGTCCGCAGCACGCTCGCCCGGCCCTCCCATCCACCTTCAAAGGCTGCCACCGCCCACCGCCAGCTCCAACCCTTGCGCTGGCCCTTTCCATGGATGCCCCCCACCGCGGACCAGGCACCGCTCCACAATTGATGTCCACGCCATGCCCAACCCACCTTGCGGTAGGTTCCCCCAGTGGCCGCCGAAAACTGCCGGTCCGGCCAACTCCAGCCCATCAAACTCCATCGCGCCGAAGTGGGGCCAACGCGCTGTGTCCGCTCCCAGCCCACCCCTTGGACCACGCCGCGCTGGGGGTACCAAGCCGCTTGGATGCCGCGCCCGATTCTGTGGGTGCCCTCTATTCCGCCGAGGTCATCAAAAGGGCTCGGGGTCCACATCACCAAACCTTGACCATACCGCGCTTGGAGCCGACCCACCCACAGCATCCGATCGCGAACGGGGATGGAAAGGTGACCTGAATTCAGCGAGGCGGTCCCTTGGCTCAACGCCATTTCAAGGCCGCCCGCGGCACCCAGCGTGGAAAAATGGCGCACGCCCATGCGCGCCGCACACTGCTCAGGGCCCTCCCCGGGATGTACATCAAGTCGGAACAAAGCCACGGTTTCCTCCTGCCGGACGGTCTTGCGCATGCCGGCGTCAAACAGTGCGCGCCATTCGGGGATGGCAATCAGACAACCCAACACACGGATGCGGCGGTCCGGGGCCAACAGGGCCGCCACCCCCTGCTGGGTCCATGCGCGCAGGGGGTTTCCAAGGAGGGCGCCAGACAATGCGGCGCATTCTGCACTTGTCAAACAACCCGCCTCCCAAGCCAATGCGCCCAGGGGCTCCTCTTCCAATGTGGCCAGCGCGGCCTCCTGCCCTGCCGACCGTTGCGGGACCAACGACAGCGCCGATATCAGAACCGACAGGCAGCCCCCCTTTATGGTGGCGGTCACTTTCAATCGGCCAACCATTGCACTTCCATCCACCGTCCCGGATGAGCCCCCAGTCCCCGGTAATCTCCCACATCCAGGCCGGACCACGGGATGTTGCCGCGCAGCACGCCAACAGATAGTTTCAGCGACAGACCACCCTTGTCGTGCGGCAGGATGCGGGCGAGCCAACACCCCTGGCTTCCCACTCCGCACTCCCACATACCTCCACGGAGAGACGATGCAAACACCGGCATTTGACCGGCAGACCACGTGATTGTGGCCATGCCGTCCCACTGTTCGGCGTCAAATGCACAACCGCACCACCACCGAGAAGGAACGGGCTGGGCGGCGGGTTGGAGCCATGGGATGTCCACCTTGGCGGCGCATTGCCGGCCCGAAAGCGCCAAAACCAAAGCGGCTGATTTGCCGGGCGCCCAATGCCAGCCCGCACCCGCGCGCAGGTCCGCGTCCACCGGAACCGCTGCGGCAGCAGACCAGTGCAAGACACCGCCATTGACCAGCACGATTGAGGACCTCAATTCACCGCTATGGCGTTGGGCGGGGCGCATCTTTTTGCCAGAAAGCCCCACCGTCCAAGCCCCGGTCTGACCGACGCGAAAGCCCAAATTGAAAGGGGCTTGGGCATGGACGCCTTCGCCCCACAGCAACAACGCCAGCATGAAAATGCAGCCTATGGGGGCCGGCCACTTCCCGCGACAGCAGGATGGGCCGGCCCCACGGGGCACCCCTTGGGATACCGGTCGTGCTGGAAACAGGGAGAGCACGAGACGAACATGGCCCACTGTTGTCGCCGGTCGACATGCCATTCACTGCCGCTGGCCGTCACTTCGTCTGCGTCGGGGTTAAGCCTATCTTCGCGCACCCTGCGGGCGTGGTGGAATTGGTAGACACGCCAGATTTAGGTTCTGGTGCCGAAAGGTGTGTGGGTTCGAGCCCCTCCGCCCGCACATATTTAAAGCCATAGAGGGCAGATTGAAGTCATGGAAATCACCCAAGAGAACATTGACGCGTTGAACGGTGTGCTCACCGTCACCGTACATCCCGAAGATTACCGGGAAAAGGTGGAAGGCATTTTGGAGGACTACCGCAAGCAGGTGCGCATGCCGGGGTTCCGCCCCGGCAAGGTGCCCATCCAATTGGTGCGCAAGCAATACGGTAAGGCTGTATTGGCAGACGAGCTCAACAAAATCCTCGGAGAGCGCCTCGACGGATACATCCGAGAGCAAAAATTGCGGCTCCTGGGCCAGCCCATTCCCACCTTGGAGAATGAAAGCGACGGGAACTGGGACAAGCCGGAGGTCTTCACCTTCCGCTACGACATCGGCCTCAGCCCCCAGGTGGACATCAAATTCGGTTGGTTTACCAAATTCGTCAACCACAAGGTGCGCATTGACGACGCCCTCATCAACGACCAAATCACAGATTTGCGCCGCCGCTATGGCAAAATGTCCGAATGCGACGTCGCCGGTGAAAATGACCTGCTCGTTGGCGAATTCGTGGAGCTCGAAGCCGATGGCGAGGAAACCAAGCCCGGTGGCATTTTGCACGAAGGGACCATCACCATGTCCGAGGTCGCAGACAAGGCCACCAAGGCCAAGCTTTTGGGCCTGACAAAGGGCACTGAGGTCAAATTGGACGCAGGGAAAATCAGCAAGGACGCCGACGACTTGGCGCGCCTGCTCGGCATTGATCGCCAAGCGGCCAAGAACTTCAAGAGTCCTTTGCGTTTCACCGTCAAAGAAATCCGGAACATCGTGCCGGCCGAACTCGGCGAAGAACTCTACGACAAGCTGTTTGGCGAGGACACGGTCAAAGATGAAGAGGGTTTCCGCGCCAAAGTGGAGGAAGACCTCCAGCGCATCTTCGACCGCGACGGCGACAAGGTGTTCCGCCGGAAATTCGTTGAAGAGGTGGTGGACAAGCTCAACCCGCCTTTGCCCGAGGACTTCTTGAAGCGGTGGATCAGGGTGGCCAATGAAAAGCCCATCACCGCCGATGAGATTGAGGCGGAGTTTTCAGAGTACGCCAAAGGCATTAAGTGGCAGATCATTCAGAACCACCTCATCGACACCTATGAAATTGAGGTGGACGCTGAGGAGATCAAGGAGGAGACGGGAAATGCCATCAAGGCCCAATACGCGCAGTATGGCATCCCCTTGGATGCCGAGCAGCTCGACCCCATGATCGCCCAGATGATGACCGACCAAAAGGAGGTCCGCCGGGTGGCCGAATCCATTTATGAGCGCAAGGCTATCGACAAACTGCGCGAATTGGCCAAGATCAAGGAGAAGGAGATTTCCCACGAGGACTGGATGGAAATCGTGCGTTCACTCTGACGATTCACTGTCGCCTGTTCAACTGACAGGGGCTAACTTTCAACATTCATGATGACCACGCGCAAGGAATTCCTGAAGTACGCCGTCAAGGACCGCGGCTTCACCAGCCACCACGTAGAGGACTACATTTCCGCCGTTCACGGACCCGACAACATGACGCGGACCGTGATTGAAGAGCGGCAGATGCCGTTCCGGGAAGTGGACGTCTTTTCCCGTTTGATGGCCGACCGGATCATCTTCCTCGGCACCGGGGTGGACGATTACATCGCCAACATCATCCAGGCGCAGATGCTCTTCCTGGAGTCGACGGACCCTACCAAAGACATCCAGATCTACATCAACTCGCCAGGCGGCAGCGTGTATGCCGGACTGGGCATTTACGATACCATGCAGTACATCCGCCCGGATGTGGCCACCATCTGCACAGGAATGGCAGCCTCCATGGGCGCCGTGCTGCTCTGCGCCGGTGCTGCCGGAAAGCGCACTGGACTGAAGCACAGCCGGACCATGATCCACCAGCCATTGGGCGGAGCGCGCGGTCAGGCCAGCGACATCGAAATCACCGCGAGGGAGATCGGTAAGCTCAAGGAGGAACTCTACAAGATCATCGCCCTGCACAGTGGACAGGACTATGACAAAGTCTACGAGGACAGCGACCGGGATTACTGGATGATCGCTTCGGAAGCCAAGGCTTACGGCATGATCGACGACGTCCTAGAAAGAAAAGCCGACTGATACACCATGGCGGACCGCGAAATCAATTGCTCGTTCTGTGGGCGCAAGAAGTCGGAAGTCGACATCCTCATTGCGGGGGTGACGGGCCACATCTGCGACCACTGTATTGAGCAAGCGGATGCCATCGTCAAAGAAGAGCGCAACACGGAACATGAAGCGCAATTTGATCCCGGCCTGCAACTGGAGCGGCCGGCCGACATCAAGCGCTTCCTCGACGAATACGTCATCGGCCAAGAAAACGCGAAGCGGACGCTCAGTGTAGCGGTGTACAACCACTACAAGCGCTTGGCCAACCCCGCTGGGGAAGGCGACGTGGAGATTGAGAAGTCCAACATCGTGCTGGTCGGGGAGACGGGAACGGGAAAGACGCTCTTGGCGCGTACCATCGCCCGGTTGCTCAAGGTGCCTTTCTGCATTGCCGATGCCACCATCCTGACCGAGGCGGGCTACGTGGGTGAGGACGTGGAAAGCGTGCTGTCGAGGCTGCTGCAATCCGCCGACTACGATGTGGCCAAAGCCCAGCGCGGCATGGTCTTCATCGATGAGATCGATAAGATTGCGCGCAAAAGCGACAACCCCAGCATCACCCGCGATGTCAGTGGAGAAGGGGTGCAACAGGCTTTGCTCAAATTGCTCGAAGGGGCCGAAGTGAATGTGCCACCCCAAGGTGGCCGCAAGCACCCCGAGCAAAAGCTGATCACGATCGACACGCGGAACATCCTCTTTGTGTGCGGCGGTGCATTCAGCGGCATCGAACAGCACATTGAGCGCAGGATCGCCACCTCGAGCATCGGCTTCAACAATGGCGAGGAAAACCGGCCGGAAACCCTGCTTTCAGCCATATCGCCCACCGATCTCAGGAGTTTTGGCTTGATTCCTGAGCTCATCGGTCGTTTTCCTGTGCTGACCCACCTGGACCCATTGGAGCCCGGGGCCTTGCGCAGAATCCTGACCGAGCCCAAAAACGCCATTGTGAAACAATACCAGCGGCTGTTTGAATTGGACGGCATTGCGCTGCAATTCGATGCCGAAGCCCTGGACTTTATCGTGGAAAAAGCCGTGGAGTTCAAGCTCGGCGCGCGCGGCTTGCGCAGCATCTGCGAA
>DGOE01000157.1:0-43192 GCA_002389295.1 Flavobacteriales bacterium UBA4474 | reverse complement strand
GTATTGAGTGACGCCATGTTTGAAATGCCCGGCAAGGAGGGTGTCAATGAACTGCGGGTTACCGCCGAATACGCCAAGCAGCGGTTTGATGACAGTGATCAAGGCCGGCTGAAAGTCGCATCCTGAATCGGCCATGGCGCAGGCCAGGTCCACAACATCTGCTGAGAAGGGCGCCAAGGAGACGCCCTTGATGGCGCAGTACAACAGGATCAAATCGCAACATCCCGATGCCCTCCTCCTGTTCAGGGTAGGCGATTTCTACGAGACGTTTGGTCAGGATGCCGTGACGGCTGCCAAGGTGCTCAACATCGTGCTCACAGCGCGCAAAAACGGCGCGGCCTCCGAAGTGGAGCTCGCTGGATTTCCCCACCACGCCCTCGAGAACTACCTGCCAAAGCTGGTGAGGGCTGGACACCGGGTCGCCGTGTGCGACCAACTGGAAGACCCGAAAACCGCCAAAACCATCGTCAAGCGCGGCGTAACTGAAATGGTCACGCCCGGTGTGGCCCTCAACGACGAGGTCCTCGAAGCCCGCGAAAACAACTGGCTCGCCGCCGTGCACGTCGTCCTCGAAGGACGCGGGCAGTCCAAGCGGGAAAGGGCCGGTGTGGCCTTTCTGGACGTCTCCACAGGCGAATTCCTCGCCGGCGAAGGGACGCCCGATGAGATTGCGCCTTTGCTGCGCACCTTCCGGCCAAAGGAGACCTTGCACCTCAGGCATGGCGAACCCGAATCATTGGCCCTGACAGGCTACCGTTTCCCCCTGGACGACTGGGTATGGCAATTGGATTTCGCCAAGGAAACGCTCGAAGGCCATTTCGGCACCAAGGGCTTGAAGGGGTTCGGCCTCGAAGGACAAGCGCTTGCGGTGATCGCTGCAGGTGCGGCCTTGCACTATGTGGGCACCACCAAGCATGACCGCTTGGGCCACGTGGCCTCTCTGGGCCGGGTGGAATGGGGGCAAAATGTGGCCATGGACGGGTTTACCATCCGCAACCTCGAGCTGCTTGCGCCAACCCATCCGGAAGGCATGGCCTTGGTCGATGTGCTGGACCGGTCGGCCACCCCGATGGGGGCACGCATGCTCCGCCGGTGGATCGCCCAACCCCTGTGTGACCCCGAGGGCATCACCAAGCGACACGAAGCCGTTGCCGCCTTCTTGGCACAGCCGGCCATGCGCGCAGACCTTATCGCGGAATTGCGCCGCATCGGGGACCTCGAACGCTTGCTGGCCAAGACGGCAGCGGTCCGCATTTCGCCCGCCGAATTGGATCGGCTGCGGCGCGCACTGACCGCGGTAGAGGCTCTGCGGCTCATTGTGGACAGCTCCGACGACCCCGTCATTGGACGCTGGGCCGGCAGGTTGGACCCCGCCGATGCCGCATTGGAACGGCTCCGCAATGAGCTCACGGACGACCCCCCGGGCGTCTTGGGCAAAGGGGCCACCATCGCCGCAGGTGTGGTGCAGGAGCTCGACGAATTGCGCGACCTGAGGGACAACGGCAAATCCAAGCTTGAAGGGATCCGGGTCCGCGAAATGGAGGCCACGGGCATCTCTACGTTGAAGATCGCATTCAACAACGTCTTTGGGTACTACCTCGAGGTCCGGCACGCGCACAAAGACAAAGTCCCGGAGGAGTGGATCCGCAAGCAGACCTTGACACAAGCCGAGCGGTACATCACGCCCGAGCTCAAGGAACTCGAGCAGCGCATACTCAACGCCGAAGAGCGCCTGGACACCGTAGAGCGGGCGGCCTTTGCCACCTTGGTGACAGCGCTTCACCCCTATCTGCCCGTATTGCAAGCCACCGCCCGGGCCGTGGCCGGTTTGGACCTGCTGCTGGGTTTTGCGGAACTCGCCGAAGACCACGGTTACACCCGTCCCAACTTGGTCGAAGGCACGGAACTGGAAATCGTCGGGGGCAGGCACCCCGTCATCGAGCGCTGCCTCCCAGAAGGAGAACCCTATGTGGCCAACGATGTGGCGCTGGATCCGGAGCACCGCCAGATCCTGATGATCACAGGGCCCAACATGTCTGGAAAAAGCGCCTTGCTCAGACAAACAGCGCTCATCGCCTTGATGGCGCAGATGGGGTCGTATGTCCCCGCGCGTTCGGTGAGGATGGGCGTGGTGGACAAGGTGTTCACACGGGTGGGCGCCTCGGATAACTTGAGTGCAGGAGAGTCCACGTTTATGGTCGAGATGAACGAGACGGCCTCCATCATGCACAACCTGTCGGAGCGGTCGCTGGTCTTGTTGGATGAAATCGGCAGGGGCACCAGCACGTACGACGGCATCAGCATTGCATGGGCCATCGCTGAGTTCCTCCACGAGCACCCCAAGAGCAGGGCCAAGACGCTGTTTGCCACGCACTACCACGAGCTCAATCGGATGGCGGAGCGTTTTCCGCGGATCGCCAACGCCAATGTGAGCGTCCAGCAGCGCGATGGAAAGGTGATCTTTTTGCGCAAGCTGGTTCCCGGGGGCAGCGAGCACAGCTTTGGCATTCACGTAGCGAAGCTGGCCGGCATGCCCGCGGCATTGGTCCGCCGCGCGGAAGAAGTCCTCTCGGGGTTGGAATCACAAGGGGCCGGGCGCAAGGAATCGGTGTCCGACGGCCCCGCCATCACCGAAGAAGAGGGCGTACAAATGAGTTTCTTCCAGCTCGACGACCCCGTGTTGCAAGACATCAAGGAAGACCTCCTCAAGTTGGACATCGACCAGCTCACCCCGGTCGAGGCCCTGCTCAAACTGCACGAAATTCGAAAAAGGGTAGGCGGCTAAGCAGCGTTGGCATTCAGTCCAAGGCGGCGAGCAACAGGTCGAGGTCTTTGAAAGGCCAATCGAAAGCCTCTGCCAGGTCCCGGTTGACCACATTGCCCCTGTAGAGGTACAAGCCGCTTCGGATCATGGGATTCATCTCCACATCCTTGTCTATGCCTCCACTTTCGCCCACCTGCTGCAACAAGGGGCCGAGCTGATTGGAAAGGGCGAGACTGGCGGTGCGCGGCACCCGGCTGGGGATGTTGGTCACCCCGTAATGGGTGACACCGTGCTCCACGTACACGGGGTCCTCGTGGTTGGTCAGGCGTGAGGTCTCAAAACAGCCACCGCTGTCGATGCTGACGTCGACAATGATGGACCCCTCGCGCATGTCGCGCACCATGTCTTCGGTGACGATCATGGGGGTCCTGCCTTGGTGGGGACGCACGGCGCCAATGACGGCGTTGGCCTCCCTCAGCGATTCCTTGAGCACCTTGGGATGCAGGGTGCTCGTCCACAGCCTGCCGCCGATTTCGCCTCGGAGCCTCCTCAGGCGGTAAGGATTGGAGTCAAATACCCGCACCGATGCCCCCAAGCCAATGGCCGCGCGGGTGGCGAATTCTCCCACCGTACCTGCGCCGATGATCACCACTTCGGACGGGGCGACTCCCGTCATGCCCCCCATCATGGAACCATCGCCGAAATCGGGGTGCGAGAGGTATTCGGCCGCAATGAGAATGCTGGTCGTTCCTGCGATTTCACCCATCGCCCGGACCATTGGGAATATGCCCGTGCGGTCGCGCATGAAATCCCAAGCCACGGCCGTGATTTTGCGGTCCATCATTTTTTCGATGGTGGATTCCGGATGGGTCGCCAACTGCAGGCCGCTGAATATGGTCTGGCGGTCCCGCATGAACTCCAATTCTTCCTCCTGCGGCGGTGCCACCTTGAGGATGATGTCGTTTTCGTAGACCGTTTTTGCGTCCGGACTGATGCGCGCGCCCGCTTCGCTGTAATCGGTATCCGAGAATTGGGCGTGCTTTCCCGCGCCGGTCTCGACCACGACTTCATGGCCGTTGGCCACCAGCAAGCCTACCGCATCGGGATCGAGGGCGACACGCCGCTCCTGCAATACTATTTCCTTGGGTATGCCGATGCGCAAGGATTGCTCGCCGGTGGGCACGGCCAACATCTCCTCTTGGGGAGAAAGGGCGGCTTGAAAGGCCAGACGGCGGATGCGTTCTTTTGTTTCCACGACGGGTCTTGGATGACAGGGGAATTTACACGGATTCCCGTTTCCACAAAGAAGCCATGCGCAGACCGTCAGGTTGACGCTCCAAACGCAGCAGTTTCGCGCGGTCTGGAAAATGGTCCGCCGCCCGTTCCGGCCATTCAATCATGGTCAAAGCTGCGGGGTCATCCATGAGTTCCTCCCAACCCAGGTCGTGCAACTCCGATGCGTCCTTGATGCGGTAGAGGTCGAGGTGGCGCAACAGAGGCTCTGGCACTCCTTCGACAGGTGCCACCGGATATTCTTGGCACAGGGCAAACGTGGGGCTCGACGCCACATCCACCGCACCAAAGACCCGGCACAGGGCCGCTACAAAAGTGGTTTTTCCCGTCCCCATAGGGGCCTGAATGGCGACCACATCGCCCCAATCGAGCATGCGGCTAAAATCCCGCGCAACGGCATCGATATTGGTCACATCAAAGGCCGCAGAACGCCAAACGCATTGCAGCAGGCTCGGTGATGCGCCGCCCTCGGCAGCGCTAGAATTGGCGGTTTCCATCAACGGGGCCTGAGGTGTACCAATGGCACGAGCATTTCCTCCATGGAGATGCCGCCGTGCTGAAAGGTGCCGGTCAAATAGCGCACAAACCGGTTGAAGTTGTTGGGGTACACCATGAAATCGCGCTCCTGCGCAAAAATGTACCGGCTGGACAGGTGCGACTTGGGCAAACCAAAAGCTTCCGGGTCCGACACAGCAAACACATCGTCGTCATGGCGCAGGTTTCGGCCGGTCTTGTAGCGGGGGTTGTCCGTGACTTCCTTCTCTCCCTGGACCCGCACGGGGTTGTCGACCTGGACTGTGCCGTGATCCGAGGTGAGCACCACATCCATGCCCGCTTCTGAAGCCCGATCGAGCAATTCCCTGAGCGGGCTGTGCTCGAACCAACTCATGGTCAGCGAGCGGTAAGCGCCTTCATCCTCTGCCAGCTCCTTGAGTATTTCACTCTCGGTGCGGGCGTGGCTGAGCATGTCCACAAAATTGAAGACGACAGCCGTAAAATCGCGCGCCTTGATTTGATGGAATTCCTCGAGCAGCTTCCGGCCTGCGACCAGGTCGGTGATTTTGTGGTATTCCCAGCTGCCCGTGTATCCCCAGCGTTTCAATTGCGCCCCGAGCAATTCTGCTTCATGGGCATTCTTGGACCCTTGGGCCTGTTCATCCTTCCACCACTGCGGGTGCACCTGCGCAATCCTGCTGGGCGCCATGCCTGCAAAAATGGCGTTGCGCGCATATTGTGTCGCGGTGGGCAGGAAGCTCCAGTGCATGCGCTCGGATTGGACCTGCCAGCGGTCGGCCAGGGCCGGACCGAGGGCGCGCCATTGATCGTAACGGAAGTTGTCGATCAGCACAAACAAGGTTTTTCGCCCTTGGTCGAGCAAGGGCTTGACGGCCCGCTCCATCACCTTGGGTGCCAAGAGCGGGTCGCGCTCATCTTCACATCGGTCCAGGTCCTCCAACCACCCGCCGTACTGCTGGGTCACGTATTTGGCGAATTGACGCCCTGCATCCGCCCGTTGCATGCGCAAGATTTCCGCCATGCCTTGGTCGCCTGAGGCCGACAATTCCAAATCCCAGTGCACCAGGCGCTTGTGGATGTCCTC
The DNA here is from genome assembly GCA_002389295.1 of Flavobacteriales bacterium UBA4474. GTDB lineage: Bacteria > Bacteroidota > Bacteroidia > Flavobacteriales_D > Sanyastnellaceae > UBA8752. The sequence goes on along the minus strand of DGOE01000157.1, from coordinate 37,535 downwards.
CCAATCCTCGCGGTCGAGACGGTCCATGAGCCGCATGCTCAGCTCGCGGAATTCCCGCTGGTAGTCGCTCATCGCCTTTTCTCCGATCAGGCGTTTCTCGTCCAGAATTTTCTTGAGGGAAAGCAGAATTTGACTGGGGTTCAATGGCTTGATCAGGTAATCGGCCATTTTGGACCCGATGGCCTCCTCCATGATGTGCTCCTCCTCGCTCTTGGTGATCATCACACAAGGCAAATGCGGCCGGCGCTCCTTGATGCGCTGGAGGGTTTCCAGGCCCGTCAGACCGGGCATGTTCTCGTCGAGAAATACCACGTCCACAATGCCTTCACCCTCGAGCGCTTCCAGCAGGGAGGCGCCGTCGGTAAACCCGGTGACTTCGTATCCCTTGCCTTGTAGAAAGAGAATGTGCGGCTTTAACAGGTCGATCTCATCGTCGGCCCAAAGGATGTGAGGAGTGCGCGTCATCAATGCTTCAATGGCAATTGCTCAGAATTATTTTGTCAGAGCCATGCCCGTGCAAAGAAAGACCCCAAATTTCGGGCATGGCCGCACGACCCAAGCTGCTCAATGATCCGGTGTATGGATTCATCCAATTGCGCCACGCAGATTTCACCCAGGTGCTTGACCACCCGTGGGTGCAGCGTTTGCGGCGCATCAGTCAACTGGGCTTGAGCCACCTGGTTTATCCCGGCGCGGTGCACAACCGCTTTCACCATGCGGTAGGGGCCATGTTCCTCATGCAGGAAGCATTGGATTCATTGCGCGAAAAGGGCAACGTCATCACCGAGGAGGAATACCGCGGCGCATGCTTGGCCATCCTCCTGCACGACGTGGGGCACGGGCCCTTCAGCCACGCTTTGGAACATTCCATCGTCAGCGGCGTGCAGCACGAGGAAATCAGCACGCTCATCATGAATGAGCTCAATGCCCAGTTTCACGGGATGCTCGATGTGGCCATCGAGATTTTCAATGACCACCACCCCAAGGGGTTCCTGCACGATTTGGTATCGAGTCAGTTGGACATGGACAGGATGGACTACCTGCGCCGAGACAGCTTCTTTACCGGTGTCAGTGAGGGCATGATCAGCTCCGAACGCATCATTCGGATGCTCAACGTGCACGAGGGGCGGCTCGTTGTGGACGAAAAGGGCATCTATTCCATCGAGAAATTCATCATCTCACGCCGATTGATGTACTGGCAAGTCTATCTGCACAAAACCGTGCTGGCGGCAGAGTGGATGATGATGCGCATCCTCGAGCGCGCGGGTGAATTGGCCCGCCGCGGGGAGAAAGTATGGTCCACGCCGGCCCTGGCGCCCTTCCTCGCGGAGGACCTGGACCGCGCCCGTTTCTTGGCAGACCCGGACGTACTCAATTCGTTTTGCGCCCTGGACGACAACGACATCATCTGTTGTGTCAAAGCGTGGCAGCAACACGCGGACCCCGTGCTCTCCCAACTTTGTACCCGGTTGATTGATCGGCGGTTGTTCAAGATCGAACTCCGCGATGCGCCCTTTGACCAAGACGACATCTCTGAACGACTTGAAGCCGTGAGCAAAGCCTTTGGCCTGTCAATGGAGGATGCTTCGTTCTTTGTGCTGCACGACCGCATCGACAACAGGGCCTATTCAACGGCATCGCATGGCATCACCATGCTCTACAAAGATGGTTCCGTGCGGGATGTAGCAGCGGCCTCAGACCACCTCAACCTCAGTGCCCTGAGCATGCCGGTGGAGCGGCATTTCCTGGCCTATCCCAAGGAAATACCGCCCCGCCCGCACACCGTCAAAGGGTGACCTCTTCGCCTTGCGAATCGTAGAGGTGGTGCTCAAGCAGTTCCATGGATGAATTGCCTTCCACCAGGATTTTCATCCCGTAAGACTTCTTCCACTGCTTCAATTTGTTGTTCCAGAAACCCTTGGTGATGTAAGCCTCCACCATGGGGTGCAACATCAGGGTCGTCTGGCCCATACCGCGGTCTGAAGCGGCCTGCAATGCCGCTTCAATGCCATCGGTCACAAGAATGCTCGCCGTGACCTGACCCGTGCCATTGCACGAAGGACATTGCTCTGCCGTCTTGATATCGGTGACAGGCCGCACGCGCTGACGCGTGATTTCGACCACGCCAAAGCGGCTCGGCGCCAACACGTTGTGCTTGGCTTTGTCCGGCTTCATGGATTTGCGCAAGGCCTCCGTGAGCTGGCGGCGGTTGGCCGTTTCGCCCATGTCAATGAAGTCCACACAAATGATGCCGCCCATATCGCGCAACCTGAGCAGGCGCGCAATCTCAGCGGAACACTCGAGGTTGGTCGCCACAGCATTTTCCTCCTGAGAGGTCGCGCCGGCCTTCCGGCCTCCTGAGTTGACATCGATGACGTGCATGGCCTCGGTGTGCTCCACAATCAGGTATGCGCCACTGCGCAGGTTCACCTGACGGCCAAAGCTCGCCTTGATCATGCGGTGCACTCCGCGGTCGTCAAAGACATCCTTTGCCTTTGACTCCTTGACGATGTCCACCTTGTCCGGCGCAATCCCGGCGAGGAACTCCCTCACTTCGTTTGCGACGTCCGGATCATTCACCAGGATTTGCGAGAAATCCGGCGTCAGCAGATCCCGCAACAGGGAGCTGGTCTTGTTGATCTCACCGAGGATGCGCTGGCGCGGTTTGGCATTGCGCAGGTTGGTGTGCAATTCCTTCCACCGGTTGCTCAACTCTTCTAAATCGGAATGCAGGTCGGCCGCCCCCTTTTCTTGGGCCACGGTCCGCACGATGATTCCGCAATTGTCCGGTCGGATGCTCTGCAGCAGCACCCTCAGGCGCTTGCGCTCGCTCTCCTTCTGGATGCGTTGGCTGATGCTGATCTTGTTCGAAAACGGGACCAGCACGAGGTATCTGCCTGCCAAGGTGACTTCGGCGGTAAGCCGCGGACCCTTGGTGGAGATGGCCTCTTTCGCGACCTGCACAAGCACATTCTGGCTTGCGGAGACCACGTCTTTCATATTGCCCTTTTTGTCGATGTCCTCCTCCAATTTGAAATTGGCGAGGTCACCCGTACTCTGCGTTCCCTTGATGGACCGCTGGGCATATTTCTTGAAACTACGGTACTGCGGGCCCAAATCCAGGTAGTGGAGGAAGGCATCCTTCGGATGTCCTATGTCCACGAATCCCGCGTTCAGACTGGGCAGCACCTTTTTGACCCGGCCGAGGTAAATGTCCCCGACCGCATATTCCTGGTTGCCTTTGTCCTCGTGGAGCTCGACCAAATGGCCGTCCTCCAACATGGCAATACGCAACCCGGACTTGGTCTTGTTGATGACCAGTTCGATGTTCACGCGTCGTTGCATGTCAGCGGAGTCGGTCGCCATACTTTATGGCTACCGGCCTACCGCCAATGAATGTCACTTCTTCTTCTTGTGACGGTTCTTGCGTAAGCGCTTCTTCTTCTTGTGCACGGCCATCTTATGACGCTTGCGTTTCTTTCCACTAGGCATGGTCGGAGTATTTTAAGAGTTCGTTGAATTTTGCTCGATCAGGGCGATGCGCTGAAGCACGGCCTGCTCGATCACTGTATCCGGGGATAACGGCAAAAACCGCTTGTAACTGGCGAGCGCCAAGCCCGGATTTCCGAGGCGCTCGTGGCATTGGGCTTGGAAGAACCAAGCATTGTTTGCGGCGCTGTCCACCACGAGCGCGCGCTCGAAATGGATCAGGGCTTCAGCGGGAGCCCCGCCATCCAGTTCCAACATGCCGAGTTGGATCAGGGGTTCGGACCTGTTCGGGGCCAAGTCGATCGCTTGTGAGAAGCGCTCTCTGGCCTTGTCGAATTGTCCGGATTGAATGCTGAACCGACCCAGTTCGATGACAGCATCCACATTGGGTGGTTCCGTTTCCGCAAGTGCTTTCAACGCCAGGATGCCCGCCATGGGATTGGGGCCATTCACCTGGTCTATTGCCGCTTGAACGGGGTCCTGTTCCTCCGCGGTTTCGAGCGAAGTAGGAATGGCCGTTTCAGCATACGCATTGGGACTGCGCGGAACCACTTGCCAAACCAACAATGCCAGCAAGACGCATAACCCCCCGATAATCAGGGGCAAAGTGCGGTTGCTGGATGCGTCGTTTGGCATGAAATGAAAATTCCAATCAGTTCGCCGACACCTTGGTCTTCACGTTTTCCATGAAGCTCTTGGCCGGTTTGAACGATGGGATGTTGTGAGCGGGAATCTCGATGGTCTTGTTCTTCAAGATGTCCCTTCCGGTTTTCTTGGCGCGGCGCTTGATTACAAAGCTGCCGAATCCTCGGAGGTACACATTGTGTCCGCTTTCCAAAGAGCCGCGTACGGACTCCATGAAAGCTTCGACAGTCGCTTGCACGTCTTGCCGTTCGATTCCAGTTTTCTCTGATATGCGGCTCACGAGGTCCGCTTTGGTCATCTTATTGTCAGTCACCTTGCTGGATGCTATGGAATTCAACCAATTGAATTCCTTGTTCAATAGGCCGGCAAAAATAGTACACGGAGGGGAGACCTCAGGTGTCCATCTTGCCATTGACAAATCTCCGGCGTGAAATCTCGACATCCCTTGACCCAAAAGCTGCTGGATTGGTACGGCATCCATGCGCGGCCCCTCCCTTGGAGAAAAGCCCCTGAGCCCTATTCCACCTGGCTTTCAGAAGTCATCCTTCAGCAGACGAGGGTGGACCAAGGCACGGCATACTGGGAGCGGTTCATGGCGGCTTTTCCCACCGTGACGCAGCTCGCTTCAGCCGAAACCGAAGAGGTCATGGCCCTGTGGAAGGGGCTCGGCTACTACAGCAGGGCGCGCAACTTGCACCTTTCGGCCAAGCGCATCGTTGCAGAACGGGGAGGGCGGCTTCCAGAAAACGCGGCGGACTGGGCCGCGCTTCCCGGCATCGGTCCCTACACGGCCGCTGCCATTTCGAGCATCTGTTTCGGCGAGGCCGTGCCCGTGGTCGATGGAAACGTCCAACGCGTCATTTCGCGGTTGTTTGACATCGCTGACCCGGTGGACCGAAAAACAGGCCGCGCGGCGGTTTTGCATGCATGTGAAGCCCTCATCGATCCACATGACCCCGGCACGTCCAATCAAGCATGGATGGAACTGGGTGCCTTGGTCTGCGCGCCGCGCAACCCCGATTGTCCATCCTGTCCCCTGGCCCATGCCTGCTTGGCCCATGCCCATGGCACCGCATTGGACCGGCCAGTCAAACAACCCAAGAAACCGCCGCAAAATGTGGAGGTGCTGTTTTCTGTCTCACTCAGGAAAACGGCGACGGGCCCCGAGTGGTGGGTGGAAACCCGTCCTGCCAAAGGCATTTGGTCGCAGCTGGAATCGTTTCCCTGTACCGTGACGCCCATGCAGCCACCCGCCGCTCCTCCGGCGTCGCTGCAGCAGGTTCCCACTGAACCGTCCGATAGGTTTGGGCCTGTGCGGCATGTCCTGACCCACCGCATCATGACCGCGTGGTTCACTGTGGACACCGCCGGTCCGGCAAAAGCCAAGACGGGAGGCCGATGGGTCGAAGTGGCCTCAGGGCAAGCCAACTGGCCCCGCCTGATAGAAAAAGTACTGCCCGAGTTGCGTGCGTGGATTGTGAAGAATTGAGGTTTGGATCAAGGTGCACTCGGGCCGGCTGGGGTACTTTGCACACCATGCCCGGACTGAACAAAGTCATGCTCATCGGCCACCTTGGAAAACCCCCGGCACTCCGCTGGTTGGAGAGTGGGCAGGCCATGTGCAAGCTTTCGCTGGCCACTTCCGAGCGTTACAAAGACAAGTCGGGTGTGGCCCACGAGCGCACTGAATGGCACCAGGTCGTGCTGTGGAGGGAGCTGGCAGAATTAGCCGACCGGTACCTCACCAAGGGCCAAAAAGTGTACATCGAAGGGCGGCTGCGTACGCGCACGTGGCAGGATGCCAACGGCACAGAGCAGCGCGCCACGGAGATTGTAGCCGACAGAATGGAAATGCTCTCTCCAAAGTCAGAGGGGCAGTCTGATTCCGACGGCCATGCCCAAGGCGAAGGCGAAAAAGCGGGAGGGCCTTTCCCCATGGACGCCTCATCCCTACCCTTCTGATCGCATGGACTTGTCCGGACTGCACCTTTGGATCGCGGCGTCAGCTTCCCTGTTGCTGTTGGTGGCCAGCGCCTTCATATCCGGGAGTGAAATTGCCTTTTTCTCTCTGGATCCACAGGACCGACAGACTTTGGAAGCCTCAGAAGACAGCCGGTCCAAATTGGTCCTCAGCCTGCTCAACACACCGGATGCCGAGCGGGGGGCCCGACAGCTGCTCGCCACCATCTTGGTCCTCAACAACACGGTGAACATCCTCATCATCCTGCTCTCCGCAGTGCTGATGCAGCATTGGCTCACAGCATTGCCCCCACTGGTCGGCACGGCCCTCCACGTCTTTGGCGTCACCTTCCTGATTGTGTTGTTCGGCGAAGTGCTTCCCAAGGTCTACGCCAACCGGAACCCCCTCAAATTGGCCGGCCGCATGTCGCGTATATTGGTGATTGCGAAGGGTGTTTTGCGGCCCGTCTGGCAACCGCTCAACGCCATGGCAGACTGGCTTTCCCCAAGCGCCAGTGCCGGACCTGAACTTTCGCTGGAAGACCTGGAGCACGCCGTAAACGTGACGGATTCGGAGGAGCGTTCCGACGAGGAAAACCGCATACTCAGTGGCATCGTCAACTTTGGGTCCAAGGACGTAAAGCAGATCATGCAACCCCGCACGGACGTCACGGCCTTTGCGCACACGCTCGGTTGGGATGAACTGAAATCGGCCATGGCCGAATCGGGATTCAGCCGTGTTCCCATTCACGAGGACGGCCTCGATCAAATCAAAGGCATCCTGTATGCCAAAGACCTGCTGGCACACCGCAACGAGAAGGATTTCGATTGGGGCACACTGCTGCGTCAGCCCTTCTTTGTGCCGGAAAACCGCATGATTGACGACTTGCTGCGGGACTTCCAAGCCATGAAGGTGCACTTGGCAGTCGTGGTGGATGAGTACGGCGGCACCAGTGGCATCGTCACGCTCGAGGATGTGATCGAGGAAATCGTGGGCGACATCTCAGATGAATTCGACGACGAAGACGTGTTTTACTCGCGGATCGATGAACGCACCGTGGTGTTTCAGGGCAAAACAGCGTTGGTGGATGTCTACCGAATTCTCGAAATAGATGGCGCTGCTTTCGAAGCTTCCAAAGGAGAGAGCGATACCCTCGGCGGTTTCGTGGTGGAGCAATTGGCCCGGCTGCCCAAACGCGGTGAGTCTTTCACCTTCGATGGCATCGGGCTCGTGGCCGAGGCGGTAGACCGGCGGCGCGTGCTGCAGGTCAAGGTCACCTTGGGCCCGGAGGATGGCTTGAAAGATGGAGAAGCAAGCCCTGGGAAAGGCCCGTCCCTTCGGAGCGGAGCCGGCATGCTCGCCGTTTTGTTTGCGCTGACAGCGTGCGGTTGGGGCTGTGGCGCGCCGCCTCCGGTTCCCCGGCCCGCGGGCTACTTCCGCATTGCCCTGCACGACACCACCTTTAGCCAATACAGCTTGGATTGTCCCCTCTCGCTGGAGGTCTCCAACGCCGCCTTGGTCGAAAAGGTCCAAGAATTTGTCCCTGACAGCTGCTGGTTCAATCTGGTGTACCCGCGTTACAAAGCCCGTGTGCATTGCACGTATGCCGGTGGCATCGATCTGGAGGCGGTGATGGAAGACGCCTTCAAATTGGCCTATGAGCACGAGGTGAAAGCCGATGCCATTGAAGTGCGCCAACGCGATTACGAGGCTGGGGGCTCGGCACTGAAGTGGCGATTGAAAGGAGACGCGGCCAGTCCGCTGCAGTTCTTGTGCACAGACGGACAAGACCGCTTCTTGCGCGGCGCTTTGTATTTCGAGGTCAGGCCCAATGGCGACTCGCTCTCCCCCGTGGTGGACAGACTCGACACCGACCTGGAGCACCTCATGGCAAACCTCAATTGGCGGTGAACCTGTTGCTCGATCCCGGTGGTACCCGGCTCAAATTTGCCCAGGTCGAAGGCGGCAGCGTCGCGCAGTCTGGCGCTGTTTCCTGGGATGTCCTGTGCGGCTTGGATGCCAGCGCCACGCCGTGGACCGCGCCCGAGTGGGTGAGGAGCAGCCCCGCTGGCTGCCGCATCACCACCTTGGACCGACCTGCGCCTCCTGCAGCAGGCAAAGGCTGGCTGAACACTTTCCTATCCGCCGTCGGCCAAAACGCCGTAAATGCAGGATTGCTGGATCCATTGGTTCAACCGGGTTTTGACATCGGCTATGTCAGCGGCATGCCCGGAGCCGATCGGATTGCAGCGGCCATTGCCTGCCACCGAAGCGACCCCGGTGGAAGTTTCATCATCATCGATGCCGGAACATGCATCACGGTGGATTTACTCTCTCCCGGCATTTGGCGCGGAGGAGCGATTTTGCCGGGATTAACACTGCAAGCGGCCTCGATGCAGCGGGCAGGACTTCCCGAAATCCACCCCGACAGCAGTGGCCAGTGGGGAGGAAAATCCGGTGCAGAAGGCGCACTGGGAGTCGACACAATGAGCGCCATAGAAGCGGGAATCCCGTGGGCCGTGCGCGAATCCGTAACGGCTCTGGCCCGCGCTTTGATGGAGTTGGACCCCTGCGCACAGGTGGTCATCACCGGCGGCGACGCCGCACATTTTGAAGGTTTGGGGGGATGGCGGACTTTCGCAGACCCAAATCTGGTTCTCAAGGGCGGCGCACAACTGCTGAACGAGCGAAATTCATGACACAACCGCATCCCATTCGCATCACCTTCCCGATGGCCGCTTTGGCGCTGGGTCTGCTCTGTTCACTCCAATTGGAGGCGCAGTCCACGTATTCGCCTTATTCCCGTTTTGGGCTGGGCAGCCTTCAATCCGGAGCGGGTGCAGCACAGATGGCCATGGGCCAAATGGGGGCAGCCTGGACGGACCGGAGCCACCTCAACACGCTCAATCCAGCCGGGGCGGCGTTTCTCACCCGGACCACCTTTGCCGGTGGGTTTCAAATCCGGTCGGAGCGCATCATGGAAGGAGACTCCGTGGCAAAAGGCGAAGTCGGCGGCCTGACACAAGTGGCCTTTGCGATGAAAAAGGCCGGAGGAAGAACAGCGGTCACTTTTGGCATGCAGCCCCGGTCCCAAGCCGGATACGATGTGGCACAGGTCCTCACCGACCCTGTGGCGGAGGAATATGAAATCCGCTATTTCGGATCCGGCGGCCTGACGCAAGCCTATTTGGGCTTGGCGCATCGCTGGGAGGGCAAGGCTTGGCGCCAGTTTTACGATGCTGATGGCAATACCACCGATAGCGTCCGCATCATCACCAGCGGCACGGCAGTGGGTGGCCGGTTTGAGCAGGTGTTCGGCGGCATGGAGCGGTCGCGGACCATCAACATCGCCAACCCCATTTACATCGACACCCGCGTGCAGACCGCGGAAGACCACCGCAATGCTGGCTTCACGTTGGGCTTCGTGCGCGAGCAACTCGTGGCCGCAGCCTTTGACAAGGACCGCAAACTTGTCTCCAGTTCACTGCTGCGTGTAGGCGGCGTATTCCGGCTTGGCAGAAACCACACCAACAACCGCGATACCCGCTGGTCCTCTTGGCAGACCCTGTCAAGCGGTCCGTTGGAGGTGGACTCGGTACACACAACGGCAGAGGTGTTCTCCTTCAAGCTTCCCTTGGAAATGACGCTGGGCGCAGAATGGGAATTCAACAGCGCGCGAGGTGCCCGGTGGCGAACGGGGGTGGAATGGCGGACCGCCAAATGGTCTGGTTTGTCCAATGAGATGCTCGACCCTGGCGTGACGTGGGTGGACGAAACGGGGGTGTCTGCCGGATTGTCCCTCACCCCGCAAGGCATGGATGATGCCAAGGGCGCATGGGGGCGGGCTACTTACAGCCTCGGTTACCGAAACCAAAGTGGGTATATGTTGATTGACGATGGCGCCATCAGCTCCTCCACCTGGAGCTTGGGATGGTCGCTCCCGATGCTCGGATCTCGATCGGGTTCCAGCCTCAACGCGACCATGACTTGGCAGTCGACCTCTGCTGAAGGGACCGCCACCGACATTCGGGAAAATGGGCTGGGCGCATTGATTGGATTCACCCTCCACCCCTTCTTCAAGAACCAGTGGTTGGTGCCCCGACGCTATGATTAAATAGTACGGCCGATTGGAGATGGCGGCGTTCCGCTATTTTTGCCCGCCCGGAACGGCGCTGAACCTTTTGGCCCGGTCCTTGATTGTACAGACCGAAGAAGTCGATAAAGATGATCCGAACTGCCCCCCACACTGCTCTTGCTGCTGCGCTCATGCTCCTCATGACCATGCCGCTCCTCGGCCAAGATGACAGCAAGTACGGCGATACCCCCGAGCAGCAAGCCGCCTGCAAGGAGAACCTCAGCCTATACGAGACCTACTACAAGCAGAAGAATTACGACGACGCCTATCCGTTTTGGCAGCAAGCGTGTTCGGTGTGCCCTCCCAAGGTTTCACAGAACATGTACATCAAGGGCATCAACCTCTTGAAGCGCCGCATGAAGACCGCTGTGAAGGCCAAGGACAACGCTGGGGCCATTGCCCTTCGGGACAGCGTGTTTGTGTACTACGACCTGCGCATTGAGCATTTTCCGACCACTTCCAAAAAGCCCAACAATGGCTGTCAGGTGCTCGCCCGGAAGGCCATGGATTGGACCAGTCTCAACAAGCGCGCCGCCATGGAGGCCAGGCCCATGTTTGAGTCTGCCATCGATTGCCTCGAAGACAAAGCCGATGCCGCCGTGCTCAATGGTTACTACGGGCTCTTGGTGAAGTCCCTGAACGAAGCGGAAGGCGCCGAAGCCAAGGAGACGGCCATTGGCGACTTGCTCAATGAATACTTGCGCTTGAGCGATTTCATCGAAGTCGGTCGTCAACGGGAGATCGCCGCAGCCGACAGTGCCGGCGCTGCCAAGTATGCTTCCACCCAAAAGAACCTCGACGAGATTTTCGTGCAGGTGGCCAATTGTGAAGACATGGTTCCCGTGCTGACCAAAAAGCTGGAGGCCGCGCCCGAAGACCTGGACATCAAGAAAAAGTCTTTGCGCCTGCTCAATGAAAAAGGCTGCACCGACAATGAGATTTTCCTCCCGTTGGCGGAAGCGGTTTACGCGGTGGACAAGAATGCCGATGCGGCGTATTCCATTGGATTTCAACTCTCCAAGAAAGGGGACTACGTTGCGGCTCTGCCGTACTTTGAGGAGTCTGTCGAGCTCTGTGACAATTGCCCCAAGCTCGGGCGCAACTTGATGAAGGCGGGACAGGTCGCCAAGAATGCCGGACAGGTCTCCAAATGCCTGCGGTACGCCCGCCGGGCCGCGCGGGCCGATGCTGGAAACGGTGAGCCCTATCTGTTGATCGGTGACGCGATTACCTCCTTGCTGGGTTCCTGTGAAGACAGTCCTTTGCAAGGCCGCGAGGTGTACTGGCTCGCCTCCGACTACTACGAGCGCGCCAAGGCGGTGGACGCCGATGTGGCTACCAAGGCCAATAAAAAGATTGCGCAGGTCAAAAAATCCTACCCCACCATTGATGACTTGTTTACCTACGGCATCAACGAGGGCAAGGAAATCACGGTCAAGTGCATCGGTGAGACCACCAAAGCGCGCAAACCTTGATGTCTTCCGGCAATGCCTGGATCGCTGCCTTTTTGCTGCTGAGCGCAGGGGCAGCCGGGTGCCGGAATGACCTTCAAACGGTGGCGGATTTCGAAACGCTGGGCACCCCCTCGCAGGTGCTCGAAGGCGCCGCGCTCGAATACAGCGAAGAAGGGAAATTGACCCACCGACTGTCTGCGGCGCGCATGGTCAGGTCCGCAGAGGAGCCGCCCGTGTGGGAAGTCAGCGGAGGGTTCACCTTGGATGTAATTGACGACGCTGGGCAAATTGAAGCCCAACTCGCGGCCGAACACGGATTGTTTTTGGAGGAGACCCGCTTTTTGGAGGCGCAGGGGCACGTGGTGCTCCGCGGATCGCAGCAGGACACCTTGCACACCGACCTGCTGTTCTGGAGCGCGGACAGCGACCGCGTGCACACCACCGCACCGGTGGAAGTGCGCACCCCTGAGGGCATCCTGCGCGGAAGCGGATTGGAATCCGATGCCCGCTTCCAGCGCTACCGCATTCTGAAACCGACCGGTACTTTCTTGGTCGACACCACCAACAGCACACCATGAGCTTCCGAGTCCACCTCATCGCTGAAAGACTGTGGGGCGCCATCGCGTTGGTGGCCCTGCTGGCCGCCGTATACCACATCGCCGACGCGGGTTGGGAGACGGGGAAAAGCGCCTTGCTGTTTCCCGGAATCGCCGGGGCGTGGTACATGACGCGCAGAGGGTTGCGCAAGCGCCTATCGGGGGACGACCACCCCGCATCCGAATGACGGCCGCAACGCCCCTGCCCGGGAAAATGGCCACAGCTTAACTTGCCTGCACCGGCCACTACATGGACCCCGACCCCGCGCAACTCATATACCTGCTGATCGCCCTGCTGGCGTCTGCCTTTTTTTCCGGCATGGAGATCGCCTATGTCTCGGCCAATCGACTGCAGGCTGAGCTCGACCGCAACCAAGGCGGTTGGGCAGGACGATTGGTAGAGCTGTTGTTGAGGAAGCCCGAGCGCTTCATCGCAGCGATGCTCGTGGGCAACAACCTGGCGTTGGTCATTTTCGGTCTGAAATCCGGCGCATTGATTGCCGGCGAATTGTTTGGTGTGGCCGACTGGGAATCGGCCGACAACCCTTTCGCCGCGCTGGCTGTGCAAACCGCCCTGGCAACGGTCGTGGTGCTGGTCACCGCTGAGTTCTTGCCCAAGCGCTTTTTCCACGGTGAGCCCAACCGTTGGCTCCGCTTTTTCTCCATCCCATTGGTGTTGGTCTACTACCTGCTGTGGCCGCTTGCCATGGTGGTATTGGTGCTGAGCCGTCTTTTTCTGGGAAAAAAACGCAGTGATGGCCAAGAGGATACACTCGGTGCGGTGGACCTCGACGACTTTGTGCGCAGCCTCAATGAGCGCATGGACACCGAAGAAGAGAGCTCCTTGGACAACGAGCTGCAAATCCTTCAAAACGCCTTGGATTTTTCCAACCTGAAGGCCCGAGACTGTCTGGTTCCAAGAAATGAAATCGTGGCCCTTGAAGCTTCCGCAACGCTGGAAGAACTCGACCGTTGCTTCATGGACACGGGTTTGAGCAAAGTGGTCATTTACCGCGGCAGCATCGACCACGTCATCGGCTACGTGCATTCGAAAGACCTCTTGCGCCGGTCAGTAGAAGGCAACAGTCCATCGGGAACAGCTGAATTGGCCCGCTTCCTCCACCCCACCATCATCGTTCCTGAGCCCATGGGCGCCCAGGACATCTTGGCGGAGTTCATTCGGCGGAAACGGCACCTTGCCGTGGTGGTGGATGAATATGGTGGCACGTCGGGCATCCTCACCATGGAGGACATTGTGGAGGAATTGATTGGGGACATTGAGGATGAGCACGACAATGAGGCCTTGGTGGAAATGGAAATCGGCGAAGGCCACTACCGCTTCAGTGCGCGTCATGAAGTGGATGACCTCAATGAGCGGTTTCACCTCAATCTCCCTGAAAATGAGGCCTATGAAACGCTGGGGGGACTCGTCTTGCACCACACGGAGGAAATCCCACCCGAAGGACACCGGCTGGAGCTGGAGGGTTTTACCATGCTCATTACCCGTGTGGATGGTGCCAGAATTGTGCTGATTGAGGTCTTGAGAAAAGAGCACGACGAGGGCTGATGTCGAACCGTGGGGTCTGCGTATCTTCGCGCTCCACAAGAAAATGCTGCCAACATGGCCATGATTGAAAGGATCCGAAACCAGCAAACACTGCTGCTCACCATCATTGGGTTGGGCATGCTGGGCTTCCTCATTCCGTATGACGCTGTGATCGCGATGATCGGAAACAACCCCGGCAGCCAAGCCGCAGGGTCGGTCAACGGAAACGACGTCTCTTTCTTGGAATACCGGACACGGGTTCAAGAGCGGAAGACTCTGTTTAACTACAACGCGGACCGCGACGCCCAAAATGAGGTGTGGGGGGACATCCTGACGGAGCGCCTGTACGGCGACAACTTCGATGCGTTGGGGTTGGAATTGACCAAGGAGGAATTTGATGACATCCGCTACGGCGATTTCATCTCGCCTTGGGTTTCCCGCACCTTTTACTCAGGTCAGGTGACCGAGGAGCAGAAAGCGCAATGGAAGCAGACGTTTAGCACCATGTACTCAGACCCCAATGGCCGCGCACAGTATGCCGGCTACGCGAGGGTGATTGAGCAGAAGCGGATGCGTGAGAAGTTCGATGGACTCGTGCGCGCCGGATTGGCGGCCAACACGCTCGAAGGCAAGCAGGAATTCCTGCGCGGCGAGCAAAAAGTGGATTTCCGGTACGTGCTCAAGAAGTACACCTCCATCCCAGACGCGGAGGTCGAAGTCACGGATGCCGATGCCAAGGCCTTCTACAAGGTGCACAAGGGCGATGCCCAATACGCCCAACAAGCCGGCCGGGACATCGAGTACATCCGCATCCCACTGACCGCCAGTTTTGATGACCGCCAACGCGCCCAAACTGCGTTTGAGCAATACCAAAAAGACTGGACCAACGCGGAAGTTGACAGCGCTTTCCTCGCAGGCAATGGTTTGACCGGCGAAACCAATATTTTCGAAATCATTGGTGCCGCGGTTGACAAGGAAAGCCAGGTGGCCAAGTTCGAAACCGCCGCAGTAGGCGATGTGATCGGTCCCTATTTCGAAGGAGAGGCCATTCGTTTGGACAAGGTGATCTCAAAGGACGCCGTAGCCGACAGTACGGTGAAATGCCGCCACATCCTGCTCAAAACAGCAGACGTGAACGACCCCGCCCAGCTGGCCGCCCTCGAGGAGCGGGCAGACTCACTGAAGCGCCGCTTGCGTGCCGGTGATGAATTTGCGGACCTCGTGAACAAGCACAGTGAAGATCCAGGCTCCAAGGCCACAGGGGGTGAATACGAGTTCCAGCGGGGCCGCATGGTCAAGCCGTTTGAGGATTTTTGTTTCGACAACCGGGTCGGTTCAATCGGAACAGCCAAGACCAACTATGGCCTGCACCTGATTGAGTTGTTGGACCAGCAGTGGACCTCTGACGCCATCACCATTCAACGGGTGGAGCGCAGCGTAGCGATTTCCGACTTCACGTCGAAAGAGGCCGAGGAAACCGCCATGAACTTTGCCATCGAGTACGGCGACACGGAAGCCTTCCGCAATGCTGCAGACACCATGGGTTATGCCATTATTGAAGCAAAGGATGTCAAGTCCGGTGCGGCGGGCATCACTGGTTTGATGAACGGCACTGAAGTCGTGGGCTGGGCATTTGGCGCTGAAACAGGAGATGTTTCCAATCCTTTTCAGATCGACGGCAACTACGTGATCGCTTGCTTGGTCAACATCAAGCAGGCGGGTGAGCCCCCATTCGAAAATGTTGAAGCGGCCATGCGCGCCGGAGCCTTGCAAGAGAAAAAGGCCGAGATGTACATGGACATCATGAAGGGGAGCACCCTTGAAGCCATTGCGGAACAGGCCGGAGACAGGGTCAATACCGCCACGGGTGTCAGCCTGAAGACGCCGAGCATCAGCGGTGCCGGTGCGCCTGAGCCCAATGTTGTGGGTGCTGCCTTCGCACTTCCACTGGATGTCATCAGCGACCCCATCAAGGGCAGCAATGGCGTTTGGGTCATTGCTCCCGTCACGCGGAACGATGTGGAAGCCACGGGAGACTTCGCGACAGAGGTCAATGGTTTGAACGACCGGACTTACTTCAAGAACATGCC
This sequence comes from Flavobacteriales bacterium UBA4474, assembly GCA_002389295.1. Taxonomy (GTDB): domain Bacteria; phylum Bacteroidota; class Bacteroidia; order Flavobacteriales_D; family Sanyastnellaceae; genus UBA8752. The sequence goes on along the minus strand of DGOE01000157.1, from coordinate 21,620 downwards.
CATCAGCAGTGGTGCGCCGGTTCGTTTGTCCAACGCCATTGTAGAAAAGGCCGAAGTCGAGGACCTGCGACAGGGCAGCTGAAACGTATGGAATGACCGGGACGCCTGTCCGTTGAAGCGCTCAATTGCGGCGCTCCAGCAGACAGGCGTCGCCGTAACTGAGGAAACGGTATCCGGCGCTCACAGCGTGCCCATAGGCCTCCCGCCAAGCCGGCCCCACCATCGCTTCTACAATGCACAGCAAGGTGCTGTTTGGCATGTGGAAATTCGTGAGGAGCCGCTCCACCGAGCGCACCCTGTATCCAGGCACGATCATCAGGTGTGTGGCAAACGTCAATGGGTCTTGTCCCGCGGCTTTTGTGGCCAACCAAGTCATCGCCTCCGCAAAAGAGGAAAACGGGTCTCCGACTTCTCGGTGGACCCACTGCGGCAGGGGCAATTGAGGACCGATGTCCTGCTGGCGCCATCGGCAAGCCAGCCAATACAGGCTTTCCAACGTTCTCAGCGTGGTGGTGCCCACCGCGGTAATGGGGCGGCCAGATGCCAATTCGAGCAGGGCGGATTGGCTGACGATGCACCGTTCTCCATGCATGTCGTGTGCCGATGGATCCCCTGTCAGGGGTTTGAACGTACCGACCCCCACGTGAAGCGTCACCTTGTTGCATGGAATGTCGCGCAGTGCCAAATCCTGGAGCAACCCCGGCGTCAAATGCAGGCCCGCTGTGGGCGCCGCCACACTTCCCGGCAGACGGGCAAAGACCGTTTGATACCGTTCCTCATCGGCGGATTCGGCCTCCCTTTTCATGTACGGAGGCAGGGGGATGCGGCCGAGGCGGTCGAGGACGGTTCCAAAGTCCTCTGCGCCCCGCCAACTGAACCGAAGTGCGCTGCCGTCCCGAACGACCGTGAGGTCCACGCCACTATCGGGGACAGCGATTGGTCCTGACTTCCACTTTTTTGCACCGCCAACCATGGCATTCCATACCACTGGAGAAGCGGACGTGAGCGCCTGCTCCACCGGCAGGTCCCTGGGTTCCAACAACAGCAACTCCAAGACACCTCCCGTGGGCTTCACGGCCATCATGCGGGCGTGCAGGACCTTGGTTTCATTGACCCATAAGGCGCTCCCTTCGGGCAGCAACCGGGTCAAGTCCACGATCTGACGGTCTGCAATGGCACCCGAATCGGCCATGTGCAGCAAACGGGCATCCTCCCTGTTGGCCGGAGGATGCTTGGCAATACTGGAATCGGGAAGTGCGTAATCGAAATCCATCGTTGCCCCTGTTGGGGAAAAAAGGTCTGAAGTGCAAGCTACATCCTCCGCATATTTGCAGTTATGGCTCAGGACGTGCACTGCATCATTGGCGCATCTGGTCAGCTCGGGACGGAAATGGCCCTGTCCCTCAAAGCTGCCGGCGAACGGGTTGTCCTCATGGACATCAAGTCACCGTCGCATGACGGCATCTTGGACTTGCCCTTTGAGCAGACCGACGTTTGTGACCTTCAAGGACTGGCCCACCGTCTCAGCAAGCACAACGTTTCCCACGTCCACCACTTTGCGGCTGCGCTGAGCGCGCGCGGAGAAACAGAACCCCAATGGGCTTGGGACCTCAATATGCGAGGGTTGCTCAATGTCTTGGAGATTGCGGCCGGCGTGGACGGGCTGGCCCAGGTGTTCTGGCCGAGTTCCATCGCGGTCTTCGGACCCGGGTCGGGGGCATGGGCCGCGCAGGATGGCCACCGCTTGCCCGGTACGGTTTACGGCATCAGCAAAAACGCTGGAGAGCAATGGTGCAACTGGTACCACCGCCACCGCGGTGTGGATGTGCGCAGTGTGCGTTATCCCGGCTTGATTGGTACACACGCGCCTCCTGGAGGAGGGACCACGGACTATGCCGTAGAGGTCTTTGATCACCTCAACGATGCGGAGCCTTACACGTGTTTCCTCGCAGAGGACACCCAACTGCCCATGATGCACATGGACGATGCGGTCCTTGCCATCACCCAGCTCATGTCTGTTCCGCGGAGTGCGCTGCGCTGCACGGAGGCCTACAACATCCAGGCGATGTCTTTCGATCCGGCCACCCTCTTCGCTGAGATCCGCCGCCATGTTCCAAACTTCCGGTACCGCTGTGCCCCCGACTTCAGGCAGGACATTGCCGCGGGATGGCCGGGTGCATTGGAGGACAGTATGGCCCGGGAAGATTGGGGTTGGAAACCCACCGTGGACCTGCCAGAGCTGGTGACCTCGATGATTGCCGCGCGCAAAGGGCAGCCGCAACTTTCGCAGCCGACCTGATTTTTTTTCGATTGAATTTGCCGTCGCCGAAACCTTCTGGGAGCAGGTGGCGTATCAGGAGCGTCCATACAGAACGCACCGATGAAATTCGATTCACTCGTCCTCATGTTGTCCCTCGTCGCGGCTCCGGTTCTCGGAACCATGGCCCACGGTCCCAGCATTCAAAACACAGAACCCACCGGCTCACAGCACACTGTGATTCTTGGAAAAGATGCCCAGGTGGAGGGTTTCCCTGCTGATGCCATCTATGAGGAAGGTCCTTTGGTAGAAGGCCTGCGCAACGGCACCTGGAAAAGGTACCACGCCAACGGCGGCCTGCGTTCCGAAATCCACTATACGGACGACGCCCCCTTTGGAGACTACAAGCTCTTTACAGATGACGGTCTCCTGTTTGAGGAAGGGCGTTGGGAGCATGGCGTAAACGTGGGACACCTGCGCCGCTACTGGCCAAATGGCACGATCCAGCAGATGCTCACCTTTGACAAGAACGGGGTGGGCCAAGGACAGCAACGCTACTTCCACAACAACGGTCAGCTCGAGATGCTGGTCGAATTGTACGACGGCCAAGAACAGGGGGACCTGGTTCGCCTCGACCGCGATGGTCGGGTCGTCAAACGCACCACCTACAGCGACGGACGCATTGTCCAACGCAGTGAGTGATTTCAAGACATCCTGCTTGATGCCAATAGGCCGGTTCGTCCGGCACACTTGACCAAGAAGGCCGGTCCACCGAAATGTCGTGTGGGCCGGTCTTTGCTTTGCGATATTCGCGCCCGGAAGCTTTCCTGAAATCGGACACCATGGATTCCTCTACCCCTCCTGCCGAACACACCCTGTCCCCTTATGCTGGGGGGCTGCACATTGGCAATTCCCTTTCACGCCAGAAAGAGCAGTTCACGCCATTCAATGCGCCTTACGTGGGCATGTATGTGTGTGGGCCTACCGTGTACAGCAATGTTCACCTGGGCAATGTGCGCACCTTCCTCACATTTGATGTGGTCTACCGCTATCTGCTCCACCTCGGCTACAAGGTGCGCTATGTGCGGAACATCACCGATGTGGGCCACCTCACGGGCGACACCGATGACGGGGAAGACAAAATCGGTAAGAAAGCCCGGCTCGAAAACATCGAGCCCATGGAAGTCGTGCAGCGGTACACCAACGACTTTCACGATGTGATGCGGGTGTTCCACATCCTGCCTCCTTCCATCGAGCCCACAGCCACGGGACACATCGTAGAGCAGATCGGCATGATCGCACGCATCATCGAAAATGGCTTTGGCTACGAGGCCAATGGCAGCGTGTACTTCGACGTGCGCAAATACGCGGAATCCCACAATTATGGGGAGCTCAGCGGCCGCCGCATCGACGAACTCCAAAACCAGACGCGGGCGCTCGATGGACAAGACGAAAAGCGCGACCCGTTGGATTTTGCCTTGTGGAAAAAGGCCGATTCGAGCCACCTCATGCACTGGCCATCTCCTTGGAGCGAAGGCTTCCCCGGTTGGCACCTCGAATGCTCCGTCATGAGCACCAAATACCTGGGCAAGTCATTCGACATCCACGGCGGTGGCATGGACCTGAAGTTCCCCCACCACGAGTGCGAGATCGCCCAAAACATGGGAGCACATGGCCCTGAACAGCCTGTGCGGTACTGGATTCACGGCAACATGCTCACCGTCAATGGACGCAAGATGTCCAAGTCCGAAGGCAACGGCTTTACACCGGAAGAGCTGATCACCGGCAACCACAAACTTTTGGAAAAGGGCTACTCGCCCATGACCGTGCGCTTTTTCATGCTGCAAGGACATTATGCCGGCACGTTGGACTTCTCCAATCCGGCCTTGCAAGCGGCTGAGAAAGGGCTTGAACGCCTGATGTCAGCTTGGGGTCTGTTGGAGGAATTGGCGCCTGTGGAAGGCGGCGAACCGCAGCCCGACCTCGTCGCCCTGCGCGACCGGGCTTACGCCGCCATGAACGACGACTTCAATACGCCCGTGCTGATTGCGGTCCTCTACGATGCGGTCAAAGTCATCAATTCAGTCGCGTCGGGAAGAATGGGCATGGATGCGGCGGGCATCGACGCCCTGCGCGCGCTGTTTCAGGACTTCGCACACGACATTCTCGGGTTGGACCACGAGGCTTCGGATGGAGACGCTTCCACAGACCGCGCAGACGGATTGATGGAGGTCTTGTGCGCACTCCGCAATGAGGCGAAAACAAACAAGGACTGGGCAACCGCAGACCTCATCCGCGACCAATTGGCCGCCAGGGGTGTACAAATCAAGGACGGCAAGGATGGAACGAGCTGGACGTTTGACTGAGCGGCTGCTCCTGGTGTGCGGTTGCGCACTGTTGCTCGCTTTGGGTGGGTGCTCCGGTTCCGGTTCGGACAATCCTGCTGCTCCGGTTCGGCCAGCGCCCATTGCGTTGGTGTCCACCCCTGCGTTTTCAGCGGACAGTGCTTACGCTCACGTGGCGACCCAGGTCGGTTTTGGCCCCCGGGTACCCAACAGCATTGGACACGATCAATGCGGCGATTGGCTGGCCCAACGGCTCGAGCAGTACGGAGCCGCTGTGACGCTTCAAGAAGCCCGGGTGACCGCGTTTGACGGCACCAAACTGGACATCCGCAACATTTTTGGGGCGTTCAACCCGCAGGAGCGGCGCAGGATCTTGCTCTATGCCCATTGGGATACCCGGCCCTTCGCCGACAAGGATTCCGTTCGGATCAAAGAGCCCATTGACGGAGCCAATGACGGGGCGTCGGGTGTGGCTGTGCTGCTGGAATTGGCGCGCATTCTGGGGGACTCCCTTCCCTCTATCGGGGTGGACATCGCCTTCTTCGACGCGGAGGATTATGGCGAGCCGGAGTGGCTGCCCAACAGGGATTCCGACTACACCGATTGGTGTCTCGGGTCCCAGTATTGGGCGCGCAAGCCGCACATTCCCGGATACCGTGCGAAGTATGGTATCCTCTTGGACATGGTGGGGGCACAGGGTGCGGTCTTTCACCGGGAGGGCACCTCCATGGCCCTGGCTCCCACTGTGGTCGACAAGGTCTGGTCGACCGCGCGCAGGCTCGGATTCAATGACCTCTTCAAAAACCGCGTCACGCCGCAGACCGTTGACGACAATCTCTTTGTGAGTCAAATAGCCGGGATTCCCTCCGCCAACATCGTCCACTATCACCTGGAAACACAGATGATGGGCTACTTCAAGTACCACCACACCCACGGCGACAACCTGGACGCCATTGATCCAGCGGTTTTGGGCAAGGTGGGCACCGTTTTGGCCCAGGTGGTCTATGCCGAGTAGACCGGCAAAGCCAATTTGAGGGTGCGGGCGCCGGCAGCGTCGCAATCGAGGTTTAACGAGCCCCCCAGCCGATCGCAACGCAGCCTGACCAGCGACCAATGGCGCTCTTCGCCATCGCCGGCAAACAAGGTCATGGCCTGCCGCCACCAGCCGCGCTCGGAAAATCCATCAAAGGCCACCTCGAGTCCGTCGGATTTGCTGTGCATGGACATCCTGCAATTGCCCTGGCCCATCCCTGAAAGCAGGATGGACAAAAAGTCCCTCAGTTGGGTGGTATCCCCTTTGAATGGCACATCCTCATGGAGCGACCATTCCATCTTGCCCCCTGCCTGACGGTCATCGGCAAGCGCCAAGCACAGGGCTTTGAGGTCCACGGGTTCATGGCGCATCTCCTCCGCGCACAGGGCAGCCAACCGGCCAAATTCGGCCAGCTCGCGTTTGAGGTCAGCAGGCAAGGCATGCGGGCGGGCGGCTTCGGCGAGACGTGACCCTGACAACGCCAATTCCTGCACTTGGTGCTGACGACCTGGAAGCCAATGCTGCTGAAGGTGCCGCAGGCGCGTCCGCAGCCTGGAAGACTGAACCGCGGCCCGCCATGTCCAAATGGCCGAGAGCATCAAGACCAAGCCCAGGCCGAAAGCGGCGGCGCGCCAAAAGACCATCCGCTCCGTTTCCATCCGAGTCCGCTCGTCTCCAATGGCTGTGAGCCAAGGTTCACTTTCGAACAACCCCGTGCGCGCGCGGTCCGCCCGATCGGCTGCGATGCTCAGGCTGTCGGCTTCATTCAAAGCAAAATAGGCAGGGCCATGGGCGCCGGTTCCCGCCAAGATTCCCGCGCGGAGACGCAAGGCGTCCGAGAGAACGGCGTCCCGCACCGCGCGGTCCGCAATCTGGCGCGCCGAAAGTTCCGCTTGGTGGGATGCCGCCAAGGCCTGGGCCGCGTGTTGGGTCCTGTGTCGCTTGGCCCGCAGCAAGGCCCAGCGGGTTTCGAGCAGCGGATCCACAGCGCCAGGCGCGCGCTCGAGCTGCGCCGCCCAAGGCCATGTCGACAGGGAATCAAAGGTGGCCTTGGCTCCTGCGCCCATCAGCATGTGTGCCCACCCCAACCCCTTGACGGCCCTGTCCCTGGCGCTCAATTGGCGCCAGGCATCACCGCCTCGGATCTCATTCCACACCGGTGAATGGCGGCCATCGAGTGCTGCAGACACTGCGGCCCATCCCCGGGCTTCCGTGGCTTCTGAAGCACGGCCCAAAACGCCCAACTCGTAGGCCCAGCGCTCAAAATCCTGTTCGGCCACATCGAATGCCCCTTCCTCAAGCGACATGTGCGCGAGGCGCCCCATGGATTCTACCGCCAGGTTCCTGTTACCGAGGTTTTCTGGCTGCTGTTTCCCTTCCGCAATCAAATGGGCCAGAATCCAGCGCGCCTCGTCCCTGGCCCCGAGGTCCAACTTGGCCTGAGCCAAAGCAAAACGCCAACCGCTGGACACCCCACCCAATTCCGGACAACTTCCCGAGGCCAACAAGGCTGCCGCCAGCGCCTCGGAGGCGTGTACGGGGTTCTGCCAATCGAGGTGGATGCGCGCCTTCCGCTCTGCAAAACGGGCCACCCAGCACTCCTCTCCGGCCTTGCGGAATTGCTGTTCGGCCGAATTGAGGAAGTCCAATGCCGCCGCATCCTGTCCGATATCGCGCAGCGAATCCGCTTGATCCAACCACGCCTGCCCGTTTTCTTCGGCGCAAAGACCCGAACAAAAGGCGGTAAACAGCAGAACGAAAAGGGCCCTGGTCATGATGCAACAAGCTACCTGTAGTACCGGTGCCTGCGGCAGACCACTGCATGACACAATCAGGGAATGCGCGTTGAAAACCCGCTAAAGGGAACGGGGAGTGCTCAGGAAAGTCCGTTGAACTGCTCGAGAAAACGGACGTCGTTCTCAAAAAAGGCCCGGAGATCACCGATCTGCCATTTGAGCATGGCGATGCGCTCTATGCCCATGCCGAATGCAAAGCCGGTGTATTCGTTGGGGTCGATTCCCGACGCTTCCAAAACGGCCGGGTCGACCATCCCACAACCCATGATTTCGAGCCACCCCGTGCCCTTGGTGATGCGCTTGTCCACCTCGGTCTCCAACCCCCAGTAGACATCCATTTCCGCGCTGGGCTCGGTGAAGGGGAAATAACTCGGCCGCAAGCGGATCCGGGTCCCACTTCCGAAGAGCTGCTCGGCAAAGACCAACAGCGTCTGCTTGAGGTCGGCAAAGCTCACATCGCGGTCGATGTAAAGGCCCTCGATTTGGTGGAAAATGCAGTGGGCGCGGGCGCTGATGGCCTCGTTGCGAAACACCCTGCCCGGCATGACGATGCGCAGGGGCGGTTCGCGCTTTTCCATCTCGCGCACCTGCACAGAACTGGTGTGGGTCCGCAACAAGAGGTCTGGGTCGCGCTGGATGAAAAACGTGTCCTGCATGTCACGGGCAGGGTGTTCCTCCGGAAAATTCAAGCCCGAAAACACGTGCCAATCGTCCTCGATCTCCGGGCCGTCGGCGACGGTGAAACCCATGCGATCGAAAATCGAGAGGATCTCGCGCCGGACGATGCGAATGGGGTGGTGGGACCCGATGGGTACCTCCCCGCTCGGCCGGGTGTAATCGCGGCCACTGCCGGTGGCATCCTCCGCTGCGGTCAGGCCGGCCTTGGACTGGTCAAAATGCGCCTGTAAATCTTGCTTGAAAGCATTGAGCGCCTGCCCCATCTCCCGCTTCTGTGGACCGGGCACTGCACGGAACCGTTCGTTGAGGTCCTTGAGCAGCCCTTGACGTCCGAAATGGGCGATGCGAAACACCTCGAGGGCATCGGGTGAGGACACATCGGCAGATTTGGCCTCTTCGAGCAAGCGGTCCAGCTCCGCCTGGTTCAGTTCGGACATGCTCGGGGTCAATTGAGGATTTCCATCCGCATGGTGATGTCCGCCAGCGGCCGGCTCGACCGATCGACTTCAGCGGCACAAATGGCATCCAATACATCCATGCCCTCGGTGACTTGGCCGAAAACAGTGTACTGCATGTCCAGGTGCGGCGTTCCTCCGATCTCGCTGTAGGCAGCAATCTGTTCAGGCGTGTAGGAAAACGGCTGGAGCATGCTGTTGCGCTTGCTCTGCACGATGTTTTGCAGGGACTGCGGGGTGATGTCCCGGCCCTGGACGATGTAGAATTGGCTTCCACTGCTGCGGCGTTGCGGATTCACCTGGTCCCCCTGCCGGGCGGCGGCGAGGGCACCCTTCGTGTGGACGAAGGCCGGGTCGATTTCGGCCTCAATGGTGTAGCCCGGACCACCGTTTCCCAGGCGGGCGCCCGCTTCGGCGTCCTTGGAATTGGGGTCTCCACCCTGCGCCATGAAACCGCTGATCACCCGGTGCCACAGCAAATCGTTGTAGAATCCTTCTTCGACCAGCTTGAGGAAATTGTCCCGGTGCTGAGGTGTCTCATTGTACAACTCCACCACCATGGTGCCCATGGACGTTTCGATGCGGACGCGCTTGCGGTCGCCGTCGTCATTGGCAAATGACCACGCCGTTGTCATCAGCATGGAAGAAATTAGAAGGAGGGTGCGCAGGGTAGAAACAACCATAGGATGGAATTTGCGTTATTTGTAGACGTTCGGGTTTCTAAAATGTGGATTCCCGAATGCGACCTCGAAAATATGAAATCCAACACCCCCCTCCACGTTCTCGGCTCGCTCTGCGTGCTCTTTGCTGTTGCCTTGGGATTCAACGGATGCAACGAAATCGAGGATACAGTAGCCGTGGTCTACGTTCAAAACAGCCTCGGTGCACCGGTCCAAGGAGCGGAAGTGCGCCTTTTTGCTGTCGGTTCCGTCAACCAGACCTTCATTGGTGAGCTGCGGTTTGACACGACACAGGTCACCAACGCCGCAGGCAGTGTGAGCTTCAATTTCTCCGAATACTACAAGCAAGGCCAAGCCGGATTTGCTGTTTTGGACATCGAGGCCACTAAAGGCGCCCTCACTGGGATCGGCATCATCAAGATTGAGGAAGAGCTGACGAACGAGCAGACGGTCATCATGGAATGACCTTTCTTCCGTCATGACGGGAGGAATTGCCTATTTTCGCGCTCCGCTTCGGCGAAATCCGGGATGTAGCTCAGTTGGTAGAGTACGCGTCTGGGGGACGTGTGGTCGCTGGTTCGAGTCCAGTCATCCCGACATTTGAAAGGGGAGCCGGTGGGCTCTCCTTTCTGTTTTTAACCCGCTAAACGCATGGACGTCGAATTCGAAACCCGCTGGCGCAAGCTCCTCGCCACCCTCGAGCAGCGGTTTGGCGGCGGCATGGATTTGCAAGACATCCTCTACCTGGTGGGTGTCCAAGAATTGGGGCAGGGATTCCGCTCCTTCAAGAAGGACGAGAAAATGGATCTGATGCACGTGGCGGTCTGCACCGTGCTGGTTCCACAGGGCTTTTATGCGTTCATCGGCAGAGACGAAGAAGGCTGGCCTCACTTTGAAGAAAAAGTGCCTTTACCGCACCTTGACCCTAAAGACCAAGATGTCTTGATCCGGCGCGGCCTCATCGCCTACTTCGGCGACGACCCCCTCACGCTTATCGGCCCGCAAAGCGCTTGAGCGCCACCTCGTCCTCGATGAGGACGTTCTTTCCGGACAGGCTGACCCAGCCATCAGATTTGAAGTCGCTCAGGGCGCGGATCAGGCTTTCCTTGGCCGTTCCCACCATGCCCGCCAAATCCTCCCGGCTCAATTGGGGCTTCCGTTCGGACTCCTTGAAGCGGTCGTTCAAATCGAGCAAGGCTTGAGCGGTCCGCTCACGGACAGAGGCATAGGCCAGGGCGAGCAAGCGCTGCTGGTTCTGGGTCACTTCTCCTGCCAACATCCGGATGAAACGCATGGCCACATCCCTGTTGCGGTGCATCAGGTCCAGGAATACCTTTCTGGGGATGAGGTGCAACTCTGCTTCTTCGAGCACCTCTGCAGCCCCTGTGTATTCCAGTCCTTTGAGCACATCCATGTGACCAAAAAAGTCACCGGGCTTGCACAATTCGATGATGAGCTCCTTTCCGTAATTGTCCGTTCGGAAAAGCTTGACCACTCCCGTGGCCACGTAGTACACGTGATTGGTGGAATCGCCCTCGGCAAACAACACCTGCCCTGCGCCGTATCTGCGCGGACGTTCTCCTACATCGATGCCGGGAATGCCCCCTTGGGCGTTGGCATCGGCGATGAATTCGTTGAGCCGCTGCGGGGGACGTCCATATTCCCTTTGCAGAATGGCACTCTTTTTCAAGCGCACCTCAATCGTAGCGAGCAGGTCCGCTTCACTGAATGGCTTGACGAGGTAGTCATCGGCACCGCTTGACATGCCCCTTCTCATTTCCTCAGCCCCATCGCGGGATGTGAGGAATATGAATGGGATCATGGCGGTATTCGGGTCGTTGGAGAGGTAATGCAGCACCCCGTAGCCATCGAGCTCGGGCATCTCCACATCACACACAATCATATCGGGCCTTTCCAATTGGGCACGCTCCACACCCTCCTTGCCGTGTTCGGCTTGGATGACCTCATAACCCGCAAGTTGCAGGATGTCGGCGGTGGTGGTCCGGAGGAATTGGTTGTCCTCTACGATGAGAATCTTCTTCACAGCAATGGCGTCTTCTGTTCCTGGGACGGTCCAAATCCCGACTTGGTAGGCCGTTAAGTTATTAAAGCCATCCTCCCGAAACCACTTTCAGGCCGACAAACCCATCGGTGGAACGGGTGGATTAAATTCGCGGTGCCCTGAAGAAGGGTTGAAGACCCCCTGACCATGAACGTCTCTCTCGATTGGATCAAGACATGGCTGCCCATCGGGGAGCACAAGGGCAACGATGCCCAAACCATCACCGATATCCTGACGGCGACGGGCCTCGAAGTGGAGGGCGTAGAAGAAATGCCCGCCGTTCCAGGAGGGCTCAAGGGCATGGTGGTCGGCCACGTTCTCACCTGCGGACAGCACCCAAATGCGGACCGGTTGCGCGTCACGACGGTAGATGTAGGTGGTGATGAGCCGCTCCACATCGTCTGTGGTGCACCCAATGTGGCGGCAGGACAGAAGGTGGTGGTCGCCACTGTGGGGGCTACGTGCCACCCTTTGGAGGGGGACCCGTTCAAAATCAAAAAAGGCAAGATCCGCGGTGAGGTCTCTGAAGGCATGATCTGTGCGGAGGACGAGTTGGGGTTGGGCAAAGACCACGACGGCATCCTGGTGCTTTCCGAGGAGGTGGCCACCGGCACGGCTGCGGCCCAGGCCTTGGGAGTGGCCAGCGACCACCGGATTGAAATTGGATTGACGCCGAACCGCACGGATGCGATGGGGCACATCGGCGTTGCGCGTGACCTCCGTGCGGCCATGCTGTGGAACGGTGGCGGTGCCGTTGCTGACGTCCCCGACCTCGCCAGCCTGCCCAAGCAGACCCTCAAGGAAGGCGCTGGTCCAATCCGTGTGGAAGTCGAAGACGCCGCTGGCGCGCCTTGTTACTTGGGGCTCACCTTGCGTCAAGTGCAGGTCGGGGCCTCCCCGGAGTGGTTGCAGCAAAGGCTGCGGGCCATCGGACTTGAGCCCCGCAACAACGTCGTGGACGTGACCAATTACGTCCTGCACGACTTGGGACAGCCCTTGCACGCCTTTGATGCGGACCGCATCGGAGGGGGTGTGGTGCGGGTGCGCAAGGCGGCAGACAAAGAGCCGTTCACGGCATTGGACGATAAAGAAATGGCATTGGATTCCGCGGACTTGGTCATTGCCGACGACAGCAAACCCATGTGCCTTGCGGGCATCTATGGGGGCGCGCACAGCGGGGTCAACGCAGGGACAACTTCCGTTTTTTTGGAAAGCGCGTGGTTTGAACCCGTCACTGTCCGCAAAAGCGCCAAGCGCCATGGGCTGTCCACCGATGCTTCCTTCCGGTTTGAGCGCGGTGTGGACCCAAACATGGCCATTCACGCGATGGAAAAGGCCGTGGCCATGCTGGCCGAATGTGCCGGGGCTGAGGTCGATGGCGGATTGCAAGTTTTTCGCGGCGCATTGCCCGGGCCTCAAGCTGTGACGCTCGCCTGGGATGCCTTGGACAAGTTGATCGGCATTGCACTCGACCGGGACCGGGTGCGGGGCATCCTCGCCGCGCTCGACATCCGCGTGGTCGCCGAGGAGCAAGGTCAATTGCAATTGGAGGTGCCGGCCTACCGGCGCGACGTGACGCGCGCTGCGGATGTGGTGGAAGAAATCTTGCGGATTTACGGCTACGATCACATCCCCCTTCCGGGTCGGATGACCGTCTCGCTGTCACCCAAACCCGATCCCGACCCCGAAGAACTGCGCAACACGTTGGCCCACACACTGGTCGCCCGCGGATTCAACGAAGTGATGCACAATTCGCTGGTCTCGGCTGCGCATTTGACCCTCGCAAAAGATGCCTCCCTCAACCCGGACCGCGCCGTTGCCCTGCTCAACCCCTTGAGTTCTGAACTCGACGTGATGCGCCAGAGCCTGCTGCCTCAGCACGTTGAAACGGTCGCGCGCAACCGGAACCACCAACACCCAAACCTCGCCCTGTTCGAATTCGGCAAAGTCTATGCCCAGGATGGCCAAGGCGGCCACATTGAGACCGAGCGCCTTTCCCTCACGGTGACAGGCAGGACCACACCCGAGAGTTGGCGGGAGGCCGAGCAGGACGGCATGTCTGTGCTCAAGGGTGCCGTGGAGGCCTTGTTGGCCCAGAGCGGTGTCAAAGGGCTTCAATGTGAAGCACTGCCGGGTGGCGACCTCTTCAAGGAAGGTTTGGAGTGGAAGGGGGGACGCGGCTTCTCGGCGAGGGCGGGCCTTGTGACACCTGCATTGGCGCGGCATTTTGGAGTGGATGCCGAGGTATACCACGCAGATTTGCCCTTTGAAGCCCTCGTCGACTGGACGGGCAAACGCCGGATCAAGGCCGCAGAATTGTCCCGCTTCCCCAGCGTGCGCCGGGATTTGAGCCTACAAGTGCCCAACGGTGTCAACTACGAGGGGATTGATCAGGTGGTCAGGCAGACCGCAGGGAAATTGCTCAAGGAGGTCAACCTGTTTGATGTCTATCACGATGAGGATGCGGATGTCACCTCTTATGCCATTTCCCTCCGGTTGCAGGATGCAGAAAAGACGCTGAGTGAAAAAGCCATTGACAAAACGGTGCAACGCGTTCAAGATCAGTTGGCGCAGCGGCTGGGTGTGACCTTGCGCTGAGTGAAACGGAAGGTCCCTCCCCCTTTTGTACTCCCCGAATCCAGACGGCATCCATTCTATGCCATTGTGCGGCCATGGGCGCGCTGGGGGATGGCCCTTTGGCACCGCATCGACCCCGATGTAAAAGGGGCAAAACACCTGGAGAACGCCCCCGGTCAGGCACCAGCGCGGCTGCTCATTGGTGGGCACCAGAACGGCCTGGCCGACCCTATTCTCGCCTGCATCGCCCTGCAGCCTCAGCTGCATTTTTTTACCCGGGCCGACGCCTTCCGCCACTGGCTGTCGCGTTGGATGATGATCCGGCTGCACATGATGCCCGTTTTTCGGCCCGTGGACCGGGTCGACAACCTCGCCGAGCGCAACATGGCCACCTTTTCCTCGGCCTACGCCCGGTTGGAACAGGGCGCCATCTGCGGCATTTTTTCGGAGGCGGGACACTTGGATGAGCGCCGGATTCGACGGTTCCGCCATGGGTCGGCGCGTTTTATAGCCGGCGCACTGCAGCGGAAGCGCATCAGGGACCGGGGCTTCGAAGTGTTGCCCATGCATTTGGATTTCGAGCGCTATGAAGGCTACCGAACCGCCGCCCGCGTGCGCATAGGAGAAGCCATACCCTGCGATGACATTCCGGGAATCGGAGCGGATTCGGGAGCCGCGCGGGTCGCGTTGAGCCAACGGATGCGGGATGCACTGATGGCCTGTTCGGTCAACCTCGAGGGCGGCGAGATGTACAATCCCCACCTGGCGGTATGCCGGTTTCTCGAGGGGGCCATGGGAGGGCCTGTCCCCCACCACACCCTCGCCGCGGCGGCGGTGCTGTTGAGGACGGATCCAGCTTCGGTCAAGGCCGCATTTGAAGCAGCATTGAAGTGCGGATGGGGCCATCCGCGCCTCAACGATGATTTTGCTGCTGCTGGAAGGTGGGCAGCAAACAAGCCCACATCGCTGGCACCATTGATGTGGCGCCTGCCCGCCTGGCTCATTTTCATGCTGACCACCGGGTGGTGGCCCAGGGTCGCCGAAAAAGCGGCACAGCACAGCGTCAAAGATGTTGCCTTTCGCACCACCTTGAGCATTCCCCTGACCATGGTGGGCGTCAGTTTGACTTGGGCGGTGCTCTCCTTGGGAGCGGGTGTCATTTATGAAAGCCTGGCAGCCGTTCCAGCGGTCTTTCTCCTGCTTCGCGGTGCGCAATACCTGGCCATGCCCCTCGAAGACGCCTTCATCGATGCGCGGGCCGAGCGGCGCATCAGGCCCTTGATGTCGGCCCCCTTCATTCAGAAATGGTGCACGACCCTGTTGGCGCGGAACTGACTTGGCTGCGCTCCACCTTCGCCACTTGACGGGGCGAAAAGATGCACATTGCACCCACAAGATGCGAGCGCACCCACGGAGACAGTAGATTTAAGGCGCATAGAAATCGCCCTGCCGTGAGCAATGAGAAGATCCTCGTCGTGGACGACGAGCCGGACATTCTGGAATTGGTCCAGTACAACCTCGAAAAGGAAGGGTTCGCTGTGTACACGGCAGGAAATGGCAAGGAGGCCCTTGAAATTGCGGACCAGGTGGTGCCCGATTTGATTTTGCTGGATGTGATGATGCCCAAAATGGACGGTATGGAAACCTGCATGGAAATGCGGGCCAATCGGAAACTCGACGGTTCAGTCATCGCCTTCCTCACTGCCCGGGGAGAGGACTACAGTCAGATTGCCGGGTTTGATGCCGGTGCCGACGACTACATCACCAAACCCATCAAGCCCAGGGTCCTCATCAGCCGAATGAAGGCGCTTTTGCGCAGGGCAGGCAAGAACAATGAGCCCAGTCAGTCCTTCAATGGCAAGTCCATCACCATCGACCGCGAACGCTACTTGGTCACCAAGGATGGAAAGGAAATGAGCCTGCCCAAGAAGGAATTTGAGCTGCTGTCTCTGTTGACTTCCCAACCGGGAAAGGTCTTTACGCGCAGCGCCATCCTCTCCATGGTGTGGGGCAAGGATGTGGTCGTAGGCGACCGCACCATCGACGTGCACATCCGCAAGCTGAGAGAAAAGCTGGGCGATGCGCACTTCCGCACGGTCAAAGGAGTGGGCTACAAGTTCGAAGAGACATGAACATTCGCACCCCACGCGGGGTCGCACTCGTATGTGCACTGGTGGTGACGGTCCTGGGCATGGGCATGGCCGCTTTTGTGTGCTGGATGTACGACGTGCCGGCACCGCCCCAAGCCATAGCGCTCGGGGCACTCGGGCTGTTCATCCTTTCAATGGCGGTGATTTACAGTGCCATCGAGCGCTTCATCTATCAAAAGGTCCGCATCATTTACAAGAACATTCACCGGTTCAAGAGCACCAAGGAACGCGCCCGGGACGTGCACATGGGCGAAGACGTGATGGAAAAAGTCCGGCTGGACGTGATGGATTGGGCCACGGAAAAAGTCAATGAAATCTCCCTTCTCAAGGAGCAGGACACCTTCCGCAAGGAGTTTATCGGCAACCTCGCCCATGAGCTCAAAACCCCGGTGTTCAACATTCAAGGCTACATCCTCACCCTCTTGGAAGGGGCCCTTGAAGACCCCGAACACAACCGAAAATTCCTGATGAAGGCGGCCAAAAATGTGGACCGCATGGCCGGGCTCATCGATGACCTCGATGTCATCACCAAAATCGAAGGCGGTTCCCTGGAACTGAACATCAGCGCTTTTGACCTCGGTCACCTCGTCCACGAAGTCCTCGATCAACTGGAGCAGCGGGCCAAGCGGGCGGACATCTCACTGGTTTTTGTGGAAGAAGGTCAACGCAAGGTCGATGTGCTCGGGGATGCCCCCAAGATTGAGCAGGTCATGACCAACCTCATCTCCAACAGCTTGCGCTACGGCAATGAAGGCGGCACCACCCAAATTCGGTACTACGACATGGAGGAGCAGGTGCTCATCGAAGTGGCCGACGACGGCATCGGGATGTCGGAGGAGCACCTTCCACGGATATTCGAGCGGTTTTATCGCGTAGACAAGAGCCGCTCGCGCAATGTGGGGGGAAGTGGCCTGGGATTGGCCATCGTCAAGCACATCATCGAAGCACACGAACAAAGCATTTCCGTGCGCTCAACCCAAGGGAAAGGGGCCACGTTCTCCTTTACCTTGAGCAAAGCCTGACGCGGTTCCGGTCACCCTTGTTGGAGCATGCCCGACCCGGCTGCATTGACAAAGGGGTTGGCCGCCCGCTCTGCGCCAATGGTCGTAGTCGGTCCGTGACCCGGCACCACCGTGTAGTGATCAGGCAAAGTGTACAATACCTCTTCGATGCTCTTTCTCAAGACCCCAGGATCGCCCCCGGGCAGGTCCGTGCGCCCAATGCTGCCTTGAAACAGCACGTCGCCCCCGATCACGCGCTGGTGCTCATCATCGATGAAGACCACGTGCCCAGGCGCATGGCCAGGCGCATGCCGAACGGTGAGCTTCAATTTTCCGAATGCCAATTCCTCCCCTTCCGAAAACCCCGCTTCCAGCGGCTGCGGGAGGGGATCAAGTGACACGCCATACAGCGCAGCAGCAGGGGGTGCCATGGCATAGGTGTCCAGGTCCAGCACGTCCATTCTCGGCCTCAAACCCCAGCGCCGCTCCATGCCATGGCACCCCATGACGTGATCGAGGTGGGCGTGTGTCAACAAGACAGCCGTCGGCCGCAACCCCTCAGCGGCCAGCAACGTATCCAGTGTGTTCCACTCTTCTGGGCTGGAATAACCCGGGTCTATGACCACCAATCCCCCTTCCCCGTCGGGCAAAAGCACGGTATTTTCCGAAAAAGCGTTGCAAGGCTGTACAATCATGGTCCGCAAGTTCCCTCTTCCCAGCGAATCCGCCTGCCCGGTTTGTACATTCCGGATTCCATGATGGTCCTGAAGCATATCTGCAGGAATCTGGCCCTGATCGCGGGCTGCATCGTGCTGTTGCCCAGTGGCGTGCAAGCCCAGTTCCACAATGGCCTGGACATGGAGTTTGGCAAGCAGCGGGTACAATACCGCTCTTTTGATTGGCAGTACCTGCCGGGTGACCCCTTCGCCGTCTATTACTACCAAGGCGGTCGCCCGCTGGCGGAATTCGCCATGAATGCCTTGACGTTGGACCTGCCAGAGGTGGAGTCCACGCTTCAGCTGCGGGTCTCAGGACCGGTCGAAGTGATGGTGTTCAACAAGCATGCCGATTTCCGGCAGAGCAACATCGGAATTGATGGCTCAGAGGCAGGAAACATCGGCGGTACCACCCTCATTCACGGCAAGAAACTCTTTGGTTGGTTCGGTGGCGAAAGGAGCGCTTTCCAGCAGCAATTGAGGCAGGGGCTGTACCGCATTCTCATCCGACAATACTTGTTTGGCGACGACTGGAAAGACGTGGTCAAGAACAGTCAGCTTTTTCAACTGCCGAGCTGGATGGAGGAGGGCATGGTGGCGGCGCTTGCGGGTCCGCCGGACCAGGCTGACGTCGCGTACTTGCAAGACCTCGTTTCCCGCGGCCAGCTCGCCGACGTTCAGGTGTTGAATGGCAAAGAGCAGCGCATTGCGGCAGCGGCCATCTGGCGGTTCGTGCTGGAGACTTTTGGTCGGCAGGCCGCCCTGGACGTGCTCGGCGGATTCAAAGCAGGCCGCACGGTAGATGCTGGATGCCGGCGGATCGGCATGACATTGGAGGGTTTGCTCGCTGCTGCCCAAGCCCATTACGCCCTGGGAGCGGCGCTGGGACCTACCGAAGAATCAGGCCGGAAGCTGGCTTGGAACGACGCCGCGCCCCCACACGCCCGTATGGGTGAATTGCCCCACCGTGCCCGGCGCAAATTCCGCCACCACCATTTCACCTCCTCGGCAGACGGCCGGTGGACGGCATGGGCGACGGATGAGCGCGGGCAGGTGCGCGTCTGGTGGTCAGATGGCCGCAAGAAAAAGTGCATCGCCAAATACGATCACAAACTGACCCGCATTGTCGACGGCACATATCCCGTGCTGGCTTGGCACCCGACCCTTCCGGTACTGGCACACATCCACGAAGAAAAAGGCCGCGTATTCCTCACCATCTCCGATGCCGCTACCGGTGAATCGAGCGAACGTGAGTTGTTCAGGATAGAAAAGGTCATTCACCTGGACTGGTCACCCGATGGACGGCGCATTGCATTTAGCGGGGTTCGGGCTGGACAATCCGACCTTTATGTCTACAATACATTGGCCGGATCGCAGGTGCCTTTGTGGGAAGACGCATGGGATGACCTGCACCCGAATTGGACGGCAGACGGGCAAGGTTTGTTGTTTAGCAGCAACCGGCCCCCAGCCGATGTCTCCGGCGCCACACCTTCCATTCCCGACGCCCGCCAGCGCGACATTTGGCGTTACGACCTCAACGCGAAGGGGTTTGAACGCATTACCGAGACCCCGAACCAGAACGAAATCAGGCCGTTCAGCCTTGCTAAGGGTTCGTTTGCCTACAAGTTGGCCGATCAGGCCCAAGTCATCCACTTGGCCATACGGGACAGTGCCATCCTCCGGGTGGATACCGCCATTCATTACCGCTATTTCACCCGACAAGCGCCCTGGTTCTACCTCAATGGGGCCACCGCCGAACTGGGCCTTTCGCGCGGTGGAGATGGCTGGGAAGGCGTGCACTTGAGCGATGGCAGACCGCGGTGGCAGTTGGGGGAATTGCCGCCCCCACCGTTGAAGGCGGCCATGCCCGAGACCGGTGTTTCCATTCCCTCCGCTCAAATTCAACCCTGGGACTACCTCCCTGAAAGGCGGTTGGATTTGCAGGCCGGACAGGTGGATTACAGCAACTACACCTTCGAAGCAGAGCGCAAACTGGGCGGAGACGATCTCGGGCCTGTCGGCCAGGGAGAAGGTGCAGCGTCCTCCCCTTCGCGCACTTTGCCGCCCATTGCCAGCCCACTTCCGCACAGAAAAAACTACGCCGTAGACCAACTGCTCAGCCAGGTTGACAACAGTTTTGCCACGTCATTTTACCAACCCTTTACCGGCGCAGCGGGCAGTTTTCCGGGGTTGAGCGGCCTGCTCAAAATCGGCATCTCCGACCTATTCGAAAACAGCAAGTGGATCGGCGGCATGCGGTTGGCGGGCAGCTTGCAGAATTCCACTTTTGTCATGATGCACCGGGACTTGGAGCGCAAAGTGGACCGGGACTGGATCATCGAGCGCCAGGGCAACGAAGGCATTGATGCCGAGCTCGGCGCCCTCACCCGAACGCACACCCACGCCGTGCACTACCGCCGTACCATCCCGTTTAGCGAAACCATGAGCTTGAGGGCCCAGATGACGTACAGACTGGACAGGGTCTCCTTGTTGGCCACCGACCCCTTCAACGCGAGCCGAAGTGACCTCTACATCCAAGGCATAGGTGGCAGCGTCAGTTGGGTTTTTGACAACAGCATACAACGCGCCTTGAACATCAGGAATGGTACGCGGGCAAAGGCCTGGTTTGAGATGTTGGCCCCGCCCGACGGCGAAGGTGAAATGCTGTTGGTCGCTGGCTTTGATGCCCGGCGCTACATCCCGCTGTACCGGCGCATCACACTGTGCATGCGGGCGGCGGGCAACACGTCTTTTGGCGGCAGGGGCTTGCTGCATTACCTCGGTGGCGTGCACGAGTCACTGCTGACCACGGTCGATGGCGCCATGCCGATTCCCGAAGGCAATTTCGCCTACCAGACTGCGGCCACCCCGATGCGCGGCTTCGTGCGCAACGCCAGAAACGGCAGCAGCTTTGCTGTGGCCAATGCCGAAGTCAGGTGTCCGGTGTTCGCCACCCTCTCCCCAAAGAAGAGCCTGAGCCCCTTCCTCGAGCATTTTCAGGCTGTCGGCTTCTTCGATATCGGATCGGCATGGACGGGCCAGGACCCCTACAGTGACGAGAATGCATTCAACAGCACCAGTCTGGACCTCTATCCCGTCTCTGTGACCGTGGACAACAACCGGGAGCCCATCATTTGGGATTTCGGGTTCGGTCTTCGGAGCCAGTTGCTGGGCTATTTCGTCCGGGCAGACTGGGGATGGGGAGTAGACGATGGTATTCTCCTGGACAGGGTCTTTCAACTTTCGCTGTCTACTGACTTTTGATGCGCCCCATGACCTTTGACGCCCAGACCATTTTTTTGCTGTTGCTCATCGGCATGGCTGCCGGCTGCCTCAGTGGCTTCATCGGCATCGGTGGCGGCATGTTGATCGTGCCAGCACTCATGTATGCCATGGGCATGTCCCAAATGGCTGCCCAGGGGACCAGCCTCGCGCTGATGCTGCCGCCCATCGGCGCCCTCGCCGTCATGAACTATTGGAAAGCCGGTGAGGTCGACGTCCGCGCCGCCGCTGTCATGGTGGTGGCCTTTGTTTTGGGCGGTTATATCGGCAGCCGGTTTGCCCTTTCCATCCATCCGCAAAAGGTGCGCCTCGCCTTTGGTGTGCTGATGCTCTATGTGGCTGTGCGCATGATTTTGAGCGCCAGCCGATCCCTGTGGACCACCTGATGCCGACCTCCATGATCAAATCCACCCTGCTCGCATCCGTGGCATCCACCCGCCACAAGGTGGTGGAACACCGCCGCCACCTCCACGCCCACCCCGAGCCCTCCTTTGGAGAGACCCGCACGGGTGCCTACGTCGCCGAAACGCTGCGCAAACTCGGCATCCCTTTTTCGGAAGGCTGGTGCCAGACGCACGGGGCGGCGGG
>DGOE01000181.1 GCA_002389295.1 Flavobacteriales bacterium UBA4474 | reverse complement strand
GTCTGGATGGTCATGTGAAGACATCCGGCCACGCGGGCACCGGCGAGCGGCTTCTCGTTGCGGTAACGCTCACGCAAGGACATGAGGCCTGGCATCTCAGCTTCTGCGAGCTGAATTTCTTTTCTTCCCCACTCGGCCAAGTTGATGTCCTTGACCTTGTAAGGCAATGCAGTAGTTGTATTTGAGACGCTCATGCGTTCTTCTTGAATTTGGTGCAAAGATAGCCGTCGTGAAACGGACCGGTTAACCTTATTAACACAGGTTTGCTGCCGTTTTGTTTCCTTGCGGTCCCATGCCCGATACACCGTTTCCCATGACCCTTGCTGAGGGTGTCACACTCATAGGAGAACCTTGCGGAGGGGCATTGATCGCGCAACGGGCAGCCTTGAACGCCCTTTTGGCGCGCCACAACTGGCCAAAAATGCGCCAATTGGCCAATGGGAAGCCCATTTTAGACAAGGGGCACTGCAGCCTTTCCCACGGCGGCGGCTGGGTTACGGCGGCCCGCAGCCCCTTGCCCATCGGCGTCGATGTAGAAGCTTCCGCTGAGCGCCTGCACACCGCGCGGCGCCGGTTTGTGGGACCGGCAGACCAACCCATCTTGGACCACTTCGGTGACAACACCGAAACGTTGTGCCGACTTTGGACAGCCAAAGAAGCCGCCTTCAAGGTGTTCGGAGAGGGTGTGGACTTCCTGACGGGACTGCAATGGGACGCCGTTGAAGGCGAGCGAGCCCGGGCTACGGCCACCGTTCAACAGCAAACCCTGACCGTTGCGTGGCACCACCTCGCGGAACCGGCCGCTTGGTTGGCCACAGCAGTAGCCAACACCTAATGTGTGGTCAAAGACCCAGCGACGAACACCCTGCACCGCAGGGAGGGCCAATAAAAAAGGGCGCCTTCCGGCGCCCTTGAACAAATTGACAGTGTATCAGCCTCAGCGCTCAATGCCTTTGTGGCGGCGCTCGTCTGAGACGGACAATTTCTTACGGCCCTTGCGGCGGCGGGCACCGAGGACGGCGCGGCCAGCGGCCGAAGCCATGCGCTCACGGAATCCGTGCTTATTGCGACGCTTGCGAACGGAGGGTTGAAATGTCCTTTTCATGACACAGGGTTTCGAAATAGGGAGCGCAAAGATAGACAACGAATCGGTAAATCCGCAGGGCGTTGCTGCCGACATTCGATGCCCCTCTTTCGGCTGCCGCAAGTTTGCACAACTTAGCTTTGACGCCTCAACGGAATCTCCACGTACCCGTGGCCCGACACGCACGCTCCACCCCCGAAGATCCCCTCGCTCCCCCACCGAGGAAAGGCAAGCTGAACCGCGACGGTTTCAGGCAGTTCTCGCGCATTGCCCCCTATCTCAAACCGCACCGCCTCAAGTTCGCTGCCGGCATCGTCCTCATCACACTTTCGGGCGTGCTGACCTTGTTGGTCACCCGACTGTGGGGCCAGCTCGGTGGCGTAGGTGTGGATCCCGGCGCCGGCACGCAAGGGTTTGAGCTGCCCCTGCCCATCGACGCAGGTGACCTCAAGAGCATTGGAGCGGCGATTTTGGCCGTGCTCATCCTGCAATCCGCGTTGAGCTTTATCCGCATCTGGCTTTTTGGTGAAATCACCACGCGCATGCTCAAAGCGCTGCGCGAAGACGCCTTTGCCGGCATGATCACCCAACCGATGGCCTTCTTTGATACACGACGGGTGGGCGACCTCGGCAGCCGCATCGCCGCCGACATCGAAGCCATCCGCGACACGTTCACGACCGTGCTGGCCGAACTCGTCCGACAGAGCATCATCATCGGCGGCGGCCTGCTCGCCCTCATGACCTTCAGTTGGGAACTGACCTTGTGGATGCTCGGCTCCCTGCCCGTCGCCATCCTGTCCGCCATGTTCTTTGGCCGGTTCATCCGGTCCATGTCCAAGCGCACCCAGCAGGCCGTCGCCGAATCCAACACCATCGTCTCGGAAACCCTGACCGGCATTGTCAGCGTCAAGGCCTTTGCCCGTGAGGCCTACGAGCTCTCCCGCTACCGGGAGCGCGTAGAAACAGTGCGCGGCATCGCCCTGAAAACCGCCCTGTGGCGCGGCGCTTTTGCGAGCTTCATCATCGTCATGATTTTCGGGGCCATCACCCTCGTGCTCTTCCAAGGGGCGAGCATGCTGCAGTCGGGTGAATTGAGTTCTGAAGAGTTCTTCAGCTTTCTGCTCATGACAGGGCTTGTGGCCGGGAGCATCGGGGGCATAGCCAACATCTTTGGTGAATTGCAACGCGGTTTCGGCGCCATCGAAGAGGTGATGGACCTGGTCGAAGAAGCGCGCGAGGACGTCTCGCTGGACAGCGACGCCGATGCAGAACAGACCGGGCAGCGGTTGTCCGTGAAATTTGATGCCGTCGGGTTCCACTACCCCAACCGGGCCGACGTGGAAGTCTTACAGGGCATTGACCTCGAACTCAAGGCGGGCGAGACCTTGGCGCTGGTCGGGGGCTCCGGCGCAGGAAAGTCCACCATCGCCACACTGTTGACCGCCTTCAGGCTGCCGACCTCCGGCACCCTTTTCATAGACGGCAAGCCCATCGATGAGCACCCGCTGACACCACTGCGCCGCCGCATGGCGCTGGTCCCCCAAGAGGTCATCCTCTTTGGCGGCACCATCGAAGAGAACATCCGCTACGGCCGCCCGGGCGCCACCGAAGCTGAAGTCCGACAGGCCGCCAGTGACGCCCTCGCCTTGGACTTCATCACGGGATTTCCCGACGGCTTTGACACCCTTGTGGGCGAGCGCGGCGTCCAGTTATCGGGCGGACAGCGGCAGAGAATCGCCCTGGCGCGGGCGTTTTTGCGCGATCCCGATTTGCTCATCCTCGACGAGGCCACCAGTGCCTTGGATGCCTCGAGCGAAAAGTCCATCCAAATCGCCTTGGAGCGCCTGATGCGCGGCCGCACTTCACTCGTCATCGCCCACCGCTTGTCCACCGTGAGGTCCGCCGACCGCATCGCCGTACTGGAGTCTGGACGCATCGTCGAAATCGGCGCCCACAACGAACTCATGGCCCGCGACGGCCGCTACAAGGAGCTCGTGGAACACCAGCTGGACGACGGCGGCCAAATGGACACCCCAACTCCCACCGCCCAGTCGTAAATTTGAACATGGCCTCACCCCGACGCGCACTCATCACTGGCATTACAGGACAGGACGGTTCCTACCTCACCGAATTGCTGCTCTCAAAAGGCTATGAGGTGCACGGCATCAAGCGGCGGGCGTCGCTGTTCAACACCGACCGGATCGACCACCTGTATCAGGATCCGCACGATCAAAATGTCAGGCTCAAGCTGCACTACGGCGACCTGACGGACTCGACCAACCTCATCCGCATCGTACAGGAGGTCAAGCCGCACGAGATTTACAACCTCGCGGCCATGAGCCACGTCAAGGTGAGCTTTGACACACCGGAATACACCGCCAACGCTGACGGCCTCGGCACCCTGCGCCTGCTCGAAGCCATCCGCATCCTCGGCATGGAACAGGATGTGCGCTTCTACCAGGCATCAACCTCCGAGCTCTACGGCTTGGTGCAAGAAGTACCCCAAAGCGAGACCACGCCATTCTACCCCAGGAGCCCATATGGCGTCGCCAAGCTCTACAGCTTCTGGATTGTCAAGAACTACAGGGAAGCCTACGGTATTCACGCCTCCAACGGCATCCTCTTCAACCACGAGAGCCCCTTGCGCGGTGAGACCTTTGTGACGCGCAAAATCACGCGGGCTGTCGCCAAGATTTCCCTCGGCCTGCA
>DGOE01000121.1 GCA_002389295.1 Flavobacteriales bacterium UBA4474 | reverse complement strand
CCCAGGGCGGTGCGCATGGGGTACAGCCCTTGCACAATCTCCAGGGCGGTGGCGTCCATGGGGTCATTGTATTCCGGAACCAAGACCACCGCATTGCCCACGTAGTAGTTGACATAGGAGCTTCGGAATCCCAGATCCATCCCCCAGGTCGTTTGCACCGTGTTTTGGGTCAGGGGCAAATTGACGCGCGTGTAGGGTGTCCCTTCAGTGTTTTCAGCCTGGGCAATCTTGTTGCGGTCTTGCGCGTCCACATTCCAATACGCCAGGTCGGGGTTGCTCATGGTGACGATGGTGTTGCCTGAAGCGAATTTGACAAAACCATCGATGTGCTGGTCGGTGATGTCTTCATTGCCTCCAAACTGACCATCCAACCAGATGACCTGCTCCACCCCCAAATACGTGGTGAAATAGCCCTCGATTTCGGCTTCTGTCCATCCTGGATTGCGGTCGTCGCCGGTGATGGATGAACGGGTCGCCATCAAGGTGCCTTGACCATCGATTTCTATGGCGCCTCCCTCGAGCACCACGGCGTTCAGGTCAATGAGGGGCAGGTTCAATTGTTCGGCGGTCACGATGGGGACGTCGTCATCCAAAGCGAAGGGGGTGTCCCCACCCCATCCATTGAATCCCCAATCCAAAACGACCCATTGTCCTTGGTCGTCTTGCACGAAGCAAGGCCCAGTGTCCCTGGCCCAGAAGTCGTCGGTGGGGCACAAGTAAAAATCAACCTGGGTCATGTCGATTTCGGCAGCGTTGAGCTGGTCGGTGATGTGGATGATTTCGCTTTCGTTGTAGGCGATGATGTGAACGCGTTCGCCTTCCGAAAGGGCGGAGGTCATGGCCACCCAGCTTGACTCTACGTCCTCTGCACCTGAGCCATAAGTGTAGTTGTGCGGCCACTGTAACCAAGTGCCTTCGTGCGGTCCTTCCTCACTGGGCATGGAGTATTGCGCCATGACGGAGGGCGAATTGAAAGTCCACACGAACAACACAGCAAGGGGCAAGAAGGCCGTTCTCATGGGGAGAAGGTAGCCGTTGGAGTGCTGAAAAGCAGAAAGCCGCCCGAAGGCGGCTTTCTCAATCAAATTGGACGCAGGTGTTGTCTGCGGCCTCACGAATCCATCACTGTACGATGACCCGCACCGTTCGCGAAGAAGAGGTTCCGTCCACCACGTTCAGGATGTAGAGGCCTTCGGCGACTCCATCTAGGCTGAGCGGGCTTCGACCGACGCCATTGAAACGGCGGACCAGACGACCGTCTGTGCCGCGCAGTTCGCCGACCCAGTTTGCACCAGGATCCATTCCTACCAATGTGACCTGACCTTGCGCAGGGTTGGGGAACACGGACAGGGCATTGGTTGACGTGGTCAGATTGTTGACGCTGCTGACGACATCGCTCGGGCCGCCATCCACAATGTTGATTGTGAATCCGCTCAGGAACCCATTGAGGATACCCAACGAGTCAATGGAGATGGGCTCACAGTAGGAGTCTGAGCAGAGATTGCCATCGGTGACGTTGAGGCACAGGGTGTAGGGGCCGGGGCCAGAGTATTGGTAGGTCGGGAACACGTCGGTGCTGGTGCCTTCATCTCCAAAGTCCCATGTGTACACGGCATTGGGGTTGTAGTCAAAGATGGACACTTGGACGGCGCCCGGAACGGGGCTCCCGTCGGGCGACGTGATTTGTGCGACCTCGAATTCGGCATTGCAGATCACATCGGCTCCTGCCTCGCAGGCGGTGATACCAAAGGTGCTTTCGGGTGCGACGAACTCGATGTTCTGGTTGACCAGCAACGCTCCGGCGGGGTCTTTGACCAAGTATCCGCAGAGGTCCGCGTACTCCCATGGCTGGGAGACGATGAAGTCAATTTCTCCTTCATTCACAGGGATGAAGGTCGACATCTGCCAGAAGGGGTAGAGGCTTTCGAAGTAGTTGAAGTCCCCGAAATTCAAAGATGCTTGAACATTGCCGCCCTGAGAGATGGTCATGCCGCCACCGACCCATCCCTCCTGGGATTCGTCAATGAACATCACTTCGATCATTCCGCAGGTGGGTTCCGCACCGCACGCCTTCAAACCCATGACGTTGTCGGGGCCTTCGTCCAGATTGCTCGAGAAGGAGGAGAACACCGTGAAGCCGCTTTCGTTCTTGACCACATAACCGCAATTGAAACTGGACCCTCCGTCTTGGTCGAAGATGAAGTCCAGCACGTCGCCTTCGTCCACAGCAAAGCTGAAGGTGCTCATTCCGAATGCGTCCGGCACATAGTCGCCATTGTTGTCCTCGGCAATCTCATTGTTGGTCTCTTCGGCAATCATAATGCCGTTCTTGAAGACGTCGATTGTGCTGCCGAGCCAGTTCTGGTCGATGTCGGAGTTGTACAGCTCCAATGTCCAAGTGCCACAAGTACCGGAGGCGGCGGGAATGTCAAAGGGCAGGACCTCATCCAGCGAGTGCACGACGCCATTGTAAGCGAGGATGTCTGCCGCGCCGACATTGGAGCCAGAGGCGGTGACGCCATCTGCGGAGATCTCAATGTCGACCGACTGTCCGTTCATGGCAGACAGGGATTGCCCGTCAGAGAGAACGCCACTGTTGTAGTAGCCGATGACCACGTGCCGTTCCACGAACTCGTCGATGTACTGTGAAGCGACGAAATCGGCCACATTGTATCCATAAGAGGCGGCGAACGCAGCCATCGCGGCGTCTGTTGGAGCGAAGACCGTGTAAGGCCCTGTTGTGGGGTCTCCGTTGTTGTCGTCCTCTGCTTCGAGCGCATTCGCACTGAGGTAACCATCGAGGTAGGCGTTGAAAATGCCCTCTTCAAACAGGGTGTGGTCCGGGCTTCCGGCAATGGCGGTGACGACCGTGGCTTGGGGATAACCCTCAGGGGCCAAGGTTGCATCGATCACGTGGATGACGCCGTTGTCCGCCATGATGTTGGCTTCTACCACCCAAGCGCCGTCAATGCCCACGTTGGTGCCGTCGATATTGACGTCGAGGGATTGTCCCTGAAGTGTCGTCAATGCCATCCCATCTTCCAAGTCTGCCGCAGTGTAAGTGCCGGGGACAATGTGATACCCCAGAGCGTCGGACATGTCGGAGAAACCTGCCAAGTCAAACAGGTTTAAGTTCATCAAAGCGGCCACTTCCTCCACAGCTTCGGTGGTGGGCACAAAGACGGTGTAGTTGTTGTCTTCATTGTCCAACAGATCGCCATAATATTCTTGAAAGGAATAACCGGAATAGAAACAACACGGGGGTGGGTCTGTCTCAGAGTCCCAGCCTGGAGGGGCATACATGATGCTGTCCAAAGCGTTGTCCAAGGTGTAGCTCCATTGAGCGTTGACCGATTGGGGCATCCCGTTCGCCACGAGCAGAGCGAGGATGAACGGGAAGAATGGGAACGTTTTCATTTCGAATGTTGGTTTCAGACCTCTGTTACTTCCCGAGTAGAATGGCCGTGACACGACCGGCCCGATTTGTGTTGGATTGAGGTATGAAAACGGAGTTTTCAGGGTATGAACAGCCAAAAGGGCGCATTGTTTGATTCGGCAAGGGGTGGGGCCCTGCACGCGCGGGCTCGGCCCTTCAGAAAAAGTGACTTGAAGGTGTCACGTTCAGAGGGCTTGCCGAGTAAGGTGGATGGAAACCGATTTCAATTGGCCGACCTTTAATTATGAAATCTCTGGTTCGTTTCGCTTGGCTGCTCCCGCTGTTCTGTTTGTCGTCCTGCGTCAAAGAGAATTTCGAGGATGTTCAAATTGAGGTGGAGCTGCCTGAGCCTCCTGTGGTCTACGTGGTGGATTGTGAAACCATGGGCCTCAATGTGGGTGATCCTTGCGTGGTGTCGTCCAACAATCCCGCTGTTGACGGTCTCGATGGCGTGGTCAATGACAATTGCAATTGTCAGCCCACGGCTCCCCCAGCAGGACCCGTTGTTACTGTTGCCTTCTGGAGGCAATACGGCGGCGCTCCACTGACCGTTTCTACCGCCTCCGACCCTCCATTTTTGTCGGGGCCCGATGAGGTGTCCATCTCTGTCGGGCTAACCGAAGTGGAGTTCAGGTTCCCCCCAAACACGCAAAGCTGTTCACTCCAACACAGCTACCTCTGCGCGGGCAACCCCGTGGAATGGAACCACGAGGCGATGGGATCTTCAGCGGGTTCGGATGTCGAAGGGGCTTATGCGGTGGTGAGTGTGGAGTGTTTCGGGATTGTAGATGGGAATCCAGGTGTGGAGTGAGCATGGCGGGGCACGCTGTAAAAGTGAAGCCTCGATGGTCTGATGGATAGTGCTCCGGTTCAGGATGACCTTTATTGGATGGAGGGTTGCAAGCGGGGAGAGAAGGCGGCGCAGAAAGCACTGTTTGAATCGCTCGTGCCCTATTTGCGCGGGGCGGTGAGGCGGTACATCTGGGATTCCGATGCGGCAGAGGATGTGTTGCAGGAGGCCTTTGTCCGCATTTTTCGGAATGTGGAACGGTACGATCCGGAGAAGGGAGGCGTGAGGACTTGGGCTGCCAAGATTGCTGTCAACGTGGCCTTGACGGAGGGGAAGAAGCGGGCGAAGTGGGAGAGAACGGGGGTGGACGTGGAGAGGGGGAGCGGACCCGAAGTCTTGGAGAGCATGGCCATGGATGATCTGATGGATGTCCTAAAGACCATGCCGAAGGACCAGTACACGGTTTTGAATCTCCATTTGATTGAGGGGTTCAACCATGAGGAGATTGGTGAAATGTTGACCATATCGCCGGAGCTGTCCCGGCAGCGTTTGGCGAGGGCGAGAAAATGGGTTCGGCAGCGGTTTGAGCCCACGGGAGAGGCGATCGCCGAAAAGAAAGAAAAGAGAACATGAAGTCTTGGGAAGACATACTGAAAGGGCGATTTGCCCGCCATGCTGAGCCGGGCAAACCCGGCCAGGATGAGGCGTTGTGGAA
>DGOE01000117.1 GCA_002389295.1 Flavobacteriales bacterium UBA4474 | reverse complement strand
ACGGCTACAATTGGGGACAGCGCATCGACCCGTTCACCAACCAGTTTGCCACCTCCCGCATCCGCTCCAACAGCTTGGGCCTCGGGACAGGCATCACCTTGTACGGCGGCATGGCCAACCACCTGCGCTTGGACCAAGCGCGTGAGCGCAGGATCGCAGCAGAGCACGACCTCGACAACACCCGCAATGATGTGGCCTTGCAAGTCGCCAGCGCATTCCTCTCGCTCATGTTTTCAGAGGACGCGCTGGAAATCGCCGCACTCAATGTCAAGACCACCGAGACACAAGTGGAGCGGATCCGCGCCTTTGTAGATGCAGGGGCGGCCCCTGAGGCCGACCTCTTGGACCTGCAAGCTCAATTGGCATCCGACCAATCTGCCCGCACATCGGCCGAGGGAGACGTCGCACTCGCCAAGCTGCAACTCGCGCAATCCATGCGCCTCAGCCCGAATGACGCTGAAAATCTGCGCATCGACCGGCCAGACCTCTCCCGGGTGGGCAACATGCCCGCCCTGCCCAACCTCGACCAGGTCCTGAATTCAGCGCTCACCTCTTTTCCCGAAGTCAAGGCCAGCAACTCCCGCATACGCCAACAAGAAATCGGAAAGGACCTGGCCAAAACCGTCGGCCTGCCGCGACTCAGCGCCAGTTGGAGTTATGGATCGGGATATTCCGGGGCGGCGCAGGAGCCTGTGGGCGACCCTGAATTGGAAACCTTCATCATCGGCATCACGGAGAACAGCCTCGAGCCCGTTCTTACCAGTGCATTGACTTTCAATGAGTTTCAGACCCGCCCATTCAGCAATCAAATCACCGAAAACGTCAACCAAAGCCTGTTCTTCAGTTTGTCGGTACCCATCTTCAACGGCTGGTCCGTGCGGAACGGTGTGCGCCGCAGCGAAATCGGAGTGGCCCAGGCCGAACTCCAATTGGAGCAGGTCAAGCAGGGGTTGCAACAGTCTGTTGAGCGCGCCCACCGGGACGCCCTCAATGCGGGGGAAACCCTCGCCGCTGCCGAACGATCAGAAGCTTCTGCCAAGCTCGCCTTCGACAACGCCCAAATCCGGTTCGAGCAGGGCGCCTCCACACAGGTCGACTATACCCAGGCCCGCAACCGCTATGACACGGCCCGTCTTCAGGCCTTGCGTTCGCGCTATGACCTGGTGTTCCGCATCGCCATTTTAGATTTCTACGCCGGCCGGGGGTTGCGGTTCAATATTTTCTGAGCGATGAAAGGCAAGCGCATCTACTACATCATTGGCGGAGGCGTCGTGCTCATGGTCATCCTCTCTTCAGTTTTCGGAGGCGGGCCCACTTTGCCATCGGTTGAAACCGATACCGTTCAACGCCACCGGATCGTAGAGACCGTCATCGCGTCGGGAAGGATTCAACCCGAAGTCGAAGTCAAAGTGTCCGCAGAAGTCAGCGGACAGCTCATAGAACTGCCCGTAAGAGAGGGGGACCGCGTGGCGACTGGTGACCTGCTTGCGCGGATCAACCCCGACATCTTCGAGAGCCGCCTGAGCCAGGCCAAAGCGGCCCTGGACAACGCCCGGGCCAACAAAGCCACTGCCGAGGCGCGGCTCGCCCAGTCCAATGCAGCATTCGCAGCGGCCCAATTGGCCTTCAACCGCAATGCCGACTTACACGAAAACGGCGTGCTGAGCCAAGCCGACTTCGAACAAGCCGAAGTGGCCTTTCGCAGTGCCGAAGCCGACCTCGAAGCCTCGGACCAAAGTGTGCGCTCAGCGGTGTTCAGCATCCGCAGCGCAGAAGCCACCGTCAACGAAGCAGAGGAAAACCTGCGGCGCACCGTCCTCAGGGCCACCCAAGCCGGAACCGTCACAGCGTTGGTCAAAGAGGAAGGCGAGGGCGTGCAGGGCATCGGCTCCTTCCAAGGCGAAGTGATCATGAAGATTTCCGAACTGGGCGCAATGGAAGTCGATGTAGAGGTCAATGAATCCGATATCGTCAAGGTCACGCTCGGCGACACGGCCCGCATCGAGGTCGACGCCTACACAGAACGCACCTTTTTCGGAGTCGTTACAGAGATTGGCAACACCGCACTCAACGCCACGGGTGCTGCGCGCCTGAGCTTGGAAAGCGTGACCAATTTCAGCGTCAAGATCCGCATCCTGCCCGACAGCTACGGCGCACTGCGCGCGGGACAAGACAGCAGTTGGACCCCCTTCAGACCCGGCATGTCCGCCACCGTTGAAATCGAAACAGAGGTCAAAGAAGGCGTGATGGCCGTGCCCATCAAGGCGGTCACCACGCGGGCAGATACCGCTGCCAAAAGCGGCGCACCCTCTGCACTGTGCGTCTTCCTGCTCGAAGAAGGAAAAGCGGTCCGTTACGACATCAATACCGGCATACAGGACAATGCCGTCATTGAACTCCTCACGCCGCTGACAGAAGGCGCTGAGGTCATCACCGGCCCTTATGGTTTGCTCAGCCGCAAACTCGAGGATGGCGATGCCGTTCAAGCCAAAGCCGGAAGTGGCAGCGCCCAAGATGATGGGTTTTCCATCTCGATCTCCACGCAATAATCCATGATCCTCCTGCTCGAGACCTCCACGCTCAACTGCTCGGTGGCCCTCGGGGATACCGCTGGTGTGTTGGTGCAAGCGCGCGAGGAGTCCAGCGGCCAATACCTCCATGCCGAGCGCCTGCATGTATTGATCGACGAGGTCCTGCGCGGAGCCAACGTCAAGAAGTCCGCCTTGACCGCCATTGCCGTGGGCCGCGGACCCGGTTCGTTTACCGGACTGCGCATTGGCGTGTCTGCTGCCAAGGGCATGTGCACTGGACTGGGCTTGCCGCTGCTCGCCCCCTGCCCCTTGCGCGCCCTGCGCCACCAAGGCATACAAGCGATGCCCGCCATGGCAGCGGCCCCAAGGCGTGTGGTCCCTGCCATCGATGCCCGCCGCATGGAGCTCTACACCTTTGACCCCTCCGATACCCCTGTAGCCACAGCCGTGGACCACACGTTTCGTTCCGACCTCGGCTCCGGTCCTGCCCTGCTCGTGGGCGACGGGGCAGAGAAGTGCCAGGCGGTCCTCGAAGCGCACCCTGCAGATTGGGCCTTCCTGCAGACATTCCCGACGGCAGCAGCCCTCCTTCCTGAAGCTGCCACACTGCTCGCTGCCGGCCAAACCGAAAACGTCGCCGATTTCGCGCCCTTCTACCTCAAGGACTTTGTCCCTGGCCGCCCAAAGGACCCCCTGGGCCTGCGCGCGGCTTCGGCTTGAGACACCCACGCCACCCGCGACAAGAACACACCGACATGCGCCGACTGCTCATC
This sequence comes from Flavobacteriales bacterium UBA4474, assembly GCA_002389295.1. Taxonomy (GTDB): domain Bacteria; phylum Bacteroidota; class Bacteroidia; order Flavobacteriales_D; family Sanyastnellaceae; genus UBA8752. Next base: position 650 of record DGOE01000117.1, on the reverse strand, counting down.
ATCCTTTCGATCGCCCTCACCCCACTCAGCGGGTGCCGCGATACCCCGGGCGTCATTCCATACGTGGCCGTCGATGTGGACATCAACCTCGCCCTTCCGGCGTACAACAGCCTGAACTTCCCGGGCAACTGGCTCTACATCTCCGGCGGCAGCCGGGGATTGATCGTCTACCGCTATACCCTCGACGAATTCGTGGTCCTGGACCGCCATGCGACACATGATGTAGACGCAGGTTGCCAGTGCACCATACTGCAGGATGGCTACACCATCGAGGATCCGTGCAGCGGTTCCCAGTGGTACATCTTTGACGGCTCCATCATCCAAGGACCCACCACAGCGCCACTCGAGCGCTACACCACCACCTGGATCGCTCCCGTCCTCACCATCCAAAATTGACCCCAACGAAAAAACCCCGGCGCTGATGGCCAGGGTTTTTCACATCCGCATGGAGCGGATCAGTAGCGGTAAGCGTCCCCTTTGTAAGGACCATTCAATGGCACACCGATATAGTCGGCCTGCTCCTGAGACATCTCTTCGAGGACCACGCCAATCTTGGCGAGGTGCAAGCGCGCCACTTCCTCATCGAGGTGCTTGGGCAGCGTGTAGACCTTGTTCTCATAGGTAGAGCTGTTCTTCCACAACTCAATTTG
>DGOE01000135.1 GCA_002389295.1 Flavobacteriales bacterium UBA4474 | reverse complement strand
AGAAGGCGGCTGCGAAGCCTGCTGTCAAAAAGCCCGTTTTGGAGATGGCAGAGGCTATGGCCTGACCAACGCATTCATGAATAAAGAAAAAGGGGCGCCATGGGCGCCCCTTTTTTTATCGGCCTTCTTCGGGTTCAGCTTTGGTGGAAAGGGTAGCTGTAGTCCGTAGGTGGGACGAGCGTTTCCTTGATGGTGCGTGGGCTGACCCAGCGGAGCAGGTTCAAATAGGAGCCTGCTTTGTCATTCGTACCTGAACCCCTGGCGCCGCCGAAGGGCTGTTGGCCGACCACAGCACCGGTGGGTTTGTCGTTGATGTAGAAGTTGCCTGCGGCATTTTCTAGGGCGCGCATGGCATCGTCGATGGCGTAGCGCTCGCGGGCAAAGACGGCACCTGTCAGGGCATATTCACTTGTCGAATCCACCAGTTGCAGGGCACCTTCAAAGTCATCAGCAGGGTAGATGTAAATGGTGACTACGGGGCCGAAAATTTCCTCCTCCATTGATTTGAAGTGAGGATCGGAAGCGACGATGACCGTAGGGTGCACGAAATAGCCCACGCTGTCGTCGCAGTGTCCACCACAGAGGATTTCCCCGTCGGCATGGCCTTTGGCGTATTCGATGTAGCCCTTGATTTTGTCGAAGGACTTGCGGCTGATGACTGCGCCGACAAAATTCTCGGGGTTGCCGGGTGAGCCTACCTTCAATGAGGCCACCTGGGTTTTGAGCTTCTCTTGGATTGCGGGCCACAGGTTGTCCGGGATGTAGACCCGGCTGGCGGCACTGCATTTTTGGCCTTGGAACTCAAAGGAGCCGCGGACAATGCCGGTGACCACCTCGTCCACTTCGGCTGAGCGGTGTGCGATGATGAAATCCTTGCCGCCGGTTTCTCCCACGATCCTCGGATACGTGCGGTACTTGGCGATGTTCTGTCCGATGGTGGACCACAGGTGGCGGAAGACCCCGGTGCTTCCAGTGAAGTGCAGTCCAGCAAAGTCGGGGTGGCCAAACACCACATCGCCGGCTACAGGGCCGTCTACCGTGACCAGGTTGATGACCCCTTCCGGCAGGCCGGCAGCGTGCAACAACTCCATGATGACATGGGCCGAGTAGATCTGTTCGTCGGATGGCTTCCACACGACGACATTGCCCATGAGGGCTGCCGAAATGGGCAGGTTGCCTGCAATGGCAGTAAAGTTGAATGGGGTGATGGCAAAAACAAAGCCTTCAAGCGCGCGGTATTCGAGGCGGTTCCAGATGCCAGGCGCGCTCTCTGGTTGCTGTGCGTAGATCTCTTGCGTGAATTGTGCGTTGAAGCGGAGGAAGTCAATGAACTCGCATGACGCATCGATTTCTGCCTGGTTCAGGTTTTTGCCTTGCGCGAGCATGGTGGCGGCATTGATCCGGGTCCGCCAAGGACCCGCCAACATCTCTGCGGCTTTGAGGAAAATGCTGGCGCGCTGCTCCCAGTCGAGGGCGGCCCAACTCGACCGCGCTTCGAGGGCGGCGTCAATGGCGGCCGTCACGTGCTCCTTTGAGCCAAAGTGGGCGTGACCGATGACGCGCTGGTGGTCGTGGGGCGGTGTCAACGGACGCACATCGTCCGTAAACACTTGCTTTCCTCCGATGACCATGGGCACGCGCACCGGATCTTGGTTGAGCATGCGCTCGTATTCTGCCAATTGCGCCTCGCGCTCTGGGCTTCCTGGCCCGTAACTCAGTACGGGTTCGTTTTCTGGATAGGGTACTTGAAAAAAGGCGTTGGGCATGTTGTGCGAATCTGCGCGCAAAGGTAGCAGGTGAGCGCAGTGACAAAAGGTCAGGTCTTTCCTGTTGAAAAACCGCGGCAATCCTACGCGACGGAGCCGTTTCAGTGGTCAATTTGCCATATGCATCCAATCGATGTCGTGTGGGATTGGACGGCGTCGGTGAAATGGCGCTTGTGCGGGGTGTTGCTCTTTTCTTTTTCTGTGGCAGGGAATGTCAACGGTCAAGGTGGCTTGGCCCAGGAAGAAGTGAGGGCCCGCGCGGAAGCGTCATACCAAGCCGGAGCGTTCCTTGAGGCCATGGCCGATTTTGAGCGGTTGGTGAGTTTGTTTCCCGAGGAGGCTTGCTTGCATGGCCGGTTGGCGGGCTGCGCTTTGAGTGAACCGGGAAGGTTGGCGTTGGTCCGGCGTCATTTGCGCATTGCCTTGCGCAAGGGATGCGATGATCTGGATTTGGGGTACCACCAAGCGCGGTTGGCGCAGTTGGAATATGATTTTGACCGGGCCGGTGACCTCTATGCGGCCTACCTCGCCAAGGGCGGAAAGAAAGCGCGGTTCAAAGCCGAGGCCGAAGAGGCAGCCCAAGCCTGCCGCGCAGTGGAATGGGATCCATCCGAAGCCGTGGCGCTGGAGGTGTATGAGCGGATCCCCGCCGATCCGGAAGCCTCCTTTCGTTATTACAATCCCGACGTCGAAGGGCTGAGGCTTGTGGCGACGCCGCCCTCACTGCGCTCCAAGGCCGATGAAAAATCTACGCCGGGCAGGTTGGCTGTGCACGATGGAGACACCGTTTTGGTGTTCGCTTCCTTGGGCAAGAAGGGCAGCCGGGGCAGCGACCTCTATCGGGTGTCCATCCGCATGGGGGAGTACACCGATCCGGTGCCCTTGGGCGCTGCGGTCAATTCTGAATACGATGAGAAGGACGCCTACCTGTCCAAGGAAGGCACCTTGTACTTCTCTTCCAATCGGCCTGGCGGGCTGGGTGGGTTTGATATCTATGCGGTCAACTGCGGGCTTGATGGTTTCCCCACAGCGCAGCCGCACCGCCTGCCTTACCCCATCAATTCGGTCAATGACGATGTCTTTTTTATCCCAGAAGCCGATGGAGGTGCATGGATGGCATCCAACAGGGCTGCCGTGGCGGGCAAGGTGCACGCTTACCGAATAGGTTTGGGAGCGGGCAGCATGGCCACGGGTTCTGTGGCTTGGTCTGCGGACGAAGTGGCGAGCGAAGGACTGACCCTGCGGGTTTTTTCTAACGGAGAAGAAATGGCCGCTGAATCCCTCGATGGCGATGCCCCGTCCCATGTGGCTTTTGCCGGCGAAGCGGCCGTGCGCATCGTATTGGAGGATGCCGATGGCCGTGTGATCTCCGAGTCCTTTGGCAATGGGGAGGGGGCGTGGGAATTGAAACGCGGAAGTGATGGTTGGGTCTTGGAGGGAAAAACCGATGTCGCCGCCGATTGGGCCCTGCTTTCTGATGTACAGGTCGGTCCTGCGCCCGTTTCGTCCTCCCTTGCAGATGGCGCCGCTGGGGAGTCTGCTTCGTCAAGTGAGTCCTCAGGTGTCTCAGAAACAGCGGGTTGGACCTCTTGGTTGAACGCAAGGTTTGAGGGTGAACCGGCAGATGCTTCCGGAGAAGACGTGGTATCGGAGGCGGTTTCAGATGTATCAGATGTCGGGGAGACTGTCGATCGCGAGGATGCAGCGGCCGGTTCGGCGCTGCAGGGTGCGGAGGATACGCTCGGCGCAGGGGACCCAGAGGCAGAGGATGTGGACCCATCCGTTGAGGCTGCAGCAGCGGCCCTGTGGCTGCGCGGGGATGCCGAGGAAATTGCCGAGCGTGTGCCGGACGACCCGGAGGTGGTGGAGCGCTTGCTCGAAGAGCGCCCTGAGGTGCTGGTTGAAGTGTGGGAAACCCGCGCCGAGCGCGTGCTTTTTTTGGAACGGGATTTCTTGGATGATCCCGACGTCACCAAGGCGGGTGCGTTGTTTGATTTGATCGACGAGATGGAATCGTGGACGCCAAATGGCGAAATGATGGATGCCCGGTTGCGCGATGGCATCGCTACGAATGATATCCGCGACATGCTGGATGAATGGACGCGCGCCGTTCAATCCGCGACCAAGGCATCGTTGGCCAAGGTGGCCGGTGAAGCGGCGTTGGCATACCGCAGGGATCGGCTGGCTGTCCGTGAATTGTGGGGCGTCTCAGGGGCTGACCTGACAGGCCTTAAGCGGCGTTGGTCTGAATGGCGCGATGCAGACCGGGGCATTCCCGGTGCAAATCCGGATGCGGCAGAAATGCCGCGCTTGGAAGGCGATGCGCTGATGGCGGACTGGAATCAAGTGCTGTCATCGGCTCCTGCTGTGTGGAGCAGAAGGGACCGCTCGGGTTGGCGCGGGGCCTGGCTCACCCGTGAAGCGGATTTACTCGCCCGCAGCCAAGACATCTGGGTCGAGCAAAGGCCGGAAGGAGACGACGCAGACTTGGCGGTGTCCGAAGCAGCGGATGCCGCTGGGGAGGGTGCCCCTGAAATGGACTTGGCCGATGTGGATGCTGAGCGCCCCGAGGTCAGCGTCGATGAAGGCGTGGACGTGGCCGCTGCGCAAGACGAGCAAGAGGATGCCCGCGATTCAGCGATGGCTGATCCTGAAGGTGCTGCAGACGGCGTTCAAGATTTGCTGTTGACCCCTGGCGCAGGCGAGGCCGATGTGACCATGGTCATGGCCTTGTTTCCGGAGCAGATTGAATCGTCAGATGAAGGGGGAGAGCGCCCTGCAACCACAGACGATTGGAAAGAGGAATGGGGTGCGGCCGTGGGCCAATCCAAAGAGGTTGACCGCGCCTGGGAGCGATTGGCGAAGGTGCTGGATGGCCAGGGCCTTGCTCCGGTTGAGAATGGAGCGGAATGGATGGCCTTGGACCAACGCGTGAGGTCTGCATATTCCGCCGTAGCAGAGGCCGTGTTGGAGGAATTGGACCAATTGCAGGGGGAGTGGAGGCTCGAACGTGAGCCGCTTGTGAGCGGATGGCAGGCGCTGGACCTGGCGAATCCGCCCATGGAATTTGAGGAAGACATTGCAGCGCTCGCATTGGAAATGGATCAAATCCGCCTTTTGGAGCAAGGCGTGGCGGATGAGCAGTCCAAACAGGAGGGAGCGACAGGAGCAGCCCGTTATGATGCGCTGTTGGCCAGGAGGTCGGCCATGGAAAGGGCAGAGGGGGCTTGGCGGGCTTGGGCCGAGAGGTGGGAGGCGATCCAATTTGATGTGGAAGCTGCTGTGGCGCTGGCAGCCGAGGAAAGTACCGAGGAGCCAGACTTGGACACCGAGGATGCGGATTTGGCTGTTGAGCCTGCACCCGAAGCAAATATTGAAGAGGAGGTGCCTGTGGAAGGGGCGCTGGAAGAAGGGGCCGCCGGTGACGTTTCTGCATCCGAGCCGGTTGTGCCGTCGGCTCCAGTTTCAGACATGGCTGACGCCGACCCGGTAGAGACTGCGGCAGTAGATGCTGCTGAGCAAATAGCGGATGCAGCAGAAGATGTGGCTGTTGGGGATGTGCCGACAGCTTCACCCGCGCCGGAAAATGCGCAATCTGCACTGTCTGAGGTGCTGCCTGACTGGTCGGATTCTGACCTGGAGCAGCTCACGGAATTGATGACCTTGCTGGGTGCGCGCGCTCAGCAGGCGGGAAGTGCATGGGCAGCCCAAGAGCAGGAGGCATTGGCGGCGTGGACTGAATTTCATCAAATGGAGAACAGCCGGCCATTGCCGGGGGCAGGACGTGCAGCAAGACTGGCTTGGGATAAGCGCAATTTCTTTGCTTCTAAAGACTTGAAGTCGGCCATGGCCGCCCTCGACGTAGACCAGTTGGCCTCGAAGTTGACTTCTGGCGAGGTGGTCGAGATTGCCGATGCTGAGGAAGTTGAGCCTGCAGAGCCTGAGGTTGCAGAGCCTGAGGTTGCCGGGGGTACGGACGTGGCCACCACACCTCCGGTGGAGGCAGAAGACGTGGCTTCCTTGCCATCACCAGAGGAAGAGGCCATTGTGCCCCCTTCCGAACCCGCCGCTGTGGACGCTGGCGCTGCCCGGCAGAATGAAGCGGTTGCCGCATACGGCATCATTTTGCCGGAGGCTCAAGTGGTGGGGCAGTCCGGGGCAGGAGGCGGACGCGGAAATGGTTTGACGCTCAGGCCCATCGAGCGTGAGGCGATGGAACGCGCCATTCTCGGAAACGCTGTGACCAGCGGGGAATCAGCTGCTGCTGTTTTTGCGGCCGATTTGGGTGCCCCAATGGAGGTGGGGGTTGAATACAAGGTGCAGGTTGGGGCGTTTCGAAAGGCCCTTCCCGCAGCGCTGTTTGCGGCGTTTGATCCGATGTGGGCCAATGCCTTACCCAATGGCATTACCCGCTACATGGCGGGAAGCTTTGACGCTTATGACCGGGCAGTTGAGGCGCGGAATGCGATCCGGGAATTGGGATATGAGGATGCCTTTGTGGTCCGCTTTGTTGACGGGGTCCGCGTCAGGGCTTCTCGTCCAGCACCTGAATTGCTTGCCGCAGAGCGTCAAGAGCAAGGCCGCATCAATGTCCGCCCGGATGAAAGTCCAGCCGGTGTTGGAGGGGCTGGGTTAGCTGCGAATGGGCTGGAAGGAAATGGTGCGGCCGAGGTGCCAACCCGCAGAGAGGACATTCCCACTTGGGACTTGGTCCAGGGACGGGTTTTCAGTGTTCAGGTCGGCGCCTTTAGGGGTGTGCCTGACGCCTCAGCGTTGACGTCCCTGGGGACTTTGACGAGGGAAGATGCCGGCACCGATGGGTGGCTGCGCCTGTTTTCGGGAAGATTCGGAACGCTGGATGAAGCCCTGCTGCACAAGGCTGAATTGTTGGAATTGGGGCGGTCTGATGCCTTTATCGTGGTCTACATCAATGGGCGCAGGACGCCAATTTCTCAAGCCTCTACGACATCTGTGGCGCCCATCACGGGTATGGAAAACGGCGCGGAAGCTGACATTGTAATGGATCCAGTGGAGGCACAGCCAGTGCAAGGGCAGGGTTGGTATGTCGAATTGGGGGTGTTCAGCAGTACGATTCCAGTGAAGTTGGCCAATGCCATCTTGGATGCACCTTTGGGGTGGGCCATTCGGTCGCTGAGGGCAGATGGCCTGACGCGCTACAGGACCCGAAACGCAGGCGAGGCCGAGGCCCGCCGCTGGCTGGCCGAGGCCCAATCCAGTGGATTCCGGAACGCCCGTTTGGTCTCGAATTGAGCACAGGGCATGAAAAACGTCCTTGTGGCTTGATAACCACGGATTTCGTGCTATTTTTGCGCCCCTTTAGGGCCGGCGCCACAGGCCTTAAGTTCAATCCCCTCTGCAGTTATGGCGCTTGCTGCGGATACAAAAGACCCTTCGAGTCTCATGATGACCGAAGAAAACCAAAAGCCTGAAGAACAGGCAAATGCACCGGAAGGTGCTGCGGCTGATCAGCCGCAGGAGGCCCAAGACGCCACACCGGCGAACGAAGAAGCCCCTGAATCTGAAACGAAATCTGAGGAAACCCCCGCTGAGGAGGCTCC
>DGOE01000087.1:12920-13220 GCA_002389295.1 Flavobacteriales bacterium UBA4474 | reverse complement strand
CAGCGTGAGGAGGCGCATGGCAAGAAGTTTGGGCTGTAAATGTGACCAATTGCTTTTATAAAACCTTAAGTGTGTTTATGTCCGGGTTAAGTATTGATAATGTGGTTCCTATTCGTCGTTGGGGGAAGTGAGGAAGCGGGGGTGGAAGTTGAGGAGGTGGGCCTCCTCTTGGGCGCGGGTGAGGGCTGTGTAGAGCCAGCGCAGCCATTCGAGGTCGACCATCTCCTCGGTGAGGTAGCCCTGGTCGACGACGATAGCGGGCCATTGGCCGCCTTGGCTCTTGTGGGCGGTGACGGCGTA
>DGOE01000087.1:0-12862 GCA_002389295.1 Flavobacteriales bacterium UBA4474 | reverse complement strand
TTGCTGCCGAGGTGGCTGTAGTCGAGCATGACGTCTTCGAAGAGCGTCTTCATGCGGGCGCCAGGCAGGCTGGGGCCATCGACGTGGAGGGCGTCCAGCATGATGGCGGCTTCGAAGCTCGGGGCGTCGGGGAAGTCCTCCATTTTCAGATCGGCCGTGGCGTAGCGCAGGCCGTAGCGTTCGAAACGGCGCACGATTTTTTGGACCACAAGGGTGTCGCCGTTGGCGATGAGGTCGGTGGGGTAAGCGTCGTTTTCTTTGAGCCAGTGGTAATTGTTGCGGACCACCATGAGGCGGTCGCCGGCGTCGATTTCTTCCTCGCGCCAGAGGATGCGGCGGCGGATCTGCTCGTTGAAATCGTTGGCCCTTTTGTTGGACCGTGTGATGATCACGACGTCCTGCTCGCCGTGGCGGTGGTGGAGGTCGTCGAGCAGTTCGGCGAGGTCGTTGCCGGTGACGATGTGGAGGTCCGGGTAGGGGGCGCTGGTGAATTGGGGGAGCGGGGCCTTGACGTCTTCGGGGAGGTCCTTGGCGAGGGCGATGTCTTGACGCAGGGCGTGGGCGTTGGCGAGGATGCCGCTGTCGAGTTCTTGGCGGACGACGTCGTCGAGGGTGCGCTCGGCGAGGGTGAGGTCGAACTCGCGGGCCAGCTTGGGGCCGTCGAGGGCGGGTGAAATCGGGCTGCCGACCGGAGGCAGCTGGGCGTCGTCGCCGACGAGGATGATGCGGCTGCCGGGGGCTTGGAGGCAGAATTCGAAGAGGTCGGAGAGGAGGTCGCGGTAGCGGAACCCTGTGCCGGCGGCGCCCGATTGGCGGAGGCCGCTGTCGCGCCCGATCATGGAGGCCTCGTCGACGATGAAGACCGCGCCTTTGCGGGTGTAAGGAGCGATGGTGGCCGATGTGCCGCCGTCGGCAGTGGGTTTGCGCAGGTAGATGCGGCGGTGGATGGTACTGGCTTGGAGGCCGGCATAGCGGCCCATCACTTGGGCGGCGCGGCCGGTCGGTGCGAGAAGCTCTGCCGGTCTGCGCAGGTCGCGCAGGACCCTGACGAGGGCGGCCATCGTGGTCGTCTTGCCCGTTCCGGCGTAGCCCCGGACGACGAGACAACAGCGGGGTTGGGGGCTGGTAAGGAACCGCCCGAGCGCGTGCATGAGCGCTCCCTGACTGTCGGTCGGAGCGTGCGGAAAGGCTGCCCGCAGGCGGTCTTCAACTTCTTCTGCTGTGGGAGATTGGGACACGGTAGGACAGGGTGCGTCGACAAGTTGCTTGCCGCGAAGGGCAAAGTACGGTCCTGTGGGGTGGCTGTCCGCCGGGTATTCCTTAGCTTCGCCCCGCTTGATTCGCACCCATTTGCGCCCACGAGCATGAACGATTCGAACGACAAATACCGGAACCTCCTGTTCCTCGTCCGCAGCCACAGCTTCAGCGCCATTCTTTTGGTGGCTGGTATCGCATGGACCTCCGTCTATATCCGCAGCCTTTTGGCTTCCACGGATACCGCTGACCTCAGCCAACCCACAGATATGCTCTTTGCCGGACTGGCTTTGATCATCAGTGCCGTGTTGGCCATGCCGGCAGTGCTGGAGCGCATCCCGCAAAAGGCCTACCGTGTGATGCTCGTGGTCGGCATCGGCAGCGCCGCCTACTTCTTCATGGCATCCACCAATTCGGTGCTCGATGAGGAGCAGTTCTTGAAGGACCAGGCCAAGGTCAATGCCATCACCATCCAGCGCCTCACGGACATTCGCGATGCACAGCTGGCGTACAAGGAGGTGAACGGTGCGTTTACCGACAGTTTTGACACCCTTTTCACCTTTATCAATGCCCCCTTGGTGCCGCTCAACTTTTCGATCGGCTCTTTCCACGACACCTTGCCCGAGGCGCAGAGCTACGAAGAAGGATACGTGATCAAGCGCTCGGATGTGCCGGGCATTGCCGCTGAGATGGCGTGGGATGAGCAAACCCTGCTCGATAGCATTACCGCCGATGCCGTGGCATACAAGGTCAGGGATACGCTGTACACCTCATTTTTTGCAGAGAACTTTACCCCCCAGCAGCGGGCAGACAAAAAGCTGCCTCCGGTTGACATGGATTCGCTGAGTTTCAGCCCCACTTCGGGTACGCGGTTCATGATCGACACCACCTACGTCAATCAGAGCGGACTCACGGTCAGCGCCATCAAGGTGCAGGATCCAACGCCGTTCGGACGGGCCAACGTCAAGAAGGACACCCTTCGTTTCGGTTCGCTCGTAGAAGCGCACACCGATGGTAACTGGCGCCAATAAGGGCCAGCCCGATTTTACGCTCACTGCGCTGGACGGCACACAGGATTTGCCGGAAGGGGCCTTCCCGTTGTGGGTTTTTGATTCCGGACATGCCGTGCGTTGGTTGCGGACTTCAGAGGACAGCAGTGTCCTGCTGGAGGCGGGATTCCACGCGTGGCGGGCCGCTCCCGGTCCCGCGCGCATGCAGGAGCGGGGACAGTGGTTGGCCGAACAAAACGGCCGCGAGCGCTCGGGAACCGTCACTTGGATGGCCGATGGCGCGGCGACGGTGGTGCCCGAGGCGCTTCGCAGTGAGGCTACGGATGTAGAGTGGTTGGAGGCGGAGACAGGCCTGCGTCACCTCGGCACGGAGGCTGCAGAAGTGGTGGGCTCGCCTTACCTGGTCATTCACTCTCCCGATTACACCTTGCGTCAGGCGCTGTCCACCTTGGTGCCCACGATGGCTTTTCGCCATCCGCGCGCGGTCTTGGCCGAAGCCTTTATTCGCGAAGAGCGTCAGCGGGACCGCAAGGCATTGGCTGTGCACCTCAGGGAAGGCACGGTGGACTTGGTGCTGCTCGATGGGGATGGATTGGCGGCTTCGGTTTGTCATGCGGCAGGGACTCCGGCCGATGCGGTGTACCGTTCTGTTCACCTCTTGCACACCCTCGGCTTTGGAGATGATGTGGCGATTCAATTGAGTGGTGCGGTCAAGCCAGCAGGAGAGGTGCACTTGGCATTTCAACGGCATTTCGCCACCGTCGACTTGCACTATGGACGGTTCATTCCCGCCCTGGGCGCTGTGACCGGTCTGCAGCGGCAACACTTCCTGCCCGTTATTCAGTTGATTCGATGCGCGTGATCGGGGGCGTCCTCAAGGGGCGCCGGTTCTCGCCTCCCCGCCAATTCAAGGGCCGGCCCACCACCGATTTCGGTCGAGAAGGCCTGTTTAATCTCTTGCGCTCGCGGTTGGATTTGGACGGCCTTGAGGCCTTGGATCTCTTCGCGGGATCGGGCGCCGTGTCCTATGAATTGGCGAGCCGCGGGGCGCTCCATGTGACCGCTGTCGAAAAGGACGCCGGGGCGTGCAAGTACATCCACAAGCAGGCACTGGCCTTCGAATTGGACGCCATCCGTATTCTGCGGGCAGATGCCTTTGCCTTTCTCGGAAAGGCCGTGACCCAATTTGACCTGGTGTTTGCCGATCCGCCCTATACCGAACCTCGGTTGCCCGAGTTGCCCGGCATGGTGCGCGCAGCGGGGCTGGTTGCCGCCGGTGGGCTGTTCGTTCTCGAGCACGGCGACCGCAGGGACTTCTCAGAGGAGCCCGGATTTGTGGAAATGAGGAAGTACGGTCACGTTCATTTCAGTTTCTTTGATTTCACAGAAGGTGCTTCCGATGAGTGATTCTTTCCGCCGTGCCGTTTTTCCTGGGTCGTTTGACCCCATCACCCGTGGCCACGAAAACATCCTCCGCCGCGCGGCGGGCTTGTTTGACGAGGTCATCGTCGCCATCGGCGTCAATCAAGACAAACAGGGCATGTTTCCGCTCGAACACCGGATGGATTGGTGCCGCCGGACGTTTGCCGACTTGGACAATGTCAGGGTCGATGCCTTTGAGGGACTGACGGTGGATTATTGTCACGCCCAGCAGGCGGGGTGGCTCCTTCGCGGCGTGCGCAATGGGGGTGACTTCGAATATGAGCGGACCATTGCCCAAATGACCAAGCACTTGGACGCCACGCTGGAGACGATGATTTTGTTTACCGATCCTGAATTCGCTGCCATTTCGAGCAGCGTGGTGCGCGACATTGCACACCATGGAGGCGATGTCACGCGTTTTGTCCCCGATGCGGTGGATCTTGGACAGCGGGGTGCATGAAATGAGGCGCTCAGCGGGGCTTTTGCTTTGGGCTACTTGTGCCTGTATGCTCGGGGTCAGCATGGGCTATTCCCAGGAGACGGGAGCCAATTTCACATTGGAAGGATTGGAGAACCGCCCTTATCGGCTGAGCGAATACCACCCATTTTCTGCCACCCGAGACGCAGTGAGCGAAGGGCAGACTTCATTTCTGGGAGAGGTGAATGTCACTTGGCCGGACGATGGCCGGTTGCATTTTTTGGAGTTGGAATGTGCCGGCGTGATCTGGTCATTGCCCGTTTGCGGCCCTTTTGTGGAGGGCGCTGCGCTGCGCGCTTCTGAGAAGGGTGGCGCACCGTTTACCGCTCGGCCCGGTGATGTGTTGTGGTCTGGTACGGACAGTGTGCCGTGGACGCCGGTCTTGGTGGCCGAAGCGCAGGCATTGGTGAACCGATACGCTGCTACCGCAGCGGCGGACATTCAGCAATCCTTGCTGTGGGGCGGTGCTTCCGAGGAGGTGCAGCGCAGCGCAGGGGCACTGTTGGGTTCGCCCTTCGGAGGGGCCGCAGGTGCGGTCGACAGGGATTCGCTGTGGTCTGCCCACGCGCTGGCTTTTTCGCTGGCTTTTGATTCGCTGCTGGTGAGGATTCCTGCGGGGGCTGTGCGGGAGTATATCGGTGCCCTTCGCTGGGGGGTGCTGCCCGATTTACATCCGGACAGTTTGGCGGCGTTCCGCGCGCATTGGATTGCGAAAGGGGCACCCCAACCCCATGATGCGGCAGAAGTGGCGCTGTTTCGGCAAGGACTGGATCGTTTTGCGACATTGGATTCTTTTTCAAAGGAAGAGCGGGCGGCCTTTGGCCGCGCCTGGGCCGCCGGTTCATTGGATAGCCTCTCGGCGGTGACGGGGCAGTGGTGGGATGGTCCCAATGAGGGCATGACATTGGCTTGGTTTCTGGCGCGGATCGGGGATGGCGGTTTTGGATACGGGCCTCCTGCGCGGTTTTCCCGTGCGCGGGCATTGCCCGAACCCATGCGCACATTGCTCCTGAAGACATCATTGCATGGAACAAACGTGGCGCATGCTGAGCGGCTGCTTCAACTGCACATGCCAAAAGGCCCGTTGCCCAAGGCGTTGCGGATTTTCTCAGGCAGTGGTGACCTGGTGCGGTTGGAGGAGGTCAGCGGTTCGGGGCCGGTGGCCTGGCTGTGGATTGACGCGGGTGCCCCCTCTACGCTGGTTCAGCTGCAGGTCTTGGAGCGCATGATGTCGTCCAGCCAAGGCCGCAAGCGCAGAAATGGTGCGGCGTTGCCCCGTGACCTGACCTGGGTGGTGGTGGATGCAGGCAGCGATTGGCCTGCTTTTGAGCGGTTGGTGCGCGACGCCGCTGTGCGCAACGGCGGATTGTCCCGCATGCCGTATCAATTGCTCCACGCAGGAGGAGACATCCGCTGGACCGAGGTGTTTGAAATCCGATCCTTGCCGCGCATGCGCCACAGTGGTCCCGGCCTGCAGCCCACTCCATCTGAGCCGCCTCTGCCGGGGCCGGCCCTCATTGACTGGCTCGCCAAGCGCTCATAAGCCGGGCAATGTTGCCGAAAGCGCCTTTTTCGAGCGCGGCGACTTCTGCAGGTTGCGCCCAGCGCACCTCTGTGATGCCCTCCTCGGTTTGCGGCACCAGTGCCACATCTTCCGTTCCTGGACTGGGCCGCATGGAATACCAGTGGGTGACCTTCATGAGCTGTTGCGCCTGGCCATAAATGTGGTAGGTGGTGGCAAATGGGGCTCCGACAATGGGCAGTGGCACCCCGCATTCCTCATTGACCTCGCGCGCGGCGGCTGTCGGCAAATCTTCTCCGGCTTCCACTTTGCCTTTGGGCAGGTCCCAGTGGCCGAGCCTGTGGATGCACAAGAGCGCGCCATCGGCTTTGGTCAACAGCCCGCCGGCGGCGTGGATGTCTTCGGTGTGTCTGTTAAAAGATGCCCATGCTGTTTCCAGATCAGGACAAACCACCCAGGCATGGTTGGCCGTTTTGAGCCACTGGGCAGCAGGATCCATGGGGCTACCGTCGTGATGAAATACCGTTGCCGAAGAATCCGGCAGCACCTGCGAATCGGCCAAAGTCAACCTCTGTTTGCCGAAATCCACGTCATACCTTCGCGCCATGTCTCTTTCTTTGGATGAGCGCCGGAAAGTAGCAGAATCGTTGCTACGTATCAAGGCGATCCAGTTGGCGCCCGAAGACCCTTTCACTTGGGCCTCGGGATTGCGGTCACCCATTTACTGTGACAACAGGATGGCGCTGAGTCACCCTTCGGTGCGCACGCACATCCGCCAGCAGTTGTGTTCGGCTGTGGAAGCCTTGTATGGCAAGCCCGACATGATCGCCGGTGTGGCCACGGGTGGAATCGCCTGGGGCGCCTATGTGGCGCACGAATTGGGACTCCCTTTCTGCTATGTGCGGGGCGAGGCCAAGGGGCACGGCAAAGGCAACCGCGTGGAAGGCGATTTGGGCAAGGCCCGCAATGTGGTGGTGATTGAAGACCTCATCAGTACAGGAAAATCCAGTCTGAGCGCGGTAGAAGCGTTGAATGAACGGGGATTGGAGGTCAAAGGCATGGTGGCCATTTTCACCTATGGCTTTGACATCGCTTTGCAGAATTTCAAAAATGCCGGTTGTGCATTGGAGACCCTGAGTGATTACCCGACGTTGATTGCTGAGGCTGCACAGCGCGATTATTTGACCGAACCACAGGCCGAGGCCTTGATCCGTTGGAGAGAAGATCCCGCGGCATGGAGCCGGCAGTTTACCGATGCGGTGGCCCCTGATGCCGTAGCCTGATGACGGAAATCAAAAGCCGCGAGGTCAGCGTGACCGTTTCAGCAGATGAACTCAAGGCCCACCTCTTGGACTTGCGCAACCTCGAGCCTTTGCTGCCCCAAGACAAGGTGAAAGGGTTTTCGGGCAATGCCGATGAAGTGGCGTTCAAAATCCAAGGTGGTTTGGAAATTCGGTTGACGCGGACGGCGGACACTTTTGACGGCGACGCGTTGCGGTTGCAAGGCGGGGGAGCCCCCTTCGCTTTTCACCTGGACCTGCATGTGGTCGGTGAGGGCGCCGGAGCACGCGCGCACGTGCGCTGTGAAGCCGAATTGAACCCCTTCCTGAAGATGATGGCGCAAAAGCCGCTAGAAGCGCTGTTTCAGCACATTGCCGGCGCTGTGGAGGCGCGGTTTGGCAACGCCTGACGGTTTATTCTTTGCCCGCTCTGGGTTCGAGGCCCAGCCAGCCGACTTCGCCGGGCGAGAAGCAGTGCTTGACCCCATTTTCCGAGACGCACAGGCGCCCTTCTATGTCAATGGATTCGAGGATCCCTCGCACAGGGTGACCGTCCAATTGCCAGCGCTGCAATTGTCCCCAGCCGTGCAGTCTTTGGTGAAACTGTTGGAGCAAGGCTTGGGGATGCGTCATTTCCGCGAGCCGTTGTTCGCTCCGCTGTAGAATGGACCGCCGCAAATTTTCGATGGTGTGGGCCGCGTTTTCGATTTCGGGCTGCAAGGGCGTGGCGTTGGGGTAGGGGGGCGCTCCCGCCACATTGACGCCTATGCCGATGACGGCCGAGGCCCAGTGGCTGCCACGCCAGCTGTTTTCAATCAAAACACCTCCCGCTTTTCGCCCCCGCCACATGATGTCGTTGGGCCATTTGATTTCAAGTCCATCGACATTGATGGCAGGCAGCGCATCTCCGATGCCTTCTAAAACAGCCAGACTGATGGCGAGGTTGAGCGCAAACGGATGTGCAGCGGGCAGGTTCCGGGTCAAGATCAGGGTCATCACGAGGTCCCGGTTGGCCTCTTGGGTCCACGCCCTTTGTTGTTGGCCGCGGCCGGCCGTTTGCTCGTTTACGTGTATGGCGAAGTGGTCGAGGCTGTGCTGCGGTGCTGACTTCAGCGCTTGCAGTGCACGAGAATTCGTGCTGTCTGTGGTGTCCCATCCCAACGCGCTCCACCTGCCGATGGTCGCGGTCGAGTGGGGCGGTCCTCCCATGGCTTTGAAGAGGTGTTGTGTTGCGGCGATGTTTGGGTCCTCCACGGGGGCTATTTTAGCGCACGTTGGAACAAAATCAAGCACAACCCGATCCGCGTACCTACGCGACCACGTCTCGGAATGCCCCCGAGCGCACAACGGGACCTTCTACGGATGCCCTCGTTACTGCCGTTGTGGACGGGATACAGGAGGTCAAGGGCAGCCGCATTTGTATCGTGAATTTCAGCACCATGCAAAACAGCGTGGCGGCCCGGTTCATCATATGCGAAGGCCAATCCAACACGCAGGTCGAGGCCATTGCCCGCAGCGTGGAGGAATTTACCGAAAAGGTCCACGGCGAGTCACCTTGGATGAAGCAGGGTTTGCGTGGCGGTCAGTGGGCGCTGCTCGACTATGCTGACGTGGTGGTCCACATCTTTCACAAGGATTGGCGGGGGCACTACGGCTTGGAGGAATTGTGGGCCGACGCGCCCCAGCAAATGATTCCCGACTTGGATGACGGCAAGCCCGACCCAGAGGATTTCCCTGAATACTGATCAATTAAAAGTGAGAACGGTGACCGCATGGGCCACCGTCAAAGCCAAAGTCAGGGCAGAAAATGCGATGTGGTATTTCAGGTTTTTGCGCAAGGCAACCTCGTCGTTGAGCATGGAACCGAAATGGGCTGCAGCCAGCAGCGAAAGGGGGAGCAATATCAGGAGACCCCAGCCATAAGCAATGGAGTGCGCAAGCATGGCAAAGGGCAACACCAATGCGCTGCGCAGGTGCCAATCGACCCAACCGCTCCATTGGCTTCCGGAGCGTTGAAAGACGGTGCGCCCGAGGGTCAAGCCCCATTGGAACAACACCAGTCCCATGACCACCAGGCCGCTGATGTTTCTGTAGTCCCGTTCGCGTTGGAATGCCAGAGACTCCATTTGGTCGACATTCAGCACCCATGCGACCAGCATGATGCCCGCTGTCAGCCAGGTCAAGTATCGCGACGCCTCGCGCATTAGAATGTGGCCGTATTGAGCATTTGCGTGAAAAGCGCGCTGTTTGACATTTTGTCGATGCTGTCCCGCAGCGCCTCGTGGCTGGGTATGTACAGGCCCTCTGAAGGCCATGTATTTCCGATGGTGGGCCGTTGCTCATCTTGGAGCGCGTCGAGCTCTCCGAGGTATTGGCCCCACACAACCTCTACGCCTTTCCTGTATTCGGAGAGCATGGCCAGGAATTCATCCGTCGTCACAGAATCTGAAGGATAGGACCAGGTGGTGGCCCCCATTAAATCGCCCAAAGCCCAGTCGGTTTTGCTGGAGCGCTCGTGTTCATTGTGGCAGGATACACAAGGCCCAGCAGAAGCAAAGTCGGGAAACATGCTCACGTGTTCGCCCGTGGCGGGGTCAATGAAATGCCGAGGAAGCAAGTCCTCCCGCATGGCCTTGAATTCCTTCATCTGCAGATCATTGAACCGGTTGGAGGATTCGATGGGAAAATCCGAACCCAAGAAGAGGTTGAGGGGGACTGTGCTGGTAGAGATTTCTAAGGCAACGCCCCGCAGAAACAGGGCAGGCAGGGGCCCGGCAATGACATCCTGGTCGGCCCAATCCTCATGGAATTTCAACCCTTGTGTTTTGCCTTTACCCACGATTTCTTTCGTGAACAGGGTGCGTGTCACATCGTTTTCCCATGCGAGCATGGTCAATGCCTCTTTCGTGGATATCGATTTTTGATTGGGCCCTTCTGCGGCGAGTTCAGTGGGGGCGGTCGCAAACAGGTAGACCAAGAGACAAGCTCCACCGAGTACAGTGAAGGTCCAAAATCTTGTAGGGGGTGTGACGGTGCTCATTTCAGCAGAATCGATGGATTCAGGTTGACAGAAACCCAGCCCCATTGTTGCAGTTTTTCCGCGGCGTTGGTGATGCCGTCTCCACTCAGGTTCGATTGGCGTTGGACATGTTTGCGCGTGGGGTCCAACAGGGACCATCCGACATGCCATTGAACACCACTGGTATGTTTTCCAGTGAGCCACACGTCCAATTCATTGCCGAGCAGGGCATCGCCCGTTGGTGTTCTGAAGTGGTGAATGGTGGCACCCAAAGCCGCGCGCTGCGAAAAACAGGGGATGCGGTGGTCGAGGCGCGCACCCAACAGGCCGTCGGAGGCAGCCCCGACATAGAAGTGGTCCATCCAGCCGTAGAACTTGTGGTTGGTGCCCAACAAGGGTTGGAATGCCGCCGAACTGCCACTGCCTGAGAGGTAGTCTATGCCCCACCTGGAGCTGCTGCCGCTGTCGCGTTGGACCCCGCCATCGAGCACCCACATGGCCGCTGTGCCCCCGCCATCGGAGAACTGCAGATAGGCCTCCATGTTCCACCAACGTCCTTTTTGAGGCGTCCATTTCCAAGTTCCGCCCGCTGTGGTGAGGTTGGGTTCTGTCAAGCTGGCCTGGTCGAAAACGAGGAGGGAGTATCGGTGTTTTCCTTCGCTGAGGTGGCCATTGTGGTACGCGATTGACCGGCGCGTCTGGGCGCCGTCATCCCATGTCACCAAAGCCGATGTCATGCCGTGATCCCGTTGCAGGTCCAAGCGCACACCGTCCAGAAAACGTCCAGGATTGGCCCAGTCTGCAGCCCCGACAATCCTTGCGTTGTCCATGTCTACGCTCATGCGGCCGAACGTCAAGTTTACCTTTTTGGTCAACGGTATCCTGGCCCACGCCTCTGCTGCGCCTGTGTTGCTTCCTGTGGGGCCCGAGAGGCCACCAAAGGCCCGGACGTCCTGCAGCTGCACTTTGAATTTGAGCCCATTCCAACCACCGTGGATGCCCAGTCGGTTTCTTTGGATGGTGGTCATTTCTCCTGCGTCTTCAACCCTGTTGGCCAGTTTATAGCCATCCCGCCATTCCGAGCGGACCCGGAGTTGGAAGTCCACGGCAAGCACTGTGTCGGATGCGTTGGGCGGGGAGGATTGTTGTGCCGTCAACAACCAGGGACCACAGAGACAGGTGAGGATGAGAAAATGGCGCATTATGGATATTCTGCCGTAAAGGTCTTTTCGGAGCCAAAGGGGTCGGCACCACCCCTCAAGTAGTTTAAAATGGTCTCCTGTGGAATGCCTTCGGAAAGTCTCTTGGGCGCATCGTGCAAGTGATTGCCGTGGTAGTCATGGCATTGCAGACAGGTCTCCCAGGCGCCGTTTGTGATGAGTTCGGCGTGGGAGGGTTCCACATTGTCGTACATGACTTCGGTGTCTTGGTGGCAATGGATGCAAAACCCTGGTTCTGCCATGGCGACCCGCTGGCCTTGGTGTTCTCCATGGCAATTGTTGCACACGTGTGGTCCGATCGCTGCTCGCTGCTCAGCGAAGCGCGGTTCTAAAAAACGAGAGACGGGGTGGCGGTCGTTGGGGCGGTTGTGACAATCCATACAGGCATTGTTGTCCACCGGGGAAAAACCAACGGATACCATGGCCGTCTCGTGCAGTCCCAGCAGGCTGCGTGCATTGTGGCCCACCTGTTGTCTGAATGTACCAGGGGCCTCTTTGTGACAGGCCGCACACTCCAAATTTTCATGGGAGGTGTTCATGGGTCCCAGGGCCTTGAACCCCTGGCCGGGTGGCACCCACCAAATTCCGGTGACCAAGACACCGATCAGGAGAAACACGGTGACCAACTCCGCACGCCCTCCGCGTGGAGGGCCAATGGTCGGGGGCGTGCTGCCGTGGGGTTGGCTGATGCATGTGAGGATTTCTTCGCCAGGTCCAAAGACATCCTTTCCGCAGAGGACATTGCCCTCGATGACCTTGGCCCTGCACGCGCCGCAGACGCCCACTTCACAGGCATGGGGAATCGGTAATGCTTGTTCCCTGGCGCTCTCCAGCATGGTGCGTCCGCTGCCGAATGGGACAGGCAGGTGCCTCCGCCATAGGCTTTTCCAGAAAAAGGAGTTGGGCATGGAGGTGGGCGTCCCCATGGCCAAGCCGTATTTCTCTGTTTGGACTTGGTCTTCTGTGATTCCGAAAGTGGCCAATGACTGGAGGACATTGTCCATGAGTCCAGCCGGCCCACAGGCATACAGGGCCGCACCCTGCAAATCAATTTTTTCGAGTGCGCCGTGAATGTCGCGATCGTAGACTTCGATCAACTCAATAAATCCTGATTTTGCCAAGGTTCGGAAAGACTCCAGGTACATCGACTGTTCGGGAGATCGGTTGGCGTAGATCAGGACCGGAACCAATTTCATTTCCAGCAGGCGGTCAAACATGCTCCGTACCGGGGTGATGCCACTCCCCCCTGTGATGAAGACGTGTTTTTCCGCTTTAGTGTCGAGTTGGAACTGGCCGAAGGGTCCCGCCATGCTGGCGTGGGCCGGCGCCTTCAATCCGTTGAGCCATGCAGAAATGCCGCCGTCGCCATTGCGCTTTACGCCCAAAATGATGCCTTTACCTTCCGCCCGCACAATGGAAAAGGCGCTTCTTCTAATGCCGGACGTCAATTTGACTTCCAGCACCACGAATTGCCCTTTTTTATATTGGATTTTTCCTCCTCTGGGCTGCACGGCAACCTCGACCGACTCATCTGTCAGTCTATGGCGTGGCAGGATTTTGACGCGGCTCCACATGGTTTTGGCAAGCTAAAAGATACGACGCAAGAATGTCGATGGTGCAGCCTGCTGGGCGGATTGCCTTTGGGGAATATTGTGCG
>DGOE01000139.1 GCA_002389295.1 Flavobacteriales bacterium UBA4474 | reverse complement strand
CAATGCCGCCATGAAGGCCGCAGCCGATGGGCCGATGAAGGGCATCCTCGAATACACCGAGGACCCCATCGTCAGCCAGGACATCGTGGGCAACCCGCACAGCAATATTTTCGATGCCGACATGACCTCCACACAGGGCAACATGGTCAAGGTCTTCGGTTGGTATGACAATGAAATGGGGTACTCCAGCCGTGTAGCAGACCTCGTGCAACGGATTGGCTGAACCCATGCGCGTCCTCATCGCCGATAGCGGTTCCACCAAATGTGATTGGCAGCTCCTCGATGCTTCGGGCAAGGAATTGTTGGAATTCCACACCATGGGATTCAATCCATATTTCCACACCGCAGACAAGGTAGAGGAGGTCATGACCGCACATGCTGATGTGCAGGCCATCGGTGCTGAAATCACCCACGTATACTTTTACGGTGCGGGGAGCAGTTCCGCCCCGCTGTGCGCCATCATTGAAGAAGGGCTGCAGCGTGTGTTTGGCTCGGCGCAGGTCCATGTGGGCCACGACCTGACCGGGGCCGCTTACAGCACCTATGATGGCCGACCAGGCGTCACCTGCATCATCGGAACGGGCTCCAACAGCTGTCATTTTGATGGGCAGACGGTGTCTGAAGAGGTTCCAGCCTTGGCCTACATCCTGGGCGACGAGGCCAGCGGCAGTTGGCACGGCAAGAAATTGCTCGCCGCCAAGCTCTATCACCACCTGCCCGAGGCGGTAGACCGCGATTTTGATGCCACCTATGGTCTGTCCAAAGACGACATCATTGACCGGGTGTACCGGGAAGAGGACCCCAACGTCTTTTTGGCGAGCTTCATGACCTTCATCGGGAAGCACAGGGCAGAACCCATGTTCAAAGCATGGCTGATCGAGGGCTTCCGGGCATTCCTTGACGTCCACGTCAAGTGCTTTGAGGGGTGGAAGGAGCAACCGGTGCACTTCATCGGAAGCGTGGCGTATCACTTCCAAGAAGAACTTCGCGCAGCATGCGCCGAGGACGGCATGGAAGTGGGCAGCATCATCAAGAAGCCCATCGACGGGTTGGCTTCTTATCATTTGCAGCACATCCTGCCGCATTTGCAAGACTGACCGCACAGGCCATGGCATTCTCCCCTCAAGCCTGCCTTTTTGACCTCGATGGCGTCATCGTGGATACGGCCAAGTACCATTTCACAGGGTGGCAGCGTCTGGCCGAGGAGCTCGGCGTGCCATTTGACCACGCCGACAATGAGCAGCTCAAAGGCGTAAGCCGCGTAGGGTCACTCGAGTACATTCTTTCCAAAGGCGGATTGGTACTCGACAACGACACCAAGGTCCGGTTGATGGACCGCAAAAACCAGCAGTACCTGGAGTTGGTCGCGTCCATGACGCCGGAAGAGCTCTTTCCAGGCGTCCTGGCATTTATCGATGAGCTGCGCAGCCAAGGAATCAAGGTGGGGCTCGGCTCCAGCAGCCGCAATGCACCGCTGATCTTGGAGCGCTGCAACATCACGGACCGGTTCGATGTCATCGTGGATGGCAACAGCATCACCTTTTCCAAGCCGGACCCTGAAGTGTTTCTCAAGGGCGCACGGGCCCTCGGTGTGGAGCCTGCACAATGCGTGGTTTTCGAGGATGCCGTCTCCGGGATTCAGGCCGCGCACAATGGCGGTTTCAGGGTCATCGGCGTCGGAGATGGCGCGCGCTTGAAAGAAGCCGAATGCGTGATCAGCGGTTTTGCTGACTTCAGCCTGGCGGTTATGGTGGACAAGCTGTCCTGAAGGCATTTACTTCGCAGTATGATCAGATACTTGGATGTCGACCCTTGGAAGGTGGTCGAATCGGGCTTTCATCCCGAGCGCCAACGCAGTTCGGAATCGATCTTTAGCATCGGCAACGGACGCTTTGGTCAACGCGCCAACCACGAGGAGGCGTATTCGGGTGATCACTTGCGCGGGAGCTATGTCGGCGGCGTTTATTACCCCGACAAAACCAAGGTGGGATGGTGGAAGAATGGATACCCGGAGTATTTCGCCAAGGTCCTCAACGCACCTGACTGGACCACCATCCATCTCCGCGTCAACGGCACCATGATGGACCTCGCTGTGCAGGCACCCGACCATTTCAGGCGGGAGCTGGACATGCAGCGGGGCTTGCTGACCCGCACCTTTGAAGTGGAAGTGGCCGGCGTTCGACTGGCGGTCAAAGCCCAGCGGTTTTGCAGCATGGCCGATGTGGAAACGGCCCACATCCGCTATGCCGTCGACGTGCTCGCCGGGGAGGGGAGCGTCGTCCTTGAGGCCCGTCTCGATGGCGACGTGCGCAATGAGGACGCCAACTGGGAAGAGCGGTTTTGGGATGTGCACGCCCAGGGCGGCGATGACCACGGAGGGCACTTGCTGGTCGGCACCCGCAAGACAGGCTTCCAAGTGGCGCATGCCGTGCGCGTCTCCGGTTGGTGCGATGGCCGGTCCATAGACACCACAGGCCAAGCATTGGACCAAGGCCATGCCGTGGAAATGGCCGCAGAAGTGGAAGCCGGAACCCGCATCGTCATAGACAAGACAGTGGCCTTGCTGCGCGGCATGGACCACGCCGAGGAGCAGCTCTTGGCCAATGCGGCCGAAAAAGTCGAAGGTGCCATGGCGCTCGGATGGAGCGGTGCCTTGCAAGACCACATGATGGCGTGGGAACGCATTTGGGAGCGGTCGGACATCACCATTGAGGGCGATGTCGCCGCACAACAAGCGATCCGGTTCAACATCTTTCACCTGAACCAAACCTTTACAGGCGACGACCCGCGCCTCAACATCGGCCCGAAGGGATTCACCGGCGAGAAGTATGGAGGCGCGAGCTATTGGGACACCGAGGCGTATTGCCTGCCTTTTTACCTCGGCACGCATCCCGATGAAGTGGCGAGGCAACTGCTCGTCTACCGCAGAAACCACCTGGACCGCGCCATCGAAAACGCGGCAAAGCTGGGCTTTGAAAAGGGTGCGGCACTGTACCCCATGGTCACCATGAACGGGGAGGAGTGCCACAATGAGTGGGAGATCACTTTTGAAGAGATCCACCGCAATGGCGCCATGGTCTACGCCATCCACAACTACATACGGTACACTGGAGACGCGGGCTACATGGCCCAAGGAGGCTGGGAGGTGGTGCTCGGTGTGGCCAGGTTCTGGGCGCAGCGGGTAAACTGGTCTGAAAACAAGAAAGCCTGGGTCATCCTGGGCGTGACCGGCCCCAATGAATACGAGAACAACGTCAACAACAACTGGTACACCAACCGGCTCGCGGCCTGGTGCCTGTCCCAGGCCTGCGACGCCCTCGATTGGATGAAGGCACATGCCCCGGCGGAACTCGAGGCACAGTGCAGCAAGTGGTCCTTTGAAGAGGCCCAGGAGCGGCCCCACTGGGAGGCGGTGATCCGGGACATGCATTACCCCCAGTTGGACGGCACGCGGGTGTTTCTTCAGCAAGACGGCTTCATGGACAAGGAGCAGCAGATGGCCGCCGATCTGAATCCAGCTGAGCGCCCCATCAACCAGCACTGGAGCTGGGACCGCATTCTGCGGTCCGTCTTTATCAAGCAGGCCGACACCTTGCAGGGACTGTATTTCTTCGAGGACGAATTCGACCGGGCGACCCACCGCGAGAATTTCGAGTTTTACGAGCCACGGACAGTGCACGAGAGCAGCTTGAGTCCTTGTGTGCACGCCATCCTCGCCGCCAAGCTCGGCATGGAGGACAAGGCCGTAGAGATGTATTTGCGGACCGCCCGCCTGGACCTCGACGATTACAACCACGAGGCCTACCAAGGCCTGCACATCACGAGCATGGCGGGCACTTGGATGAGCCTCGTCGAAGGCTTCGGGGGCTTCAGGGTCAGGGACGGCCGCCCCCATTTCAACCCCATGCTCCCCGCCGCATGGAAGGGCTATGCCTTCCAACTGCAGTTCAGGGGCCGGCAACTCAAGGTGACCGTGACCCGTGAGGAGACGACCGTGGTGCTGCAAAAAGGCGCACCGCTCGACGCCGTGATTGGGGACCGCGCCGTGTCCCTTTCCTGAGACCGGTCAATCCAGCCACAGGCTGTTGGTCGCCCCCGGCGTTCCACCCGTGCCGATGGAAGCGGACCATTGTGCCGCATCGTGGGGGTCGCCGGTCAGGAACAGCCGTTCCAACGAGGGTCCCTGTCCATCGGGTGCGCTGTCCCAATCTCCGGTGTCGGAATAGAGCACAGACTCGATCACGACACCATCAGGCGCGCGCAGGGCAATCAGTTCGCCGGAATTGTGCAGGCCTCCTGAACCCCAGTCGTAGACCGGGTATCCCAGTCCAGCGTAGCTCACGGCCGATGACGCGACCACCAAATAGTCAGCGGACGCCAAGACCGTCCCTTCGGGAAAGGTGAAGGACAGCCCCTCAGAAAGGGACCACCCTGACAGGTCAACGGGCTGATCACCCGGATTGTACAATTCGAGAAACTCGAATTCCGAATCGGTGCCCTGGGCGGTGGCCGGGTTGTAATGAAACTCGGTAAAATGCACGGTGGGCCAACCCGCGGTGGGCGGATCGGACACGCAGGTGCTGCCGAAATCGGCGAGAACGATGAGCAGGTCGCTCATTCCGACGACGCCATCGCCGTCGAGCTCAGTGGCGCAGCCAACGGAACCCGTGCTTTGGGCGTGAACAATTGAAGCGCAGAACAGCGCGGGGAGCAGAAGGGGGAAGGAAGAAGAACGCATGGATTGAAGGGTGATTTTCACCCCGAATCAATCCCAAATCTTGTAGCGCCAAACCCCCGCTTCGCCGGCGTGCCAAGCGTGTTTGCAGACGCGAACGACCCCAGCGGACGCCCCCTTTAGAGGTGCTCGTTGGCCAGGTTGGCCAGGTCGCTGCGTTCGCCTTTGTCCAAGGTCACGTGACAGAACAGGTCGCGGCCCTTCAACCGGTCGATCACATAGCTCATGCCATTGG
>DGOE01000093.1:2111-6677 GCA_002389295.1 Flavobacteriales bacterium UBA4474 | reverse complement strand
AGCAAGAGCTCAGCAAGTCCGATGGTGTGTTCAATTTCACGTACAAGCGATAGGTGGACAAACCCACCAAGTCTCCATCAGTCTGGGTGGTGACCCACTCTACATCGAGGGCGTAACCCACCGTGTCATCGGTAAACGTCAGGCTCGTCAGGGTATCCCCAGCGACCCACGTCGTATCGCCACCGCCCGAACACGTGCAGTAATCGCACGTACCGTCATTCTCGGTCACACTGGCGTCGTAGTTGCACGCACTGGCATCGTTGCATCCACTGACCTCTGCCTCGTCACACACACCGTCGCCGTCGGCATCGTTCAAGCATTGGCCATCACAATCCACATAGTCCAAGCCCCAAGTTCCCAGAGCATCCAAACAGGAGCCATCATCAATATCGGCCTGGGCATCATAATTACAAGAAGCCTCATCCGTGCAGCCTTCATAGATACATGAACCGTCGTCGGTGTTGGCCGCGGCATCGTAATTCGCCGCTGAGGAATCTGTACATCCGGGGAAGATGCAGCTGCCGTCGTCGTCATTGGCCGAGGCATCATAGTTTGCCGCACCGGCATCGGTACACCCCGGATAGAGGCACGAACCATTGTCAATTTGTGCTTCTGGATCGTAGTTGCTCGCGGTGATGTCCGTGCAGCCGGAGAAAATGCAGCTGCCATCATCGTATTCAGCAGCAGCATCGAAGTTGGTCGCGTCAGAATCGATACAACCGCCCGTACCGATGGTGATGCTTCCCACCATGCCCAATTCAGCCTGGTTGGATACCGAGGAGTTGTAATTGTACACGCCGGGCACCGTAAAGGTGAACGATCCCAAGCAGGTCCCCTCAGCCGAGCCCAGCACCGCCGGGATTGAGAAAGGTTGGGGGTTGTCAAAAGGCAAGCCTGTCAATTGGTCCGTCGTTCCATTGACATTGTGCAAACCACCGATGTTGACCCACACCACGGTGGCCCCTACTTCGAGGTTCAGCGCGGCAGGATCGTAGTCAAAACTGCTCACCATCACCACGGCATCCGCCTCAGTATCGCAAGCGTTGAAATACACACAGCTGCCATCTTCTTCGGTAGCAGCGTCATCAAAATTCCAAGCCAAATCGTCCGTACATCCGGACACTTCTTCTTCATCACACACCCCATCACCGTCCGTATCGGTCAGACAATTCCCATCGCAGTCCCTAAAAGGCGCGGGGAAATCGCAAGTGCCGTCGTCGTCGTTGGCTGCACTGTCATAATTACACGCGGCGGCATCGGTACATCCACCGTACAAACAAGACCCATCGTCTTCGGCGGCGCCTGCGTTGTAGTTGTCTGCTGCAGGGTCCGTGCAGCCTCCCGCACCAGATCCATTGGTGCCTTCAAAACCCAAATGGAATCTCAAATCTGAAGCACCCACACCGTGTTCGAAGACCTGAACCAATAAAGTGCCCGAAATCTCGCCGTCCGTGGTCACCTGCGCGAGCAAAACCTGCAAATCATCACCGGCCAAACCATTGCTGTAATTCTGCGTCACAAACCATGCGCCTCCCGTGGCATCGTCCATGATCAAGTTGCCGCCCGACTCAAAATCAGAAACCCATCCTTGTGTAGGGCTTTCCACCGTGCTGATTTCACCCTCATTCAGCGCCCCGTCCGGTTGCTGGAAAATGCCGACCGTGACCCAACTGTCGTATTCCAAATCCGGGAAGAAGCCAAAAAGCAGCGGATTCACTGCATTGGGCGTAGCAGAACCCAAGGCATCCTGATAGAACGATGTGGTCGTGGTCAGGTCCATCGGGAAGATGGCATCACCACTGACGGACGAAACAATGTCGTCCGCATAGACACAGTCCATGTAGATGCGATAGGTGGTCATGCCAGCCAAAGGGCCGGCATCGTGCTCCGTGAGTACTTCAACGGAGAGACCATATGAGGAGGTTTGTCCGTGCGCAAATGCTGCACAGACAAGGCAAAGGAGGAGGGTGGTCAGACGGTTCATGCGAGCACAATCTGGGTTGGGCAATCATAAATATACCCATTAATCGACGAAAATAATAATTTCGTCCCCAAAAAAATCGCCCATGTAGAACATTTCACGGGATTCAGCCGGCCGCAATTGATCCTGGTTTCCCCCAGCGCAGCTACCCGGTCTACACGCCGTCCATCATCCTTCCGAGGTTGCCCAGGACACTGCCTTCACCCTTTGATTGGCCGCCATGTGATGGTGCATTCATCAGAATGCGGTCTGCCAATCGGCTGAAAGGCAGGCTCTGCAACCACACCGTGCCGTGGCCACGCAACGTGGCCAGAAACAGCCCTTCTCCGCCAAAGAACATGCTCTTCAGCCCTCCTGCGGCCTCAATGTCATACTCCACGGTGGCGTCGAAAGCCACGATGCACCCGGTATCTACGCGGAGCGTTTCACCATTGAGTTCCCGCTTGACCACGGTGCCACCGGCATGCAAAAAAGCAAGTCCATCGCCCTGCAGCTTCTGAAGAATAAAACCCTCACCGCCAAAGAAGCCCGCGCCGAGTTTTTTATTGAAGGCGATGCTCAACCGCGTCCCCATCGCCGCGCAGAGAAACGCATCCTTCTGACACAACAGATCGCCACCGAGCGAAGAGAGGTCCACCGGTACGATTTTGCCGGGGTAAGGTGCGGCAAAGGCCACTTGGCGCTTGGTGGCACCCCGGTTGGTAAAGTGCGTCATAAACAGACTCTCACCGGTCAACATGCGTTTTCCTGCACCAAAGAGCTTGTCCATGAACCCACCGGCTGCTTCCGTTCCATCACCCATGCGGGCCTCAAAAGCAATGTCCTCCTCCATCCAGTTCATGGCCCCAGCCTCAGCAATGACAGTCTCCTGCGGATCCAATTCGACCTCCACCGTCTGGAGGTCATCACCGTGGATACGGTAATCAATTTCGTGGCTATTCTTCATGCACCTAATTTGCCACCCCATTCACGATTATGCGCAACCTTTGTCTCCCTTTCGCCATGGCCCTCCTTTGGGTTGCATGCGCCACCCCCACTGAATCCGACCACATGAAGGCCTTCGAATACCCGGACACGCGCCAAGACAGCGTGGTGGACTCCTACTTCGGAACGGATGTCCCCGACCCCTACCGGTGGCTCGAAGACGACCGCAGCGAAGAGACGGGCGCCTGGGTGGAAGCCCAGAACGCCGTAACCCGCGGCCACCTCGATGGCATCCCTTTCCGCAGCGCCATCCACGACCGTTACGAGCAGATCTTCAACTAT
The DNA here is from genome assembly GCA_002389295.1 of Flavobacteriales bacterium UBA4474. Taxonomy (GTDB): domain Bacteria; phylum Bacteroidota; class Bacteroidia; order Flavobacteriales_D; family Sanyastnellaceae; genus UBA8752. Next base: position 3,430 of record DGOE01000093.1, on the reverse strand, counting down.
GAAAAAGTGGGCGCCCCTCGGAAGATTGGCAACCGCTACTACATCAGCAAGAACGACGGCCTCCAAAACCAGAGCGTGTGGTACGTCAGAGAAGGATTGGACGGCGAAGACAAAGTGTTCCTCGACCCCAATACGCTCAGCGAAGACGGCACAGTGACAGCCAGCCTGTCCAGCGCCTCGGACGACGACAAGTACATCGCCGTCATGCGCAATGCCGCCGGCAGCGACTGGCAGGAGATCCGCATCATGGACCTCGAAACCGGTGAAGAGACGGGCGATGTGCTCGAGTGGGTCAAGTTTTCCGGCGCCAGCTGGGTGGGCAACGGCTTTTACTACAGCCGCTACCCCGCACCCGATGGCAGCGAGTTCAGCGCCGAGAACACCTTTCACAGCGTGTACTTCCACGAGATGGGCACCCCCCAGAGCGAAGACAGGCTGGTCTTCCGCAACGACGATGAGCCCAACCGCTATCACTTTGCCTACGCCACCGAGGACAACCACTACCTCATCCTCAACACGAGCACTGGCACCGACGGCAACAACCTCCACATCAAGGACCTCACCAATCCGGATGCCGAATGGCAGATGGTGGTGGACGGATTCAACACCCGCTCCAACATCGTGGACCACATGAATGGCAAGCTGCTGATGATGACCGACATCGACGCGCCGAAGTACCGCTTGGTCGCCGTCGACCCTGCCAACCCATCCGACCGCAGCATCTGGACGGACGTCATCCCCGAGAGCGAGCACCTGCTCGAAGGCGTGAGCACCGCCGGCGGCCAGCTCTTCGCCACCCACCTCAAGAACGCCTGCAACGCGGTCACCCGCTGCGACGCCGACGGATCCAACCCCCGTGAGATCGCCCTGCCCAACGCCACCGGCTCCACCGGCGGCTTTGGCGGCAAGTCGGACGCCACCGAGCTGTTCTACGCGTTCACCTCCTTCACCTACCCCACGAGCATCTTCCGCTACGACATGGCCACGGGCGAGAGCACCCCGTTCTACGTCCCCAACGTCGACTTCGACCCGGCCGGATACGAAAGCAAGCAGGTCTTCTACCCTTCCAAGGACGGCACGATGGTCCCGATGTTCATCGTCCACAAGAAGGACCTCGAGATGGACGGCCAACGCCCGACCATGCTCTACGCGTACGGCGGATTCAACATCTCGCTGACCCCGAGTTTCTCCACCTCCAACATCGTGCTCCTCGAGCAAGGCGGCGTGTACGCCATGCCCAACCTGCGCGGAGGTGGCGAGTTCGGTGAGGATTGGCACGAAGGCGGCATGCTGCTGAAGAAGCAGAACGTCTTCGACGA
>DGOE01000093.1:0-2046 GCA_002389295.1 Flavobacteriales bacterium UBA4474 | reverse complement strand
GGCCTGCTGGTCGGCGCCACCATGACCCAGCGACCCGACCTGGCCAATGTGGCTTTCCCGGCGGTGGGCGTGATGGACATGTTGCGCTACCACCGCTTCACCATCGGTTGGGGCTGGATTCCAGAGTACGGTTGCGCAGACAGCTCGCAGGCCCATTTCGACAACCTCAACGGTTACTCACCGTTGCACAACTTGAAAGACGGCACGGACTACCCGGCCACGATGGTCACCACGGCCGACCACGACGACCGCGTCGTCCCGGCCCACAGCTTCAAGTTCGCCGCCCGCCTACAGGCCGCCCACGCTGGCACCGATCCGGTGCTGATCCGCATCGAGACCAATGCCGGCCACGGCGCCGGCAAGCCCACCTCCAAAATCCTCGACGAGCAGGCCGACAAGTGGGCCTTCATGTTCAATGCCATGGACTTCGAACCGCAGTACTGAACCACAGGCTCACCGGTTTCCCGATTCCCGCAATGGAATGAGAAAGGCTGCCTCAGGGCGGCCTTTCCTTTTGATCAAGTGAAGCGCATCAATCGCAAGAGAAACCGCACGCGTTCAACATCGCCAGCACATCGGCTGCACCGACGATTCCATCGCCCGAAAATTCGCCGGGCAGAAAAAAGCACGACGCGTCGTCCACGAGGGCGTCCGGGTCGAAGTTGCATGCGCCGATTCCTTTTCCAAGACGTCTGAAAGTAGACACAACCACAAATCTGGGGTCCTGCGCATGCAGAAATCGCGCTATATTTTAGAAACTTAATCATTCTTGAATGCCTTTCACCCTTGCCCCCACCCGGGTCGTGCTTTGCGCGGTGCATACGCTGGCCGTCTTCGCCCTTTTCGCCGGCAGCATCCACGCCCAGAATGTCCTGACCGTCTGCTCCATCGAACCCAGTGCGGCCGGATTCACGACCGTCCAGGACGCCATAGACGACGCGGCCGACGGTGACATCATCCAGCTCCTGCCTTCGCCCGTCGGATACGGCTCGTTCATCGTCAACAAAACCCTTCACATCATGGGGCCCGGGCACGCACCGCAAACGCAAGGTGGGTTGCGCGCTGAGGTGGAGGACATCGAGGTGAGCGCGGACGGCATCACCGTCGAGGGACTTTACCTCAAAGCCATTCAGCAGGCAGACGGTTACCACGTGGCAGACCTGACCGCTCGCGGCAACCGGTTCTACGGACCCGGCCGATTTTTCGAAAGCAGCCCGCAGAGCGTTTCACTAGGCTCGCGCAATTGGCAAGCCATCAACAACGTCTTCGCTCCGGAACTCGCCCCGAACAGCTACCCCATCGTCTCAACCAGCAACAAAGACACCGCTTGGACCTTACTGAACAACCACATTGAGATGTTTTGGCCGTTCCAACAGCTTGTAGCGGGAACCATGGTGGATGGCATCGTGGCCTACAACCTCATCGTGGGAACTGAATCCCAGCGCCTTGGCGTATTCGGTCCAACAGCCACCTTTCACTCCAATGTTTTCATCTACGAGGGCGCCCCGTTCAACCTGGCCGATGGATGTGCAGACTGCAACATCGAACACAATGTTTTCTATTCTACACAGGGCACATTCACAGACCCCAGTCCGTTGGAAAACAACACGGTGAATCTCCCCCCTACTTTCCTCGACGCCGACAGCATTCCGTACTTCGACAGTGCAGCAGACTACACCCCTGCGCCTGGCTCACCGGCCATCGGAGCCGGTCTATTCGGGTTGAATGCCGGCATCGGAGGAGACCTCACCCCGTTTTCCTACAGGGGCTATCCGGACAATCTGCCGAGGCTGACCTCTGTCAGCAACCTGTACCACATCCTTCCCCAAGGTGCACCGCTTGAGATTGAGGTCGAATGGTCAACCGAATCCGAATGAGGGCCGTTTGCACAGTGCTCATCTGTTTCCTGGCGCAGGGCCTGTTCGCACAGGAGGGCATCGAATATTGGTTCGGAACGGATCCCGGAGCCGGCAATGGCACCTTTATCGCGCAGGGTTCTGGCGATGGGGCCTCGCTGTCCACCAGCGGGCTGCCACCGGGCAATCA
>DGOE01000001.1:36181-36342 GCA_002389295.1 Flavobacteriales bacterium UBA4474 | reverse complement strand
CAAGGCCACCTTGGAGTTGCCGGCAGAAATGGGCGGCACCATCACGTTGAAGGCAGAGGAAGGCGATGCCGTGGCTGTCGGAGCCGTGGTGTGCCTGATCGATACAGATGCCGAGGCACCCGCCAAGCCGCCAGCGCCTGCTGCAGCACCCGCACCCGCGC
>DGOE01000001.1:33746-36131 GCA_002389295.1 Flavobacteriales bacterium UBA4474 | reverse complement strand
GCACCCGCACCCGCACCCGCGCCGGCCAAGCCTGCAGCCCCCAAGCCTGCACCCGCCGCAGCAAAAAAACCAGCCCCGGCGCCTGCCGCGCCGGCGGGACACGCAGCAGGACACCCTTCTCCTGCCGCCCGAAAGCTCATGGACGAAGCCGGCCTGAAATCGGGCCAGGTGGCAGGCACAGGCCCCGGTGGCCGCGTGTTGAAGCAAGACGTCCTCTCCGCATTGGCGGCGGGCGTGCCCCAGCCCAACCTGCCCGGCGCAGGGTGGTCGGGCAGCCGTGAGGTACGCCGCGAAAAAATGAGCATGCTGCGCCGCAAGGTGGCAGAGCGCTTGGTGGGCGTAAAAAATGAGACGGCCATGCTGACCACCTTCAACGAGGTGGACATGAAGCCCATCATGGACCTCCGCAAGCAGTACAAGGAGAAGTTCAAGGAGACCCACGGTGTCGGCCTCGGCTTCATGGGCTTTTTCACCAAGGCCGTCACCTCGGCCCTGGAGCTCTATCCCTCGGTCAATGGGATGATCGATGGCAAGGAGATGGTCCTGCACGATTACGCCGATATCGGTATCGCTGTGAGTTCACCCAAAGGCCTGATGGTCCCGGTGGTGCGCAACGCGGAGTCCATGACCCTGGACCAAATCGAAGCCGAAATCAAGCGCCTCGCGATCCGCGCCCGCGACGGAGAAATCACCGTGGACGAGATGACCGGCGGCACCTTCACCATCACCAATGGTGGGGTCTTTGGCTCCATGCTGTCCACGCCCATCATCAACCCGCCACAGAGCGCCATTCTGGGCATGCACAACATCGTGGAGCGCCCGGTGGCCATCAACGGCCAGGTCGAAGTGCGTCCCATCATGTACGTGGCCCTGAGCTACGACCACCGCATCATCGACGGCAAGGAGAGCGTGAGCTTCCTGGTGGCCGTCAAGGAGATGTTGGAGAATCCAGAGCGCATGCTCTTCGGGTCCAAGGACCCGATGGAGGTCCTCCTCGGCCTTTGATTCAGCCCAAGCGCATCGCCCACCCCTGACTCACCGCAGGACGCTGAAACGCTCGGCATCCAGCCGGATGAGGATGGCGATCATCAGGGCGAAAGCCATGAAGCTCGACCCGCCATAGCTCATGAAGGGCAGTGGAATGCCAATGACAGGCGCCAACCCCAGCACCATGCCCACATTGATGAGCATGTGCATGAATAGGATGCCGCCCAAGCCATAGGCGTATACACGCGTGAAGGCGCTGCGTTGTCGTTCGGCCAGGAACAGGATGCGGAGAATGAAGCCCGAGAACAGCAAAAGGAAGGCCACCGCCCCAAAGAGTCCCCATTCCTCTGACCACGTGCAGAAGATGAAGTCGGTTTCCTGTTCGGGGACAAAACCGTAGCCTGTCATCGGCCCATTGCGCCACCCCATGCCGGTCCACCCGCCCGAACCGATGGCGGTCTTGGCGTGGCGGATGTTGTAATCGGCATCCGGGTTGTCTACTTCCAGTCCAAACAACACCTGAATGCGCTCGCGTTGGTGCGGCCGCAGGACTTCTTCCAAAGCCAGGTGCATCACCACCGAAAACAGCAAGGCGGCAATGGCGGCAGCGATGGCGCGCGTTGTGACCCGCATGCGGTATCGCGGCAGCGTGGCATTGCGCACCAAGGCGATGACCCCGGCACCCAGGGTCACGAAGAGGACCCAAAAGCGGTAAATGCCATTGGCCTCGCCGACAAAAGGATAGTCCAGGTCTGCGGCGCCCGACAGGATGGTGAGGACGGCCATGACGACCGCAGCAAAACCAACGATGAGGACCGCCCCGCTGAGGCCTTCCCGGTACATGGCAAACACAAAGCCGAGAAAGACCAGGACCGTTCCCGCATCGGGCTGCAGCAAGATCAGCGCAGCCGGCACCCCGACGATGACAGCCGCCTGCAAGCGCTGACCAAACGTGTTGAGTCCGCCCTCCTTGGAGCAGAACCAAGCGAGGGCGAGGGCAGCGCCCATCTTGGCAAATTCCGAGGGTTGTATGCCGAATCCACCAAAACCGAACCAGGACCGGGCACCCCCTATTTTTCGGCCAATGACCAGGACGAGGGCGCACATCAACAAGGTGATCCCGTAGTTGAGCCACGCCGTCCGGATAAAGAAGGTGCCCTCGACCTGCAGCACAAGGAAGCCCAGCAAGAGGCTGACAAACAGCCAGAGGCCCTGCTTGCCATGCAGGGTGCGCAAGCCCCATTCCACCGCCCCATCAGGTCCTGTAGCTGCTGAGACCAGGTTAAACCAACCGATGCCAGCGAGCAGCAGAAACAACAAAATGGTCAGCCCATCGATGTTGCGCCGTATGTCAGAGTTGCGCGTCATGGGGCTTCCGTGGCTTCTTCTGCTCCCGTG
>DGOE01000001.1:0-33649 GCA_002389295.1 Flavobacteriales bacterium UBA4474 | reverse complement strand
GTGAGGTCCGCTTCCAGGATGCGGCGGAGCCGGCGCTCGTACGACACGGTACCGGTCAGGTATTGCTCCACCAACAAAGCGGCAATGGGGGCGGCCCACTGTCCACCGAAGCCGGCGTTCTCCACATAGACGCTCAGGGCAATCTGGGGGTTCTCCTGGGGCGCAAAAGCGATGAAGACCGAGTGGTCCTTGCGCGGTTCGTCTTGCACGGTTCCGGTCTTGCCGCACAGGGCGATGCCATCGATGCGGGCCCTGCGGGCCGTACCCGAGCGGTCCTCCACCACCTGGCGCATCGCCCGGATGATGGGCTCGAAGTGGATGGAATCCACACCGGTTTCCATGCGAATGCCCAATCCCGAGGGCTTGCCTTCTTCGCCGACACTGCGGATGAAGTGGGGCGTGCGGTACCAGCCGCGGTTGGCCAGTATAGCCGCAAGGTTGGCCATTTGGAGCGGGGTGGTCAGCAATTCACCTTCGCCAATGGCGATGGAGTATATGGTGCCAAAATCCCAACGGCGCTTGCCGTAGATGCCATCATAATAGCTGCTGCTCGGTATGTTGCCCGTAGAGGTGCCGGGTAGCCGGCCGCCGAGGTTGCTGCCGAATCCGAATGCCGTCACGCGTTCGCGCCAGGCGTCGAGGCCCAATGCGGCCCGCTCGAATTTGGTTTCGCCTTCGGCAGATGTCACCACGCGCTGCATCACTTTGTAGAAGTAAGGGTTGCAGCTGTGGATGACCGCATACCTCAGGTCATCCCAACGGTGTGGACCGTGGCAACCGATGATCCTTCTGTCGCAATAGAACCGCGAGGATGGTTGAATCGCGCCGCCGTCCAACGCGATCAGTCCCTGCACCATTTTCCAGATCGAACCGGGCCTGTATGTGGCTTTGATCGCGCGATTGAACAGCGGTTTGTCAAGGTCGGCAGACAGTTGTTTGTAGTAGTCGCCGCGGCCGGAGCCCACGAGCAGGTCGGGGTCAAAACCCGGAGCCGACAGCATGGCGAGGACCTCCCCGGAGTGGGGTTCAATGGCCACCACGCTCCCCTTTTTGTTGCGCATGAGCTGCTCGGCGAGTTGCTGCAGGGAGAGGTCCAGGGTGAGTGCCAAATCCAATCCGGCCTCCGCGGGCCGGTCTTCATCGGCTGTCCGGGCGGTATCGCGAATGCGGTTGCGCGCATCCACCAACACGGACTCTCGGCCTTTGACCCCCCTTAGTTCCAGTTCGTATACCCGCTCCAGGCCACTCTTCCCCTTGCGGTCACCCAAGCGATAAAACGGATCGGTCTCCAGGTCTTTGGCCGTGGCCTCGGCGTATTCTCCGATGAGGTGACCGGCCACGCCGTGGATGTGATCGCGCAACGGCCGCGTGCGAAAAGAGAAGCCGGGGTGGTGGTGCATTGTGGCGGCCATCCGGGCATGCTCTTCGAGATCAATGCCCCGGCGCACCGTGGAGGTCTTGTAGCGGCTGTATCGCTTGGCCTTGGTGAGCGCCCCTTCCAGATCTTCCACGGTCATGCCTGCCCAGGCCGCCACCTCGCCCATATCCAGACTGTCCAGTTCGGGCAACTGACGTGGAAGCACCATGAGGTCATGGGCCGCCCGCGAACCAACCAACAGCGCCCCCGTCCGGTCAAAGAGCAGGCCGCGGCTCGGGGGAATGGACTGCCGATCGCTGGTCAGGGTGTGCGCCTTGTCCTTCCATTCGGTTTGGATGACTTGCAGCGAAAACAAGCGCACGATGAATGCGCAGGTGAAAAAAACCACCAACAGTGCGACCGTTCTGAACCGCACATCCATCAGCTACCTGTTTTGCGGCGTTCGGGCGAGTACACGATCATGTGCGTGACCATGCAGCAGACGGTGGTGAAGCAGGCACTGGTCAAGGTGGGCAAAATGGCCGCGGGCATCAGGTGCCAATACCATTCGGTGACCACCATGAGCACCAAGTGGTAGACCAAGGCAGAGGCCAGGGTGAACCCCAGCAACCAACTGGAACCCATGTCGCGTAGGATGGGCCGGTCGGTCACTTCATACCCCTCCCGTGGAGCAAACAGGTTGTGCAGCGCGGGCATCAGCCCACCCAGCATGGTGCCCGCCAACATATGTTGGCCGTAGGTGCCCAGTGCGATGTCCAGAAAAACCCCCATGGCAAACCCACCCAACAACTTGACGAAGGCGCCCGATTGCGGTGGAATCAACAGAAGCGCCCACAACGCCCATTGGGGCTGGGTCCATTCACCCAGCGGCGAGATGTCGCGCAACAGCAAGGCCTGCAGTGCCACCAGCAGCAATATCCTCAGGACCATCATGGCTCGGGGGGTGCTGCCAACGCCACCCTCTCCGAGTCCGAGCGGTGCTGAATGAATTCGAGGTGACGGACAGAGAGGAAATCCACAGCGGGCTTCACCGAGATGGAAATGAAGTCGGCTCCTGAAGTGCGCCGCGATTCCAGCACTGTGCCCATGAGGATGTCGGGAGGAAACCGCAGGTCATAGCCCGAAGTAAAAATGGAGTCGCCCCGTTGGGCTTGGATGTGCCGCGGCACGTCCACCAGTTGGAGGCGCTCAAAATCCACCCCGTCCCAACCGAGGGACACCACGGGCCCTCCGCGCCGGATGCGGCAGCTCCATGATGCAGCGCCGTGGAGCAAGGTGAGGATGCGGCTGTGCGCTTCGCCGACCTCTTCTACAGTGCCAAAGGCGGCACCGCCGGCAAGGACCCCCATGCCGGCTTCGATGGCTTTGTCCTGCCCTGGGGTGGCCAAGGAAAGGGAGAGGGGCGCGCCGTCGGGTCCCTTGACAAGCATGCCGCTGTGCACCGTCCACCCGCGGAGGGTATCCTCTTCCCAGCCGGTTTCCATTTCCATGGAAAGGAGGCGTGCCCGCAATTCGGCATTTTCCTCAGCGAGCGAAGTGTTTTGCTCCGCCAGGCGCAGGTAGTTGGACCATTGGTGGCGCTGTTGTTCCACCTTGGAGTGCACCGACCCGGTGCGGCTGAACCAAGTGGACCGCGCGGCGCCATTGTGCCGAAACAATACAGAGAGCGACACCGCCAGCAGGGCGATGAAAGCGAGGAAAAACGCGTTTCGTTGGAGGAGCAGCCAGAGGTTCCGCATCAGCAGGCCAGGCTCACTCGCGCATCAGGAAGGCGAAATTCTCGACATTCTTGAGTGCGATGGCCGTTCCCCGGGCCACAGCCCTCAGCGGCTCCTCGGCCACGTGGACCGGAAGCCTTGTTTTGGAGCTGATCCGCTTGTCCAATCCGCGGAGAAGCGCACCTCCACCGGCCAGGAAGATGCCGGTCTTGTAGATGTCCGCAGAGAGCTCTGGCGGGGTGTTCTCCAAGCAGCTCAGGATGGCTTCTTCAATCTTGGAAATGGACTTGTCCAAAGCCATGGCGATTTCGGCATAGCTCACGAGGATCTCCTTGGGAATACCGGTCATGAGGTCCCGGCCGCGCACAGCGTAGTCCTCTGGTGGCTCATCGAGTTCAGTCAGGGCACTGCCCACTTCGATCTTGATCTGCTCCGCCGTCCGCTCACCCACGAGGATGTTGTGCTGGCGCCGCATGTACTCCTCGATATCCTGGGTGAATTCATCCCCCGCCACGCGGATGTTCTTGTCGGTCACGATGCCACCCAATGCGATGACGGCGATTTCAGAGGTGCCGCCGCCGATGTCGATGATCATGTTGCCCATCGGTTCTTCCACATCGATGCCGATACCGATGGCAGCCGCCATGGGTTCGTGGATGAGGAAGACTTCCTTGGCTCCCGCATGCTCGGCGCTGTCCTTGACGGCGCGTTTTTCCACTTCCGTAATGCCCGAAGGGATGCAAATGACCATGCGGAGCGTCGGGTTGAACAAGCTTCTCCGGCGCTGAATCATCCGGATCATGCCCTTGATCATGTCCTCCGCGCTTTGGAAATCGGCGATCACACCGTCCTTGAGGGGGCGCACGGTTTTGATGTTCTCGTGCGTCTTTCCGTGCATCTGCTGGGCTTGCCTGCCGATGGCCACGGTTTTGTTTGACGCGCGGTCCTTGGCCACGATGGAAGGTTCATCCACAACCACCTGGTCCTCGTAGTAGATCACAGTGTTTGCAGTACCGAGATCGATGGCGATCTCTTGCATGAAAAAGTTGAACAGGCCCATTGCTACCAAATTTGGTGGATTAACGGCCGCATAACACCCCCTGTTGTGGAAGAATCAACACTTTGGTCCGTGGATAAGCCTGAAAACGGGCTGGCTGTCAAAAATCAGTGGCGGAAATGGCGCACGCCGGTCATGACCATGGCCATGCCTTGGGCGTCACAATACGCCACACTTTCACCGTCTTTGATGGAGCCTCCAGGCTGCACAACGGCAGCAATACCAGCCTGTTTGGCGATTTCAACGCAGTCAGGGAAAGGGAAGAAGGCATCGCTGGCCATGACGGCGCCGTCGAGGTCGAAACCCATTCTTCGGGCCTTGTCCACAGCTTGGTTCAACGCGTCCACGCGCGAGGTTTGCCCCGTCCCACTGGCCAGCAATTGGCCATCCTTGGCAAGGACGATGGTATTGGAGCGGGTGTGCTTGCACAGTTTGAGGGCAAAAGCCAGGTCTTGCAACTGGTCATCTGATGGCGCGGCCTGGGTGGCACAGGTAAATGCTTCCGGACCTTCCACCTGGGCATCGGGCTGCTGCACGAGATAACCGCCCAAGGCGCTCCGCACGAGGCGTTCGGCCGTGGGCCAGCGGTGCTGCTCGAGCAGGATGCGGTTTTTCTTTCCGCTGAGCAAAGCCAATGCCTCGGGTGCAAATGAGGGGGCAATGACCACCTCGCAGAACAACGTGTGCAGCGCCTCTGCCGTTTCCAGATCGAGGGGGCGGTTGGAGATCACCACGCCGCCAAATGCGGAGACCGGGTCTCCCGCGAGGGCATCCGTGTAGGCCTGTGCCAGGGTATCTCGGGTCGACAAACCGCAGGCGTTGTTGTGCTTGAGGATGGCTATGGTGGGGCCATCAGCCTTGAATTCAGCCATGAGCTGCACGGCGGCATCCACATCCAAGAGGTTGTTGTAGCTCAAGGCCTTGCCATTGTGCTGCGAAAACAGCCCCGCCATGTCTCCGTAAAAAGCGCCTTGCTGGTGGGGGTTTTCACCATAGCGCAAGGGCGTCTGCGTGGTCTCCAGCAGTGAAAGCACCGCGCCGTTGCCGCCTTCCCGCACCCATTTTCCGATGGCAGCGTCGTAACCGGAGGACACGCCAAATGCCGCCCCCGCCATTTGCCTGCGGAAGTCCAGGTCGGTTTTCATGCCATCACCCAAAGCCGCCACCAGGTCCGCGTACTGCCCCCGCGAAGGGATGCACACCACGTCCCTGAAATTCTTGGCCGCGGCGCGGATCAAAGCGATGCCACCGATGTCGATTTTCTCGATGATCTCGCCCTCATCTGCTCCCGAAGCGAGGGTTTCCTCAAACGGGTAGAGGTCCACAATGACCAGGTCGATGGGGCCAATGCCGTGGTCGGCCACATCCACGTCATCCGGGGCGAAATCGCGGCGGGCCAGGATGCCACCAAACACCATCGGGTGCAGGGTCTTCACCCGACCACCGAGCATTTCTGCAGTGTGGGTGACCGATTCTACGGGGGTCACTTTGGCCCCGAGCGCTTCTATGGCGCGCTGTGTGCCACCCGTGGAGAGGATCTCTACGCCGTGGGCGTGGAGGCGGTCTACGATGGGTGCGAGCCCTTCTTTGTGAAAGACGGAAATGAGGGCGCGGCGGATGGGGCGTTCCATGATGGAAGGGATCAAAGAGAAGCGGCGAAATTAGACGACACGGGCCTCCTGCTCCAACCCTTGGGTATGTAGCTTAGCAGACATGTCACGCAGGCTGTTCGTTGAGAGTTTTATTCAGGCCTGGCAGGCGCTGGTGACGAACCGGCTCCGAACATTGCTTTCGCTGCTCGGGGTCATGATCGGCATTTTCATGATCACGGCCGTCTTTGCGGTATCCGATTCACTGGAGGAAAACCTCAAGGGCATCTTCAGTTCCGTTCGGAGCGATGTGTTGTTTGTCGAAAAAATGCCGTGGACCTTTTCTGCTGGCTATCCCTGGTGGAAATACGCTGTGCGGCAGGACCCGACGATGCAAGACGCCGAATTGCTCCAGGGCCGTTTGCCTTCTGCGCGCAGCATTGCCTTTCAGACGGGTTCCATGAGCACCATTGAAAGGGGCAGCAGCAATTTTGAAGGCGCGCGGCTGGCAGCCGTGACCATGGAATATCCCGACGCGATTGAGGTCAACCTCGAGTCGGGCCGGTTTTTCACCAACAGAGAGATGCAGGCGGGCACCCCGGTGGTGGTGTTGGGGCGCGACATCACCGATCGCCTGTTTCCAGAAGGAGGGGCGCTGGGCGCGCGCTGCACCATCGATGGGCGGCAGGTGCGCATCATCGGCATCCTGTCCAAAGAGGGGGCGTCCCTGGTCGGTGACGGATTCGACAACGTGGCCTTCATTTCCGTGACTTTTGGCCGCCAGCTCATCAATTTTCGAGCGGCCAAATCGAGCATCCTCATCCGGGCCGCGGAAGACGTGGACCTGGAGACGTTGAAAGGGGAGGTCATTGCGGCCTACCGCCCCTTGCGCCGTTTGCACCCGCGCGATGAGAATGACTTTGCGATCAACGAGGTGGAAATGCTGACCGCATTCATCGATGTCATATTCGGCCGCCTCGAGTACGGCGTGTGGTTCATTGGCGCGTTTGCCATCCTGATCGGGTGCTTCTCCGTCGCCAACATCATGTTTGTTTCCGTAAAGGAGCGCACACCGTTGATCGGGGTTCAAAAGGCGCTCGGCGCCAAGCGGAGCTTTGTGCTGGCCCAGTTTCTGACCGAAGCCGTGGCGCTGTGCATCATCGGCGCCTTGATGGCGCTGTTGGCCGTGGCCTTGCTGGTGGCGATGGTCAATTTCTTCTCTGACGGCTTCTCGCTGGTCTTGGGAGCGAACCGCTTTTTGCTCGGGCTGGGCATCGCTGTGGTGAGCGGCATCATCGCCGGATTGGCCCCGGCGTTGCAGGCAGCCAGAATGGACCCGGTGGATGCCATGCGGGCTGCCTGATTGCTCAGAACCCCAAGCTCAATCCCAAGGACATGTCGCGGCGGTTCGGGGCCAGAACCGAAGCAGCAGGCGTGGCACTCTCCACATCGTGGAGCTCCAAGGCCGTCCCCATTTTGCTTCCATAGCGCAACAGCAAATACGCCGAACCACCCATCCTCACTCGGGCGCCGGCGGACCATCCGTAGTTCAGTCCGGCATCGAGGCCCGGTATGCCGTGCTCGGTGCGCTCCCCTTCAGCGTCAAAGTCGCGCACGTCCATCACCGATGCCGCCAAGCCCAGCTCGCCTTCTACAAAGGGGCGGAACCTTCCGCGGAAGGGGTCGAGCCGCAGCAAGCCGCTCAATTCGGGCATGAAACTCCGGTAGCGCGTGGATTGGCCCTCCGATCCCAGGGCACCGGCCACCTCGCTGCCCAAGCCCACCACGCCCAACCGAACGCCGGTCTTGAATGGGCTGCGCTGGCGGCTAAAGAAAGCGATGTTGGCCTGGGGCCGCCCAAATCCGCTGCCGTCATCCAGCAGCAAGGCCGGACCCACAGCCAATTCAAAGGCGCCTGCGCCACCAAAGCGTCCGCTGCATCCATTGCATGAGGACATCCGCCCCCGTTGCTGGCCTTGGGCGTGCGTGAAAACCAAGAGGCCGCAAAACAGGGCGGCTACTCTGAAGAGCGACGGTGAGAGGGAGGAGTGCAATGTGCGCATGGTGAACGTGGTTTGGTGAACAGCACTGCACATGGCGTGCCAAAAACGTGGGGCGCGTCCTTTTCTTTGTTGCATGCGCGTAGCGGTTACAGGAACAACGGGGCAGCTGGGCGGCAGATTGTGCGCCTTGTCGGACACCCCCGCCGCCGCGGGGATGACCCTCTTGGATTGCGGCAGAGACCAGATGGACCTCTCCCAACCGGCCTCCATTCCGGCTGCACTCGATGCCCTTGAGCCGGACCTGGTCATCAGTTGCGCGGCTTACACGGCCGTTGATGCTGCTGAAAGCGATGCAGATACCGCCTTTATGGTCAATGGCGCCGCCCCGGGCCACATCGGCAAAGCCTGCGCCGAGCGCGGCATAGGCGTCATCCACATCAGCACAGACTACGTCTTCAATGGCCGCGGGACACGTCCCTATTTACCGGCCGACCCCACCGGCCCCACCGGCGTATACGGGGCCAGCAAATTGGCCGGAGAAACAGCCCTCCTCGAAGCCCTGCCCAGCGCCTCCATCGTGAGGGTGGGCTGGCTGTACGACAGGGCAGGGCGGAACTTCCTGAACACCATGTTGCGCCTGGCCTCCGAACGCGACACGCTGACCGTGGTGGAGGACCAGTTGGGCTGTCCCACGCATGCGGGAGATTTTGCGCAGGACTTGCTGCAATGGGCCCGCTTGGAGGCGGATGAACCTGGCGCGACGGCCGGGGTGCACCATTACGGGCATGCGGGGATCACCAGCTGGCACGGTTTTGCTTCAGCCATCATGCGCCACAGGGCGCCGCATGTTGAAGTCACCCCCGTGAGCTCGGACGCTTTTCCCACGGCAGCCACCCGCCCGACTTACAGCAAATTGGATGAACGCGCATTTTTTGCCCGGCTGAAAAAGCCACCCATTTCGTGGGAGCAGGCACTCGAACGCTGTTTGGGTGCGAAATTTGCCATGACCGAACCTTCCTGAATTTGACCCATGAACACTGATGCCATCCGCGCCAGGGCCGAGGCTTGGACCCGCGAGCCATACGAGCAGGACACCCGCACAGCGGTCCGCAGCATGCTCGACAACCCTGACCCCACGGACCTGTTGGAGGCTTTCCACCAGGACCTCGAATTTGGAACGGGGGGCATGCGCGGCCTGATGGGTCCGGGAACCAACCGCATGAACGTGGCCGTTGTCGCCATGGCCACACAAGGCTTGGCGGATTACCTGTCTGAAAAGCACAGTGGTGAAATCGCCGTGGCCATCGCCCACGACAGCCGGCACCGGAGCGACTTGTTTACACGTGTAGCGGCTGAGGTTCTCGCCGGAAACGGCATGACCGCCCATGTGTTTGAAAGCCTGCGTCCCACACCGGAGCTCAGTTTTGCCATCCGCCAGTTGGGTTGCCAAGCGGGCATCGTGGTCACGGCCAGTCACAACCCCAAGGAATACAACGGTTACAAGGTGTATTGGGGCGATGGTGGCCAAATCGTGCCCCCCCACGACAAAGGCATTATTTCCTGTGTGCGCGCAGTCGCGGGATTGGAAGCGGTGAAACGCGCCCCAGCGGACAATCCGCGCATCAAGACCATGTCCGCCCAAATCGACCAGGATTACTACGCGGCCATTGCATCGCACAGGCGCGACGTCGGACTGAAATCTGAAGGGTCGGACCTCAGCATCGTCTACTCGCCCTTGCACGGCACTGGAACGGTCAGCATGGCGCCAGCGTTGGAGGCTTGCGGCTTTCGCAACGTGGAGGTTTTGGCGGCACAGGCAGCGCCGGATGGCGCCTTTCCGACCGTGGAATCCCCCAATCCGGAAGAGGCCAGCGCCTTGCGCTTGGCACTGGAGCGGGCCGAAGAAACAGGCGCAGACCTCGTCCTGGCCACCGACCCGGATGCCGACCGGGTGGGCGCCGCTGTTCGCGACGACAACGGACAATTCAGGTTGCTCAACGGCAATGAGATGGCCTCACTGCTGGTGCAGTACGTGCTGCGCACCAAGGCGGACAACGAAGGCCTGGCCGAGGGTGACTTCGTGGCGCGGACCATCGTCACGACCCGCTTGATTTCCGAGATCGCCGAGGCTTTCGACGTCCCTGTGGCCGAGACGTTGACAGGCTTCAAGTGGATTGCCGCTGAGATCCTCGCCCGAGAAGGGCAGGGCCAGTTTTTGGTGGGTGGCGAAGAGAGCTACGGGTATTTGGTGGGCGATGAGGTCCGCGACAAAGACGCCATTGCCGCCGCGGCCATGATCGCGGAGATGGCCCACGTAGAGTGGCAAAAAGGACGGACCCTGCTCGACCGGCTCCGCGACTTGCACCGGCATTATGGCATGTACCGGGAGGCGCTGGTTTCACTCAAGCGCGAAGGAATCAAGGGTGCAGATGAAATCCGCGAGATGATGGCGGGATTCCGGACGAATCCCCCGGCGTCTCTGGGAGGGGAGTCCATTGCGGAGGTGCGGGACCACTTGGAGGGTTGGGGCGGTATGCCCCCGAGCAATGTCGTGCAGTTCCTCACAGATGCGGGCGCCATGGTGACGGCTCGTCCTTCGGGGACAGAGCCCAAGATCAAGTTTTATTTCTCCGTTCGGAGCGATTGGGCAGAGGGCACGGCCCACGCAGCAGTGTGGGAAGGACTGGGCGCGCGCATCGCGGCCATGGGCCGTGATTTGGGCGTGGAGGTCCAGGTGTGAACGCCGCCTTTGAGCGGTCAATTTACACTCCGTGCGACACCCGACAACAGGGAATCAGAGCTCGGGAATCCAGGGGTCAATCAAGGGGAGCAGGGTGCGCGCCGTGCCATCCAGCCAAGGCCAGATCCGGCTGTCGGCCATCCATTCTCCTGGAAGCCAATCCGTGCCAATCGAACCCTGCAGGACCAGCAGCAGAATGGACCAAAACAACCAGGCTCTGCCGGTAGAGAAAATCATGCCACCCAAACGGTCCAACGGCTTCAATGCGCTGATGTCGACCACCTTTTCGAGGATGCGGCCCAGCAGATGGACCCCGATGGCCACCGCCAGAAAGGTGACGGCAAAAGACACCAAGCCGATATAGGATTTGCCAATGGCATAGTGGGCGTCCAACCATTCGGCGGCGATGTCCGAACCAAAAAGGGCGGCATAGGCCCCGAGGAAAAGCGCCAACAGTCCGGTCACCTCCAGAATCAGCCCGCGTCTGATGCCGCGCACGGTGCCCCAGAGGATGGGAATGGCCAGGATGATGTCGAGTGGACTGATTCCTTCGGGCATGTTGCTGTGCAATCTACGTTTGCAGACATGAAAGACACGGGCAGGGTAAGGCAGGGCACACCGCAGGATATTCCGCGCACCTATGCGCTCATCCGTGAACTCGCCGAATACGAGCGTGCATTGGATGAGGTCAACATCGACGAGGCCACCTTGCGCGCGGATGGTTTTGGGCCAAGCCCAGCCTACGGGTTGCTGGTTGTGGAGCCGTCCGATCGCGACGAGGTGGTGGGCATCGCCCTGCATTATGAGAAGTACAGCACGTGGAATGGGCGCTGTCTGTTTCTGGAGGACCTGGTGATCACCGAAAAGGAGCGGGGAAAAGGGTATGGACGGCAGCTGTTTGCCGCCGTGGCCGAAGAGGCTGTGCGCCGCGGTTGCGCCTACATGCAATGGCAGGTCTTGGACTGGAATACACCCGCCATCGACTTCTACAAGTCGTTGGATGCCGAGGTGAGCAGCGAATGGCTCAACGGCCGGCTCGCGGGCACAGCCCTGCGGAATTTGGCAGCAAGCAAGTGATGCGGGAAGTGCACAAATTTGGTGGGGCTTCGGTCCAAGATGCCGCTGGAGTGCGCAACGTGGGGCGCCTCGTTGGGGACATCATCTCCCGGGGGGTGCAACCGGCCGTGGTGGTCAGCGCCATGGCCAAGTCGACCAATGCCCTCGAGGGGGTGTGGTCAGCCCTGCCTGAAGGGGGCGATACCGAAGCGATGTGCAGTGGCGTGCACCGGTTTCACGCAGCGGTCATGGCTGATCTCGGACTGCCATCAGCACTGCTCGCAGAGGATTGGTCGGCCTTCCTCGCCGCTGCAACGGCGCGTTGCGGCCTCCCCGCAGACGACGCGGGCTACGATGCGCTGGTCGGCTTTGGCGAGCGGTTCTCTACACGGATTGTCCATGCCCACTTGACCGCGATTGGGCTGCGCGTGCAGTGGTTGTCGGCCTGGGACCTCGTGCAAACGGATGCGGCACACCGCGCGGCGAAAGTGGACCTGGCCAAGACGGGAAACCTCATCAGGGCGCAAGTAGAAAAGGCAGGAGACCAGGTTTCGCTCATGCAAGGGTTTGTCGGGGGCACGCCTGAGGGCATACCCACAACGTTGGGTCGGGAAGGCTCCGACTTCAGCGGCGCCTTGATGGCAGAAGCACTGGGTGCTGCGCGGCTTGTGGTGTGGAAGGACGTGGCGGGCGTGATGACCGGCGATCCCCGGCGCTGGCCATTGGCTCAAACCCTGGAGCGCTTGGATTACGGGACGGCGGAGCGCATGAGCGCTGCCGGGGCCGGGGTATTGCACCCGGCGACCATGGCCCCTTTGCAGCGGGCCGGTATTCCGCTCGAGGTCCGAAGTTTTGTGCACCCAGAGGCCACCGGCACCACCATCAGCGGTGGGGAGCCACCGGCGGGATTGCCCCCGCTCTGGGCCTTTTCAAAGGACAAGGACGGGCAGGAATTGGTGCGGTGCTTGACCCTTCGGGCGGCAGATGCGGCGGCGGATTGGCACAGCGCCTTTCCAGACATTCCGCTCTTAAACGTGGCGCCCGACCCCGGGATAGAAGGCTGTTTCAGGTTGACCGTCCAGCACCAGACGCACTGATGGCGCGGCCACAGGGCACAAAAAAACCGGCATGCCTGGGCACACCGGTTCATGAAAATCTTTAATCAGCCCGCTAGTATTCGTCTTCGTTGAAGAAGAAATCTTCTTTGGATGGATAGTCCGGCCAAATGTCCTCGATGGTGTCCAAGGTCTCTTGGTCATCCTCGATTTGTTGGAGGTTCTCCACCACTTCCAGCGGGGCGCCAGTGCGCATGGCAAAGTCAATCAGCTCGTCCTTGGTAGCGGGCCAAGGGGCGTCTTCGAGGTAGGATGCAAGTTCAAGTGTCCAATACATGGGGTATCACATTTGGGCGCGGCAAAAGTAGACAGGGCTCAATTCTGTGCAAGTCCTACGCACATTGGAAGCAAAAAGTTCAGTTTTCGTGCCTCAAGACTGCTCCCGGGGCCACTTTTCTTCTTCCACACCCTCGGTCTGGGCCGCCCAACGCCCCAGTGTAAACAGGGCATCGCTGAGGCGATTCAGGTAATGAAGGGCCTCAGTGGATTGGTTCACCAACCGGTCCAACGCCACCGCCCGACGCTCAGCGCGCCGGCAAACTGTGCGCGCCACATGGCAAGCGGAAATGGAAGGAGACCCTCCCGGCAGCACAAAATGCCGCAGTGGAGGCAGGTCCATTTCCATTTTGTCGATCCAATCCTCGAGTCCCGTCACTTCTGCGGCCTCCACCCTCGGCTGACCCTCGCGGGGCCCATTCGGATCGGCAAACATGCCTCCGATGCGAAACAAATGATCCTGGATGTCGAGCAGGGTTTCCTTTTGCGGTTGCAGGGCGGGATGGTCTGCAATACCGCCAACGAGGGCGTTCAATTCGTCAATGGTACCGTAGGCCTCGATGCGGGCGTCGTCCTTGTGGACGCGCGAACCGTCAAACAGGGAGGTCTCCCCTCCATCACCGGTGCGGGTATAGATGCGCATGGCGCAAAGGTGCGGCTCTTCGCCCAACCGATGCCAAAGAGGGGCAAGAGAAGGAAGCGGCGGGCTACCTTCGCCTTGTGGACGGCGAGAAGCAGAAAAGATATGACCGAGCCTACCTCCGCATGGCGCGGGAATGGGCGGCCTTGTCGCATTGCCAGCGCAAGCAGGTCGGGGCGCTCATCGTGCGCAACGGAATGATTGTGTCGGATGGCTACAACGGCACGCCCAGTGGGTTTCCAAACGCCTGCGAAAATGATGCGGGAGAGACCCATTGGTACGTGCTGCACGCCGAAGCCAATGCCATCACGAAGCTGGCGCGTTCCTCGCACACAGCCGATGGTGCCACCCTGTACATCACCATGTCGCCCTGCCGCGAGTGCGCCAAGCTCATTCACCAGGTGGGCATACGCCGGCTGGTCTATATCGATGCCTACAAAGACGATTCCGGGTTGCAGTTCCTGAACCAAGCAGGGGTTGAAATTGTACGATACTCGGATGTCGACTGATCGCCCCCCCATCCCGCGCGCTTGGCTGCCCATTGCCCTGGGTATCGCCCTCATGCTCGGCACCTACCTCGGCCGTGGACTGGACCGTGATGAGCCCATTTGGAATGTGCAAGGGCCGGCATTCTTGCCCACAGGACAGGTGCTGTCTTCGGTCTTGGACCGCATCGACCGCATGTACGTGGACCCTGTGGACCGTTCCCGCCTGACGGAAGTGGCCATTGATGCCATCCTCGAAGAGTTGGACCCCCACAGTTATTGGTTCAGTGCCGAAGAGCTCGCCGCCATGGCCGAGCCCATGGAAGGCAATTTCGAGGGCATTGGGGTGGAGTTTCTGTTGCAAGAAGACACCATCATGGTGGTCACACCGATTCCAGGTGGCCCGAGTGAGGAGGCGGGCGTCAAGGCCGGGGACCGCATCGTTCAGGTGGACGACTCGGTGATTGCCGGAACGGGCCTGACCAACGCCAAGGTGATGAAGCTGCTCAAGGGGCCTTCGGGCACGGAGGTGAATTTGGGCCTCCACAGGCCCGGATATACAGGCGAGAACATCGATGTCCTGATCAAAAGGGGCCGCATACCCATCCGCAGCGTGGTTTCCATTGAAATGATGGACGACCGCACCGGTTACCTCAAGGTGATCCGGTTCGCACGGAATACCCATGAAGAATTTGAAGCCGCCTTGGAGACGCTGCGGGCCGCAGGTGCGGAGCGCTTGGTGTTGGATTTGAGGGGCAATGGCGGCGGATACCTGCATGCTGCAGTGCCCATGGTGGAGCATTTTCTCGGCAAAGGAGACCTCGTGGTATACACAGAAGGGGCGGCACAACCGCGCCGCGAATACGTCACCGAGCGCCCCGGCCGCTTCCGCGCTGAACCGCTGGTGATCATGGTGGACGAAGGCAGCGCCTCGGCCAGTGAGATTTTTGCCGGCGCCATTCAGGACCACGACCGCGGGGCGGTGGTGGGCCGCAGGACTTTTGGCAAAGGCCTTGTCCAAGAGGAGTTTCCGGTGGCCAACCGGGGGGCCTTGCGGTTGACGGTCGCGCGCTATTACACCCCCAGCGGCCGGTCCATCCAGCGGCCCTATGGTAAGGGTGTGGATTATGAGGATGAGTGGCTCCAGCGCGAGGAGCGGGGTGAGTACCTCGAGGCAGACAGCGTGCGTCAGGTCGATTCTCTGGCCTACAGCACGCGCTTGGGCCGCACCGTGTATGGCGGGGGTGGCATCTCACCGGATTTGTTTGTGCCGCTGGATACGGGGAGCTATCCCGCATCCTTCAGAGAGCTGGTCTACGGAGGGCGCATTCGGGAACACGCCTTTGCGTTGACAGCATCGCGCAGGGACGAATTCGAGGCCATGGGCGACGTATCGGATTTCATACAGGCGATGGAAGGCGGACTCGATATCGGCGCAGGACAGCTGATTGACAGCACGTTCACGCCAGAGGAGGACAGGGCCCGGGCCGAGATGCTGACCACCAGAAGGCTGGCCGAACGCGTCGCCCACAATGTGTGGGGCGAATCTGCGGGCCACCGCGCCGCACTCCAATGGGACGGAGAATGGGCCGAAGCCCTCCGCGCTTTTGACGATCTCGAACAATTGTTGACGGCAACCCCAGCCCCTGAGGCCGCATCAGAGCCTGAACCGAATTAGATTTGAACCTCTACGAGACAACGCAACCTTTCAGAACATGGCATTCGAACTCCCCGCACTCCCATACGCCTACGACGGCCTTGAGCCCAACATCGACGCGCGCACCATGGAAATTCACCACGGCAAGCACCACGCTGGATACACCGCCAAGCTGAACGCAGCCATCGAGGGCACGGACCTGGCAGGCAAGTCCATCGAAGCGCTGTGTTCCGAAAACGCCGACAACGGTGCGGTGCGCAACAACGGTGGCGGTTACTACAACCACAACATGTTTTGGACGAGCATGTCACCCAATGGCGGCGGCACGCCCGACGGAGACCTCGGCGCTGCGATTGCGCGCGATTTTGGCAGCTTTGATGCGTTCAAGGACGCTTTTTCAAAGGCCGCTGCGACCCGGTTTGGCAGTGGATGGGCCTGGCTCTGCGTCAAGGACGGCAAGTTGGAGGTCTGCTCCTCCGCCAACCAGGACAACCCCCTGATGCCCGGAGTGGGCTGCGGAGGGTACCCCATCCTCGGCTTGGACGTCTGGGAGCACGCCTACTACCTGAATTACCAGAACCGCCGGCCAGACTACATCGCGGCGTTCTTCAACGTGGTGGATTGGTCCACTGTCGGCGCGCGTTTCGCCGCGGCCCAGTAATCGCCCCATCCGCCGGATGCAGTATTTGATCCTCGTCGCCGGCGGAACGGGAACCCGCATGCACCGGTCGGTCGCCAAGCAGTTTTTGCCGCTTGGGGGCCGGCCGGTCATCTTTCATACCCTGGCGCGTTTCAGGGAAGCCCTGCCGCAGCTGCATGTAGTGCTGGTCTTGCACGAAAGCCTGCATGCCACATGGGAAAGCCTGGTGTCGGAAAGCCCGGAAATGGCAGTAGACGCCGTGGTGACGGGGGGAGAGGAGCGCTTCCACTCTGTGCGCAACGGGCTCGCCGCCTTGCCCGAGGGGCCGGGCTGGGTGGCCATCCACGATGCCGTGCGGCCCTTCGTGGAACCGGCCACCATACAGCGGTGTTATGCCGCAGCTGAGCGCGTTGGGGCAGCCATTCCTGTGGTGCCGGTCAAAGACACGATCCGGCGTGTAGACGACGCCCGCAATGCCCCTTTGGACCGGGCCACCCTTCGGGCAGTGCAGACGCCGCAGGTTTTTGACCTCGCCGCCTTGCGCCGGGCCTACGCGGCCGATTATGAGGCGCGGTTTACAGACGATGCGTCGGTGTGGGAGGCCCAAGGCAAAAGCGTCGAACTGGTGGAGGGCGACCTCCACAACATCAAAATCACGACCCCCGAAGACCTCCTGAGCGCCGAGGCTTTTTTGGACCTCAGAAGTGAAGGTTCTCCCGGCGCTTGAGGGCGCGGTCGTAAGCCAACACGAGCCCAGCCGTCAGAACAGCGCTGAGCAAGACGCTCCAAGAGTCGATCGCAAACAGGTCTTCCGTCATGCTTCCCGTAAACCACAGCGTGATGGCAGCGGCCGCGTTGTTAAAGAAGTGGGCCACGATTCCCGGCAGGATGCTTCCGCTGCGGTAGGCCAACCACCCGAAGAGCAAGCCGAGCAGGACGCGGGGCAGAAAGCCGTAGAACTGAAAGTGAATGGCACTGAAGAGGACCGAGGCGATGGCGATGCCCACCCAGGCCTTTCCGGTAGCCTTGATCAGCAGCGGCTGCAATACACCCCGAAAGGCGAGTTCCTCGAATATGGCCGGCAAAGCGGCCACACTGAGGATCACGACCACGCTCCGCGCTCCTCCTGCCGTGACCATGAAACTCGTGAGCGCCTCCAACATGTCCTCCATGGGCTTGAACATGGATTCGAAGGCCCCCCCTTCGGGAATGAGCGCCACATTAAGCTCGTAGCTCGCCCCCACGATGGGCCCCGATGCGAGGGTAAACAAGAACACCAGCAGGAGCGACAGCGGGGCCACTGAGCCAGGCGTCACGACCAACCCCACGGGTAAGGCGCGGTTCCAAATCATTCGGGCCATCCAGACGGCTCCGCCAAAACCCACGGCCTGGCTGATCAAATTTTGGAAGTGCAGCTGCCACCAAGCCGACACACTGGTGGGCAGCTCACCGCCCAGTCCAATGTCCACGGACTCACCGAAAACCAATGACCCCAAAATGGAGGCGATGCCCGAGGCCATCACTGTGGATACCAAGACCAGGCCCAGAAAGATGAGCGCGCGGCTGAATGCTTGGATGCGTTCGCTGTTCACGGCTGCGAATCTAAGCGCTGGGCATGCCGTCTGCGTAAGCCGCGGTGACCCCGTCCAGCAAGGCGTGGATCGCGGCCGGATCCGGCTCGGTCACCAGCGAAAGGCGGTGCTGCTTGAAATGCGGCAGGCCCCGGAAGTAATTCGCATAGTGGCGCCGCATTTCGACCACGCCCAAGCGCTCCCCCTTCCATTCCAAACTGTGCACCAAGTGGGCACGTGCCGCCTCCACGCGGTCTGCCACGCTCGGCGGTGCCAGGTGCTCGCCCGTGGCAAAGAAGTGCTTGATTTCGTTGAAAATCCAAGGGTTTCCAATGCTGCCACGGCCGATCATGATGCCGTCCACACCGAATTCATTGCGGTAGGCCAGGGCCTTTTCCGGGGTGTCCACATCGCCGTTGCCAAAGACGGGAATCTGCATGCGCGGGTTTTGGCGCACATCGCGGATCAGCGACCAATCGGCCGACCCCTTGTACATCTGAGCACGGGTGCGGCCGTGGATGGAAATCGCCTGGATGCCCACGTCTTGCAGCCGCTCCGCCACTTCGACGATGTACTTGGAGTTTTCGTCCCAACCGAGGCGGGTTTTTACGGTGACCGGCAGGTCCACGGCGTCGACGATTTCCTTGGTCATCGACACCATCTTGGGGATGTCTTGGAGGATGCCCGCTCCTGCGCCCTTGCAGGCGACCTTCTTTACGGGGCAACCGTAATTGATGTCTAGGACGTCCGGACCTGAGGCTGCAGAAATCTCCGCTGCCCGCCGCATGGAGTCGATTTCCGAACCGAAAATCTGTATGCCGATGGGGCGCTCTTTCTCGTAGATGTCGAGTTTTTGCCGGCTTTTTGCGGCATCGCGAATGAGGCCTTCCGAGCTGATGAACTCCGTGTACATCATGTCGGCACCGTGCATCTTGCACAGGGTACGAAAGGGTGGGTCGCTCACGTCCTCCATGGGAGCGAGCAGCAGCGGAAATTCACCGAGCGCGATGGGACCGATGTGAACCATGCTGCAAAATTAGCCCGCATCGGGGGCCAATCGGCGCACGAGGTACGCGACCATCGCTGCACTGAACGCGCCCCCCACACCCAAGACCACCAAGGCCACCCCCAAAACGTCCGTCAACCTCAGCACCACCGGGTAGGCGGGCACCATGGCGCCCTCGAGTCGGACCAAGCCATACTGGTCTTGCAAGACCACCAACACAATGCCGATTCCAATGCCCGCGACGGCCCCGACCACGTTGATCAGGACCCCTTGCCAGCTAAAGACCTGTCGCACCTCGCGCCCGGTCATGCCCATGGCCGTGAGGGTGCCGATGTCGCGCCGTTTGTCCAGCAGCAGCATGGTGAGCGCGGCGAGGATGTTGAAGGCGGCGACGACCAGGATGAAGCTCAGAATGGCAAATGTGGCCCACTTTTCCGCGCGGCTTGTGGCGTGGATGAGCGCGTTTTTTTCCCGGCGCGTTCGGGTGGTGAGTCCGTCGGGGAGGCGGGCGTCGATCTCCTTCCGAAGTGCTGCTGCAGTCCACCCCTCAGCAGTGACCAATTCCACGCGGGAGACTTCTCCAGGCCGTTGCAAGACCTCACGGGCAAAGTCCAAGGGGGCGACGAGGGTGCGTGAATCGATGTCTGCATTGACCGAAAAGGTGCCACAGATGGTCAAAACACGGGTGACCATGCGGTCCTCCAATCCGCCGTCCAACAGGCTTTGGCCCCGCATTGAGCCCAGGCTGCGGCCCCTTTTCGGAGCGGCCACCGTGAGGGTCACCGGGGCATCGCTGCCGTATGGCAGGCGCAGTTGACTGGCCACGCCAAGGCCGACGTATCCGCAAGGCCGGTCGAGCGTGTCGGCCCTGAGCACATCCCCGCGGCGAAGCCGGGAAGCCAGCAGGGTATGGCGGGCATGGTTTAGGTCAAAACCAATCAGCGTGCACACCTGCGGCTGGCCCTGCCTGCGAATGACGACATCCTGTTCCAAGACGCCTCCGGCATGGGCCACACCGGGCCAGCCAGCCAGGCTGTCCACCCAAGCGGCGGGCATCACGCGGCCTTCTGCGGGCAACACGGCCAACTCCGTATCCAGGCTCGAAAACAGCTCTTCTACCAGGGATTCAATGCCATTAAACGCACTGAGAATGGCCACCATGGCCGCAGCCACGGCCGCCACCACAAAGACCGAAATCCCTGAGACCAGGTGGATCAGGCGTTGGGATTTTCGGGACCACAGGTACCGACGTGCGATGCGGAACGGGACGTTCACCCTGCCAAATTAGGTTCCATCGCCGAGGGGAATCAACTTTGGTTTCATACCGCCAAAATTCACCGTGGCTCTTTCGCCGACTTCTTGGGCTTGATCTCGTTGTTGGGCGGCTTCGGATTGCCCTGCGCACCCTGAGGACTTCAGTCGTCCTTGAGGAGGCCCTCGATTTCCTCGTACCGGTCGAGGCTGTCGTCGAGGAAGAACCTGAGCTCCGGCATTTTGCGCAGGTGCTTGCCCACTTTCCCGGCGAGGACCTTGCGGATGTGGTAGGCTTCGGCCTCGACCAAGGCGAGGCCCTCTTCAGGCTTCCCAGCGGACGCGATGGCCATGAAGCTGAGGTAGACCCTGGCCAATGACAAGTCCGGCGTCAACCGCACTGTGGTGACGGTGATGAAGTGACCGCCAAAGCGCATGGAAGCTTCGCGCTGGAGGAGGCTTCCGATTTCCTTTTGCAGCAGAGCTGCGAGGCGTTCCTGTCGGATTCCAGCCATGGTTCAGTCGGTTTGGATTTTTAGGCGGCCACCTCCGGGCAGCACAGCAATGAGGATGCCTGCGGCCGGCGTTGGCCAAGGCCCGTCGCGGCGCAGGGTTTCCACCCTTCGGCCCATCAGGTCATAGAGGACAATGTGGCCCCTGAGGGGTTCGCCGGTCCAATGCAAATGGCCGTCCCGGGCCATCAGTGCACCTGCCGGGGGGAGGTCCAATGAAACACTGGCGGCGGCACCTGTGCACCCCGCATGGGCGGGCAGCCAGGTGGTGTCCATTTCAAAATCATGGCGAACCACGCCACCGTCCACAAAGCAGGCAGCGTGCGGGTCCCAGTCGGCGATACAGAGATAGGCAGCGGGCCCCATCGGTCCATTTTCCGATCCGATGCCCTCGATCCAATACTCCACAAATTCGGTATTGTCGGGCAAGAGTTGCAGCGTCAAGCGCCGGCTGACTGTTCCGTCCGTCCAAGTGAACGGCTCCACGGCTGTGCAGGTGATGTCCGCCCAATCGCAGTTGGGGGCAGACATGACGTCGCCGGGTTCCATGCCAAAGTCAAACCACAGCGTACCGGGGTCCAGATCGAGGTCCCACCGCATCCAGACCTCACCGGTGACCACATCCTCGTGGAACCACCCGGCCATCCCTTCATTGGCATTGCCCTCGTGCTGTACGACCAGCTTGCTCCACAGCGAACCATCGGCGACGACAGTGTCGCTGTCCACCCAGTAGGTCACGGGTGTGGGCACCCATCCACCCTCTACGCCACACCAAGTGCGGTCGGCCTGGATCATGGGCAGAAAGCCGTCCTGACCACTTGCACCCAGGCAGAGCCACAGGGCCGGAAGTAAGAGCAGTGCACGCATGGTCAGTAAAGGAAGTGATTGTGCGGAAAACGCTGCACGTGCAGTTCGCGGACTTCGGCATACAGCACCTCGCGGAGGCTGTCCATGCCCTCCTTGGTCTTGGCAGAGAGGAAGAGCAGGGGCCCTTCGTGCGCGCTGAAACGCCGCCGCAGGCCCTCGATCAGCATGTCGCGGTCGACTTCTCCGGCGGGGTCTTTGAGTTGGTCAATCTTGTTGAAAACCAACATGGTACGCTGTGTTCCGGCCCCGATTTCAGTCAAGGTCTCTTCCACCACGCGCAAGTGGTCCTCGAATTGGGGATGGGACACGTCGATGACGTGGACGAGCAGGTCGCTCTCGCGGGTCTCATCGAGCGTGCTTTTGAAGCTCTCGACGAGCTGGTGGGGGAGCTTGCGGATGAAGCCCACCGTATCGCTCAGCAGAAAGGGCAGGTTGTGCAGCACCACCTTGCGCACCGTGGTGTCGAGGGTGGCAAACAGCTTGTCTTCTGCAAAGACTTCAGACTTGGCCAGCCGGTTCATCAAAGTGGACTTGCCCGCATTGGTGTAGCCCACCAAAGCCACCCTGACGAGGGCGCCCCGGTTGCCGCGCTGGGTGGACATCTGCCGATCGATGGCCGCCAGGTCCTTCTTGAGCGCCGAGATGCGGTCGCGGATGATCCGCCGGTCCGTTTCGATCTCTTTTTCACCCGGTCCCTTCATGCCGATGCCGCCTTTTTGCTTCTGCAGGTGGGTCCACATGTTGGTCAGGCGCGGCAGCAGGTATTGGTATTGCGCGAGCTCCACCTGCGTTTTGGCGTGGGCGGTGCGGGCGCGTTGGGCGAAGATGTCCAGGATGAGGTTGGCCCGGTCCAACACCTTGGTTTCCGGCAGGGCTTCCCCGAGGTTGCGGAGTTGGGAGGGGCTCAATTCATCGTCGAAAATGAGCAGGTCGATGTCGTGTTCCTCAATGAACGCGGTGATTTCCTCGAGTTTGCCCTTGCCTACAAAAGTGCGGACATCGGGGTGGTCCAGGGCCTGGACAAAAGTGGAGACGGTCTCGGCATGGGCCGTCCGCGCCAGGAACTCCAGCTCGTCGAGGTACTCCGCCAGCAAGTCCCGCGGCTGTTGCCGCGTAGCCAGGCCCACCAGGACAGCCCGTTCGGGTTTCCCGTCTTTCCGGGCGAGGGGTTTTTCCAGCATTATTCTCGGAAGCGTTCAATGTATCGGGCCACAGCGTCGATCTCGTCCTTATTGAGGATGCCCCTTTGGCCCGGCATGGTGCCCTTGCCATACGTGATCAGGGCCACGCGCTCCTCCAGAGAAAGGGTGGAAATGCTCAAGTCCGGTGACTTGGACGCGCCCAGTTTGCCGTCATCGCCATGGCACAGCGAGCACTTGCGCACGTAAAGGTTGCGCGCTTGGGCATCTGAAACCGTCCCGCTGTTCGCCGGCGCATCGGAGGCTTGACCGCCTCCACAGCCCATCAGGACGGTGCCCAGGGCCAACAGCAGGATGCGGGGGCTCACCACCAACCGTAGGCTTCGAACCCGGCGCGGAAGGGCCAGGGAATGCTCGAAAGGATGAGCACGAGCGAGACCGTAAACCAAATGGCCTGGCGGCGGAATTTGGTGCGGTCATCCTCGGCGCGCTTGGCCAGGCTGTGTCCCAACGTCCCGAGGACCACGGCCAGCAACATGGTCACCATGTGCTCGAGGGAGAAGAAGCGCATGATAGTATCGGCCATGGCGTCTGCATTGCCCAGCATGCTGCTCCAGCCTTTTCCGAAGTACAGGATGAAGCCGAGCAGCAATTGCACGTGCAAGGAAATCATGGTAAACAGGCCGCGTTTGTAGTCGCCCGAGCCAAAGGATCGGCCAGAAGACATACCGGAAAAAGCCTTCACGATGGAGAAGACCATAAGGATCAGGACCACCCAGCGCAGGGTCCCATGGAGGTGTTGGATTCCAGTCAGCATGGGACGAAGATACGTGGGTACATTGCGCCCATGCGACTCGACCTGAAAGGAAAGCACGCCCTCGTCTGTGGGGCCTCCCAAGGAATCGGTTTGGCTGCGGCCATGGAGCTGGCGGAGTTGGGCGCCCAATGCACGCTGATGGCGCGCAATGGGGAGCGTTTGGCTGCAGCTGTGGGGCAATTGCCAGGCACCGGACACGCCCATGCCGTAGCCGATTTCACCGACCCTGAAGCCGTACGTCAAGCAGCGGAAGCCGTGGCGACCGCACGGCCTGTGGACATCCTGATCAACAATACCGGCGGCCCAGCGGGCGGCCCAGCGCACGGAGCGGAGACAGCGGCCTACCTCGCGGCCTTCAGCCAACACCTCATCTGCAACCAGCACCTCGTGCAGGCGGTGTTGCCCGGCATGCGCGCGGCAGGTGGTGGCCGCATTGTCAATGTCATCTCGACCTCGGTCAAGCAGCCCCTCGACGGGCTCGGTGTGTCCAACACGGTGCGCGGCGCGGTGGCGAACTGGGCCAAAACCCTCGCCAATGAGCTCGGCCCCGACGGCATCACCGTAAACAACGTGCTCCCGGGGGCGACACGCACAGCGCGCCTGGACCAGATCGCAGAAAACAAGGGGGCCAAAACGGGACAGCGCCCCGATGAAGTCTTGGCCGCCATGGCCGGCGCAGTGCCGCTGCGCAGACTCGGCGAAGCCCGTGAAATCGGTGAGGCCATCGCCTTTCTGTGCAGCCCATCAGCCGCCTATATCAGCGGAATCAACCTGCCGGTGGACGGGGGCCGAACGCGTTCCCTCTGAGTCTGCAGGATTTCATCACGGTCCTACGCTGAAAAAACTTCGCCCTGCAAGGAGTTACACTGACACCGCGCCTTGCTATTTTTGCACCGCACGTCAATCGAAACGTCATCTTATCGCACCATGGAGCACCCCCGTGTCCAGGCGTTTATGGCCGAGGCCCAACGCCGCAATCCCAACGAGCCCGAGTTCCTTCAGGCTGTTGAAGAGGTCGCAGAGACCGTCATTCCTTTCATCGAAGCGCATTCCAAATACCAAGGCCATGCCCTGCTTGAGCGCATGATCGAGCCCGAGCGCGTCATTTCCTTCCGCGTGCCGTGGACGGATGACCAAGGCGGCATTCAGGTCAACCGCGGCTACCGTGTGGAATTCAATTCCGCCATTGGCCCCTACAAAGGAGGGCTGCGCTTCCATCCGAGTGTCAACCTCAGTATCCTGAAGTTCCTCGGCTTCGAGCAGGTGTTCAAGAACTCCCTGACGACCCTGCCCATGGGCGGGGGCAAGGGCGGATCGGATTTTGATCCCAAGGGCAAATCAGACGCCGAGGTCATGCGCTTCTGCCAGAGTTTCATGACCGAGCTCTCCCGTCACATCGGACCCAATACCGACGTGCCTGCGGGCGACATCGGTGTGGGTGGTCGTGAAATCGGCTACATGTTTGGGCAATACAAGCGCCTGCGCAACGAGTTTACCGGCGTACTGACCGGCAAGAAGCCCGCTTGGGGCGGCTCGCTCATCCGGCCCGAGGCGACCGGCTACGGCGCCACGTATTTCATGGCGGAAATGCTCGCCACACAAGACGATTCCATCGACGGCAAGACCGTGGTCATCAGCGGTTCTGGAAACGTGGCTTTGCACGCGGCAGAGAAATGCCTGCGGCTCGGCGGCAAAGTGATCGCCCTGAGCGACAGCAAGGGCAGCATCCATGATCCCGCAGGCCTCACAGAGGAGAAGCTGGCTTGGATCAAGGACCTCAAGGAGGCCCGCCGTGGCCGGATCAGTGAATATGCCGACGCCCATGACGGCGTTGTGTTCCGCGCCGGTCAGGATCCATGGGACCTTCCCTGCGACCTCGCTTTCCCGTGCGCAACGCAGAACGAGCTGGACGGCGCAGAGGCCGCGGCATTGGTGGCCAATGGCTGCAAGGCGG
The DNA here is from genome assembly GCA_002389295.1 of Flavobacteriales bacterium UBA4474. GTDB lineage: Bacteria > Bacteroidota > Bacteroidia > Flavobacteriales_D > Sanyastnellaceae > UBA8752. Next base: position 8,178 of record DGOE01000001.1, on the reverse strand, counting down.
TAGCCGAAGGCGCCAACATGCCCTGCACGCCTGAAGCGGTAGAAGCTTTTCAAGCTGCGGGCATCATGTTTGCTCCTGGTAAGGCGTCCAACGCCGGTGGTGTGGCGACTTCGGGCTTGGAAATGTCGCAAAACAGCTTGCGCCTCTCTTGGACCTCCGAGGAGGTCGACGGCAGGTTGCAGCGCATCATGAAGGACATCCATGCCCAGTGCGTGCAGTATGGCACAAACAGCGACGGTTCAGTGGACTATGTGCGCGGCGCCAACATCGCGGGTTTCGTGAAGGTGGCCGATGCCATGATTGACCAAGGGGTCGTCTGACTTCAGGTCTGTACCTCCGCTAAAGCGTGGATTCCGACCTATAATTTGTCGGTGAGGGACTACAACCGTTTGGTGGGCGTGTCTTACACCCGGACCAACATCACTGGAGTACGTTTGTTATCTCAACGGTACGCATTACTGCCGTTGGTGCCACGAGGCAAGCGTGGCTGGCAAGCAATTTGGTTAAGAAAAGCGCCCTGGAAACGTCCGGGGCGCTTTCATTTTGCGCTTATTCCTATGTCCTGTCAGCGCGCGACTACACCACGAAGGCACTTGCCTCTTACACCCCGCCCTGAATCATTGTTCTACGTTTGACCTGTCAACGGCAAGCATTACAGCCGTTGGTGCCACGAGGCAAGCGTGGCTGGCAAGCAATTTGGTTAAGTAAAGCGCCCTGGAAACGTCCGGGGCGCTTTTTTCATGGTCCAACCTGAGGCGCTGCGCAGCCGGGTTTAGGCATCTGCACACAGCTCAATCAACACCTTGGCCGTATCGCCGGGGTGCAAAAAGGCGATGTTCTTGCCATCCGCCCCTTTGCTGGGTCCGGAGACGACCCTGTATCCCAGGCCGCGCAGGCGTTCGAGCTCTTCGTCGAGGTCATCGACGTGGAAAGCGAGGTGGTGCAAGCCCGGCCCCCGGCGTTCGAGGTGACGTGCGATGGCGCTCTCTTCTGAAGTGGGGATGAGCAACTCCACCTTGGATTCTCCGGCCTGGAAGAAGGAGGTGAGCACCGATTCGCCCAAAACCTCCTCGCGCTTGTAGGACGGGCTTCCGAGCACCTCTCCGAAGATCCGCTCGGCCGTTTCCAGGTCCTCTACCGCAATCCCAATGTGTTCCAATCTCTTCATGCTGTTGCCTTGGGCATTCTTTGTTCGGCCAAAGCCAGCGCGTGTTCGGCCACCTCTTCGCTGTCCCAGCAAGTGGCGATGTCTTCCCGGGCCATCACTTCTGCCATGATGCCGTCTTGGATGTGCCCCAGTGCGAGCGCTTCGCCATAGGGGAGGTGAGAAAAGGTCACCATGGAGTACAGCGGCGTCCAGCGGTCGGGGTAACGGTCGGCGAGCCGCCGCTCGATTTTCTTGCGCAGCAGAAATTGCGGGTCGCCGGTGCTGTCGCGCATTTCGATGAAATTCCGCAGCGCCAGGTCGCCGATGGCGTCACCGTTGGGTTTGCGTTGGCTGCTGAAACCGTCCATCAAGACGGCCCAATCGACCGTGCCGGGTTGTCCACCATACGCATCCAGCATATCGGCCAGCACCCGCACATCTTCAAATCCACTGTTCATGCCCTGTCCGTAGAAGGGAACGATGGCGTGGGCGGCATCTCCGAGGAGCACCACGCGGTCGCCTTGGTTCCAGGGCGCACACCGCGTCATGACCAACGAACTGGTCGGGTTGGCCGCCCATTCGGCATCAAAGTCGGGCAGGTGCGCCAACACATCGGGGAAGTGCTGTTCGAAATACCCGCGCGCAGCGCCAGCATCGGGGATGTCGGCAAAGCCATCCGCGCCTTCGTAGGGAGCAAACAAGGTGCAGGTAAACGTCTTGTCGGGGTTGGGCAAGGCCATCAACATGAAATGGCCACGTGGCCAAATGTGCAGGGCCTCGGGGTCAATGGCAAAGCCCCCATCAGCAGCGGGCGGCATGGCCACTTCCTTGTAGCCGTGCGCCAAGTAGGACTGGCTGAAATCGAACCGGTCCGTGCGCATCATGCGGGAACGCACCGCGCTGAATGCCCCGTCGGTACCGAACATCCGCTCATGGGTGCAGCGCTCGCCGCCGGCAAAAGCCAGCGTCACGCCGTCTACACCGCTGGTGAAGTCTTGCAGGGCGTGGTTGAATTTGACCGCTACGCGCCCTGTCGCCTCGGCTTCTTCCAGCAGGATCCTGTTCAATGGCCCGCGGGCGACGGAAAAAATGCACTCGTCATTGCCGAACCGGCCGCGCCCGGGCAGCCCGTACGGTTGATAGGTGAGGGCGCCCGCCTGGTTGTGCATGCACCGCGCCTTGACCGGCATGGCAATCCGGCGTACGGCCTCAAGCGCACCGGCCAATTCCAGCGCCCGCCAGCCCCGCTCGCTGAGGGCGAGGTTGATCGAGCGGCCCGAAGCATCGCCCACTTTGCGGGGGTCAGCCCGCCGTTCATAGACGGTGACCTGGTATCCCCGGTTGGCGAGGATGAGGGCAAGCAAACTGCCGACAAGGCCGGCACCGACGACGGCCAGGGAGTGGTCGCCCGGCGTCTTCATGCGTCGAGGGCCTGAGACAGGTCAGCGATCAGGTCTTCGGGGTCTTCGATCCCACAGCTGATCCGAATGAGGCTGTCGTTGATGCCGAGCATCGCGCGCTGATCGGCCGGAACCGATGCGTGCGTCATGAGCGCGGGGTGCTCGATGAGGCTCTCCACCCCGCCGAGGGATTCGGCCAAGGCAAAAACCTGGGTCGATTCACACACTTTTCGGGAATAAGCGAGGCTGTCGTCCACCAGCGTAAAACTGATCATGCCCCCGTAGTCAACCATCTGCCGTGTGGCCACGTCGTGGTTGACGGATTGGGGGTTGCCCGGCCAATAGACCTGGTCCACTTTGGGGTGGGCCAGGAGCCATTCTGCGATGGCGCGGCCGTTAACACAGTGCTGCCTCACGCGGATACCGAGGGTCTTGATCCCGCGCAGGACCAAAAAGCAGTCCATGGGGCCGGGGATGGCTCCGACGTTGTTTTGGATGGTGCGCAATGCGGCATCGGTCTCGGTATCCTTGGTCATCAGGGCGCCCATGACCACGTCGGAGTGGCCTCCGAGGTATTTGGTGACGCTGTGCATGACAATGTCTGCTCCCTGTTCCAGCGGGCGCTGCAATGCGGGCGTGGCAAAGGTGTTGTCCACCGCAAGTTTCGCGGGGTGATCCGACAGCAGCGCAGCCACGGCCGTGATGTCTGTGATGCGCATCAGGGGATTGGTCGGCGTTTCCAGCCACACCAACCGTGTCTTGTCATTCAAGGCGGCACCCACGTTGGCCGCATTCTGGGTGTCCACAAAGTGGAACCGAATGCCCAGCGGCTCATAGTGGGTCGTGAAAAGTCGGCGGGTTCCGCCGTAGAGGTCATCCCCTGCAATCACTTCATCGCCTGGCCTCAGGGTCATGAGCACGGCATCTACCGCCGCCAATCCGCTGGCAAAGGCCAGGCCGTGTTTCCCCCCTTCCAATGCGGCAAAGGCGGCTTCCAAAGCATCCCGAGTGGGGTTGGATGACCGGCTGTATTCATAGCCTTTGTGCTGACCGATTCCTTCCTGAACGTATGTCGAGGTCAGGTAGACCGGAGTCATGATGGCTCCTGTTCCTGGGTCTGGTTCGACGCCCGCGTGCACGGCCAGCGTGCTGAATCCCGCGCTCTTCTTCTCATTTGACATGGTGCAAAGGTCGGAACTCCTATCCGATCAATCTTGACGCGTGCGCCTCAGCCAACCGGGAATCACCAACACCCCCAACAACAGGTAGATGAAATGTGTGGCCATGCGCCAGATCAGCATGGTGACAGCAGGGGCGATGAGCGAGGAAGAGCGTTCAAACCACGGCGAGAAGAACGCCCCGAGCAGCCATTCGGCCACCCCACTTGATCCGGGGGTGGGACTGATCAGCAGATATACCCACATGATCAACTGTCTGGCGACGATGGTCAGCGGCTCCAGTTCCGAAAGCGGGACCACCACCATTGCCATCACGGCCACCAGCGAGAGGAACCGGGCCGACCAGCTGACGGCAGTGGCGGCAAAGGCACCCGCCCACATCTTGAGGGGCAGGGCCTTCATCTCTGCCGCACTTTGCTTCAGGTCGTCGGCAAAGGTTGAAATGGGCGATGCCCAGCGGGCCAACCATTGGACCCGGGCCAAACGTTGAATGATGCGGTGCGTGGTGAGCGGCGCCAGAAAAAGGCCAAAACCGATGATGGAAGCCAAGGCCAGCAGCAGGCCCCAAGAGATCCAAAAGACGCCCCAGCCTACGGTGGTGTCAAAATCTGCCGGTGCGGCGGCACTGCCGAGGATGACCAACAGGATGGGCACGGCAAAGACGTAGAGCAGCTCGTCGAGCAGGGCCGTCGAAAAGACGAGCGCCGTGCTGCGGCCAGCAGAGAGCCCCTGTCGGTGCAGCCCCCAGATGGCCACAGCCCCTCCGCCGACGATGCCGGGGGTGATGGCCGAGGCAAATTCCCAGAGGATGGTGGTTTCGATGGCATGGCGCCAGGTCAGGTCACCATCGGAAAGCCACCTCAAGCGCAGCACATAGCCGAGGTCCCGCAGCATAATTAGGCCCAGCAACGCAGCCAAAGCCGCCGGCCATCCCGGCAAAGTGACCGACCCCTGCACGGCATCCCACCCACCATTCTCCCGGACGGTGCGGACCAACAAGACCGCCACCACCGTCAGGCCGATGGCCACGGGCAGAATGGCGCGCAGCAGTCGGGGAGGTTTTGATCCGATCATGCCCAGACTTCGGTGCCCTCCGTGCAGTTGCGGCACATCTCGATGCCGGCCCTGTGCTTGAACACGGATTCCCTGAATGAATGGTAAGCGGGATTCTGCCAGATTTCGCGGAAACCGGCCCCGTCTTGGGCCTGCCCCATGGCGTGTTGGGCGTCCTTGTCAAAGCAGCATGGCACCACTTTTCCGTCCCACGTCAGCACGGCACCTTGCCACATGCGCCAGCAGCGGTCGAGCATGGGGTTGCGGAGCACCCAGCGCCCCGAGGGGTCACGGTCATAGCGGCGCAGACGGGGGTCTTCCGTGAGGAGCGGGTGCCCGTCTTCGGGGGCGTCCAACTGGGCGGTTTTGACCACGAATTCATCCACCCCCCACTGGCGGGCCATGGCGCGCATGGTGGGCAGTTGGTGCTCATTGATGCCCACCACAAGGAACTGCCACACCACATGCGGATGGGGCCGGCCCAATTTTCGCTTTGCGTCCAGCACGTGCCGTGTGGCGTCCAGCACTTTCTCGATTTTCCCGCCAACGCGGTAGGAGGCGTAAGCCTCTTGGTCGGCGCCGTCTATGGAAATAATCAGCCGGTCGATGCCGCTCTCCACGATGCGCTCGGCGCGTTGCGCATCGATGAAGTGCGCGTTGGTCGAAGTGCTCACATACAGGCCTTCGCGCTTGCCAATGGCCACCAGGTCGTCCATGCCCTTGTGCAGGTAGGGCTCACCCTGAAAGTAGAGGTTGAGGTAGACGAGGTCTCGGGCCAATCCTTGTGGCCCCGAGAGCAACGCAGCCAAGCGGTCGGGCTCGAGCATGCCGGTGGGCCGGGTAAAGGACCGCAGGCCGCTCGGACACTCGGGACAGCGCAAATTGCACGCGGTGGTGGGCTCCACGCTCAGGCTCATGGGCCAGGCCTGCAGCGGGTCCAGCGACCGGGCGCCTTTTTCTCCTTGGACCGGCTTTTGTGCGCGGCGAAATGACTGCATGAGCCGCAGGGCATTGGCCGTCCTCCGGGGGTTGAGCGGGGCGAACCGCGCGCGACGGTCCCGCCACTGCGCCCACTTCCGCGACAGCGCGGTGCGCGCGGCTTGGGGATGCGGGGCCGAAGGCATGGGAGAAGTCACAACGGCAAGGTACTTAGCAACGCTTGGGTGGGGTACCCGGAACGCATGGGTCTGGCATTAAATTCGTGGCCGTGATCCTGATCGACGACACCCTGATTTCGACCGAGTTGTTTGACAGGAAATTCTGCTGCGACCTCAAGGCGTGCAAAGGAGCCTGCTGCGTGGAAGGCGAAAGCGGCGCCCCGCTCACCGAGGAGGAACTCGGCGAAGTCGAAAAGGCGTTTCCCATTATCCGCAAGCGCCTGAAGCCCGAAAGCCTGGCTGTCATTGAAAAAGAAGGACTGCATGTGGTCGATGCAGACGGCGACCATGTGACGCCCATCGTCAACGGCAAGGAGTGCGTCTATGCGACATTCGATGCCGATGGTACAGCCAAATGTGCTTTTGAGCAGGCCCATCGGGCGGGAGAAATTGAGTGGAAGAAGCCCATCAGTTGCCACCTGTACCCCATCCGCCTGACGCCACTCAAGGAGCTGACTGCGGTGAACTACCACCAATGGCCCATCTGCGATGGGGCCTTGACCTGCGGCGCGGGGTTGAACCTAAGCGTACTGCAGTTCTGCAAAGACGCCCTGGTCCGCCGCTTTGGCGCGGCGTGGTTCAAAGAAGCCGCCACAGTCGAACGTGAGTGGCGCCAAGCCATGCAGGATCAAAAGGAACAGGGCGAGAACACATCACCCCCATCACCCCAGTGAGGTCTGCCGGCACGCATATCCCCTTGCTCGCTGCTGCGCTGACCTTGCTGCAGTGCGGAATCGCCACCCTTGCCCCGGCCCAGCAGGGCCACCTGGAGTGGGTCAAGCGCGCGGCCACGGCAGGGGATGAAGTGGTGCTCGGCGCGGAAAAGGACCGCATTGTGATGCTGGTGCATCCGGGCCAGGCACCGGAGAATTGGGAGGGGGCAGAGACGCGCATTGCCAAATTGGGCAAGGCCCCTTGGAAGGTGCAGATGCCCGAAGTCTGGGGGCACGTCCCGAGCCGGCGCCAGGCCTGGGCCGATGTGGGTGAGATCGTGCACCTGGACATCGACCCTGAGGAAAACATGGCGGTACTGACCGCGGTCACTGAAGGAAAGACCCGCATTTGGATGAGCGCCCGCAAGGGCCCGGACGACCAGCACTGGCGCGAGCCGTGGCCCATTTCTGCCCTCGCAGATTTTTCGGGCTCGTGCGCCTTTGCGGTGTTTGATGTGCACGCCGGTAGAGCGGGCGATTTGCTCGTGGCGTTGCGGCCCCAGATGAAGGGTGGGGCGGAAACCTTGGTGCCCGATGCGGGATATTGGAAAGGGGGATATGACATGGCCCGCATCCCACGCAAGGGGGGCTACGCTTCCGTATTGCTGCTCGATGAAATCAACAGCGCTGCCGATGAGATGGCGTTGGTTCCCGGACCCGACGGTGGTGGGTGGTTGTCTACCGAGCGGATGAAGGGCGCTGGCGGTCTGGATCCTTGGTGGTGCGGCACGGTGCCTTTGGGAGGCATTGACTCAGAAAAATCACCCCAACGGACCTTGGTTGGCCATACGCTCGAAGTCCTCAGCAACGGGGCAGCATTGCACGGCCTCTCATGGCAGGTGAGCCGGGAAGGTGCAGCGGTCAACGTCCTGCGCTCCGGCGCGGATGGCCGGGCTTCCCTTGAGACGCTCAAGGCCGACCAGCGTTATGATTTCCGCCTCGTCGGAGACCCTCCAGTATCACTTGGCGGCGCTGTGGCCCTGTGGCGTGATGCCGGTGGCCGGGTGGTCAGGCGGTTCAAATTGACCGGCTCCCAATGGAGCTTGTCTTTCCTCACCCTCTTGCCCTTGGGCGGATGGAGGGAAGCCCGAACAGACCTGAGTCGGTTGCCCAGAACGCCCATCCCACCCAAGGAAACCACCCGCAATGAACCCGATTGGGTGGTGTTTCACGCATTGGGCGACATGTCCTTGTCCGCGGTGGATCAAACCCAACTTCGGGCGCTGGCGAGAAAGTTGAAATCGCGCCCAAACGACGTGGTCCACATCATTGGACACGCGAGCCCAGACGGCAACCCCAACACCAATGTCAGGCTGGCCGCCGAGCGCGCCAGGCATGTGGCGGCCCAACTCGAATTCGCAGGACTCAACGCCCATCAGATCCGCTTCGAAGGCATGGGCGACCAAATGCCCATGCGGGAATGTCCGCCGGGCATACAATGCCCAGAAGGCGCGCTGGAGCGAAGCCGCAGGACCGAGCTGCACATCGGCATCGGAGGCCGGGCCGATGGCGCCGCAATGCAGTAATTTC
>DGOE01000107.1 GCA_002389295.1 Flavobacteriales bacterium UBA4474 | reverse complement strand
TGGCAATTCATCAAGGATCGCCTCATTCTGCCGTACCTCGACATCGAGTTGCTCTATTACGATCTGGGCATCGAGAAGCGCGACGAGACGGACGACCAGATCACGGTCGACGCAGCCGAAGCGATCAAGAAGCACAGCGTGGGCATCAAGTGTGCCACCATCACGCCAGACGAGCAGCGGGTGGAGGAGTTCGGCCTGAAGAAGATGTGGCGCAGCCCCAACGGGACATTGCGGAACATCATCGGTGGTACGGTTTTTCGCGAGCCCATCATCATGAAGAATGTCCCGCGCCTGGTGCCGGGATGGACGCAGCCCATTTGCATTGGACGCCACGCTTTTGGCGACCAGTACAAGGCCACCGATGCGGTGATCAAAGGCAAAGGCAAGCTGACCATGACCTTTACGCCAGAGGGCGGGGGAGAAGCCACCGAATGGGAAGTCTACAATTTTGAAGGCGGTGGTGTGGCCATGAGCATGTACAACACCGACGAGAGCATCCACGGTTTTGCGCGCAGCTGCATGAACCAGGCGCTGGCCAAAGGTTGGCCGCTGTACCTCTCGACCAAGAACACCATCCTCAAGGCTTATGACGGCCGCTTCAAGGACATCTTCCAAGAGGTGTTTGACGCAGAGTTCAAAGGCAAGTTTGAGGCAGCGGGCATTACCTATGAGCACCGCCTGATTGACGACATGGTCGCTGCGGCGATGAAGTGGAACGGCGGGTTCGTTTGGGCGTGCAAGAACTACGACGGCGACGTGCAGTCCGATACCGTGGCACAGGGCTTTGGCTCACTCGGTTTGATGACCTCTACACTGGTGACACCCGACGGCAAGACCATGGAGGCCGAGGCTGCACATGGAACGGTCACGCGTCACTACCGCCAGCACCAGCAGGGCAACAAGACGTCGACCAACCCCATTGCCAGCATTTTTGCTTGGACCCGCGGTTTGGATTTCCGTGGGAAGTTGGATGGCAATGATGCGCTCCGTTCGTTTGCGCAGACCCTCGAGCAGGTGTGCATCGATGTGGTGGAAAGTGGCCGGATGACCAAGGACCTCGCCCTGTTGATTCACGGCAAGGACATGACCGATGACCATTGGCTGACCACTGAGGATTTCCTCGATGCGATCGACGGCGATCTCAAGGCCCAGATGTCTTGATTTTCTAACCGAAGTGTATGGTAATAAGAAAGGGCCCTCGGGCCCTTTTTTATTTCAGCTGCTCCAAGGCCGAAATCAAGGCTTTGAATTCAGGTTCAATGAGGGGCCACTGCTCGGTAAGGTTGTCACCCGTAAGTGCCATCATTTGTCGTTCAAGGGTCACGGTGCCCCATTGTTTCATGGAGGGCCCCAATGCATGTCTGACTTCAGAAACGGTGTCGATGTCCTCAGCTGCTGCGGCCTCCTGGATTCGGTCAAGTCCCTCCTTGAATGTGCGGAGGTTGACTTGGATGAACTCCATCCACTCGGCGGGGTCGTCTGTGAAGATGACTTTGAAATAATCAGGTGAGAATTCAATGGCGGTCGCTGTGCTCATGTTTGAGGTGCGTAAGCAGGAATTCACGGAGCTGATCAGGTGTCAGGGGTTTGGTCAAAACTCCAGAAAATCCAAGGTTGAGAAAGCGCTCGTAGTCTTCGCTTTCCGCATGTGCAGTAAAGGCATGAACAGGGGTGTTGTCCATGAAGTTGTCGATGGTTTGCAAGACTTTGATGGCCTCGATTCCATCCATTTCAGGCATTTGAATATCCAGCAGGACGACGTCGAATGACTCTTGTTTGCAGCGCTCAATGGCCTCTTGGCCTGAAGATGCGATGGTCAGGTCCACGTTCCATGGTTTGCACATGGCCTTCATGACCATTTGGTTGGGGTGCATGTCTTCCACATAGAGCATTTTGATGCTTTGAAAAGTGGGCGGTCCTGTGTGCGCTGTCGGTGAGGCTGAGGCCTGTTGCTTGATCAGTGGGAAGGACACCTCAAATCGGAATGTGGTGCCTTCATTCAGTTGACTTTCCAACACGAGTTCGCTGTCCATCAGCTGGAGGAGCTTCGAAACAATGCCCAGCCCCAATCCGGTTCCCCCGAATTTGCGAGCTATTCCTGAATTCCCTTGTTCGAAGGCGTTGAGGACTTTTTTCTTGTTTTCATTTGAAATCCCTATCCCCGTATCGGAAACTGCAAATTTCATACTGAAAGTGTCGTTCTTTCGGACGCCGATAATTTGAAGTTTGACTTCTCCTTTTTCAGTGAACTTGAAGGCGTTGGATAGCAGGTTCTGCAGGACTTGGTTGAGTCGTGTTTGGTCGGCGTGGACCGTCACACCCTCGCACCCTTGAATGTCCTTGATAAAGGAGACTTCGGATGACCTTTGGTCTTTGTCCACCCTGATGAGCCCGTCTGTGAATTCAGTGACATCCATGTCCGCAGGCGCCAGCTCCAAGCGTTGGGCACTGGCTTTGGAGAAGTCGAGGATGTCGTTGACCATGTTGAGCAGGTGCCTGGATGACGAGCGGATGTTCTGAGAGAACTCGTCGCGTTCGTCGATGCGGTCATGCTGGTTGAGCAGTTCGGACAATACGATGATGCTGTGCAAAGGGGTCCGAATTTCGTGGCTCACGGTGGCCAAGAATTCGTTTTTCGTACTCAGAGCAGACTCCAATTCTCTTTGGACCGCTTTGAGTGTGGAGATGTCAAATCCATAGGTGAGGAGATAGGAAGTCGGATTCTCCTTGCCCACAGAAATGAGGTAGCGTCCAATGAGGAAATGTGAGCTGACGCCGCCGCGAGTCAATGTTTTTTCTTCTGCCGAGTCGGTTTCACCATTCCATACGGCGCGGTCGCGTTTCATCGAGTCTTCGACCCAATCGGTGTCAAATACTTCGTTTTCACGTTTTCCGATCATGTCAGATCGGTTTTGTTTGAGTTCTTTCAGGGCGCTGTCATTGACGAACGTGTACCTGAGGTCTTCGTCCTTGAGCGTAATCAGCATAGGGAGACCGTTGAGGAGCGCTGAATTCAGCTCCCTTTGCCGCTCCAGGTCTTGGCTCATTTGTTTGGCGGCGGTGATGTCTCGGATGAAGCTGGAAAACACTTCTTCCTTGCCGATTTTGACCGTTGTGATATAGAGCTCGATGTCAAAGGTTGTTCCGTCTCTGCGGAGGGCTTGGGTCTCGAAGAGGTTATTGAGCGCGGGTCCCTGTCCGGTAGCGTGATAGTTGGACATGCCTTTGTCATGGTTGTCCCGGTGTATTTGGGGAATGATGAGTTTGGTCAATTTCTGGCCAAGGGCTTCTTCACGGCTCCAGCCAAAAATCTGCTCTGCCTTGCGGTTCCATTCGACGATGCGGCTTTGGCCATCGGCGATGACCATGGCGTCAAGCGCGGATTCGATGATGTTGCCAAACAGGTTCCTGCTGTCTTGCAATTCATCCAGTGTTTTGCGCAGGTCTTTGGTTTGTCGCTGGATTTCATTTTCCATGCCCTTGGTCAGGGCCAGGTTGGTGTTGCGCTGTTCGAGCAATCCGTTGCGCAGGCCGTCGAGGGCCATGTTCATTGATTTTAGTTCCCGAATGTTGGTGTCGATGTCCACTGGTTTTGAGAGGTCACCCTCCCGAATGCGCTCGGCTGCGCCCTGCACAGCCTGCAGCGGAAGAGCCACACCTCTCAAGAAAAAGAAATAGAGCAGAATGACCGCAGTAATGACCAACGCCATCGCCACCACGAGTGGGAAGTTCAACCGTGCCGTTTCGCTGCTCAAAAAGGCTTCGGATCCCAAGATGACGACCTTGCCTTGAAAGATGCCGCCTTCGATGGGGGCCTCCACAAAAAGATCGTTGCTGCGCGCAATGCGGACAGCCTCCATGCTCACATTGGGAGGGTTTGATGCGACCAGCGTTTCTTTTCCATTGAACTCGAGCAGCAGAACAGCAAACTCGAGACTTGGCCTTTCGCTGATGTCGGCGAATATTTCCGTGAGTCTCGTCCAGTCGTCATACTTGCCGGCGACGCTGATATTGATGGCCATGGATTTGACCAGCTCTTTCAGCTCGGCTGATTGAAATTCCCTGAGCGTTCCTTTCTGCTGATTGGGGATGTAGATCCCGACAAGCAGCAACAAAGAGACCGCCATCAATCCAAATGGCCCCCAGATCCGGGCGATGATGGAATTGAGGAATTTCATGGCGTCTCTACGGTCAGTTCAGGGGGAACTGGCAATGTGTACAACAAGCCAATGGCGCCCTTGTGGCCGCGGATATAGGCCAGCACTTCCTCTTCTGAGTTCAGGAATACCGGGGCATTGGCCCTGCCCTGAAAGACGATGGAAAGCCAGTGTTTTTGGAATTCAAAAGCACCCGCTTCCAGCGCCCAACCCGCCACCTTGGCGAATCCTTCAGAGTCGCTCGAGGTCAAGACGACGGTGACAGGATTGTTGTTGTCCCAGATGGATTTGTTGCCCAAGAAGATTTCCTTGAGTTCCGTCTCCGTCAGGGGGACAGGGTCCAGGTCATTCCCAACGGGAGTGCCCATTTGCGCAAATAGGGCACCATTCCACCCCAAAGCCAGAAGTATGATGAAACACCGCATTGCCATCAGTAGAGGCAATAAGCCAGACGCACTTTCAATTCCCACTTGTCATCGGCAGGAATTTCAAAACCATCCCGTCCGGTGTAGCGTTCTGCTTGAATTTGCGTTTTCACCAACGCACTGAATTCATGTTGCCACCCGATGCCCACCTTGAGCAAATCGTTGGATTTCATGTGAAAGTCCTGCGTTTGTGTTCGGATCCTGTCACCCAAAACATAGAGGCTGTTGCGGTTGCCCAATTTCCGACCAGCATAGAGGTAAGTCGTGGTGTTTGCGGTGGCATCGGGATTGCCCAGACTCGCGATGAGCTCTGCATCATTGCTTGACGCCAGTTTTGTGCGGTTGAGTGTGAACTCTGTTAGAATTTCCCACTTCCCTTTGTTGCGGTAGAGGCTGAAACAGTACAACTCGTAGTCGAGATCGACAGGAAGCCAACCCTCTTCTCCCATCGTCAAGTGACCGCTACTGGCATGACCGGAGTGCGACCCTCCCTTGTTCTCAAACAATACATCCCGGTATGCGCTGATGCTGATGCGCGTCTGCTTTTCCGGTTTGATGTGCACGGCTGCGGTCACCGATTTCTGGAAGTTGTTGTCGCTGATGTCGTTGGCACTCATCCCATTTCCTATGACCAGGTCATAACCGAATTTGAGCTTGCCAATGTTCTGGCCTTGCAACCGCAATCCCAACGTGTGGATGGGCACGTGGGAACCAAATGCGCGGGGACGGTCAATCGTGGGAAAAAACAGTCTGCCGTGGTGGTATACGTCATTCCAGTAATTGACCGGGGTATGCATCTTTCCAACGATGACAGAGAGCCACTCGCTGTATTGATATTTGAGCCTGGCGCGCTCTATGCTCACCCTGAAGTCAGCACCGCCATGATGGTCGTCAGAGACAGGAGCGACAATGGTTTCACTGAGAAAAGAGATGCGCGGTGTGACCTTGCTTTGGACAAAGAAGTCGTGCTCGCCCATGCTGAGCTCACTGAATTGCTCATCGTTTTCGAGTTCCACGTTGGCTGTGAAATGGCCAAACATCTGGAATTGCGTCACTGGATCCTGTGCCCGAGCCAGGTTGGCCGCCGCTAGGAGCCCAAGTCCAACAAGAAATAGCCGAAGCGATGGCATTTTCGTCATGGCATAAAAATAGAGGGGCAGTCGTGTAGGATGCATCTTTAAACGATCACGTTATCCAAGGGTTGACGAAAATCACGCTTCAGGGGTGATTTCGGTCATGCGCCCCCTCTACGCAGAAGGGTACTTTCAGGTTTCCATGCTTCGGATAAGGCTTTCATCTTCGGTCTTTGCTTTTGTGGTCGCCGCTTTTGCGACGGCTGTCTTTCGGTTGACACTGTGGCTCATGACCCGCTCCGCCGTGCTGACCGCCGAAGACATCCCTGGTGCCTTGGCCTTCTTGGCCTTCTATCTGTTTTTTGTGGCTATCGTGTGGTTGGGCCAGCGCCCCCACCGCGGTGCCGAGCGGTCCTCCCGGGCCTGATTCAGCTCCCCTTGAGGGTCGAGGAGGTCGGCACGCTCTGGTTGAACGGCAGCCCCATCTGGTACTTCACGTTGTCGCTCTGCGCCGGATCGGTGATGTCGAGTCCGTAGACCACATCGGCGGTGTCGCCATACACGAAGGTCCCGAACAGCCGGTCCCAGATGCTCAGCACGTTGCCGTAGTTGCGGTCCGTCCACGGCACTTCGTGGTGGTGGTGGAACTTGTGGAGGTTGGGTGTCACCACGATCCAGCTCAGCGCCTTGTCCAACCCCAGCGGCAGCGACACATTGCTGTGGTTCCAGTAGGTGAAGAAGACGGTCACGATGCGGTAGAACCCGTAGAACGCCACCGGCGCCCCCGTCACGATCACGCCGATGAGCGCAAAGGTCTCGCGGCAGATGAAGTCGATGGGGTGGTGGCGCGTCCCGGTCGTCACGTCCACGTGGGTGTCGCTGTGGTGCACCATGTGCAGCCGCCACATCCACTTCCAGTTGTGCAGCAGATAGTGGACGGTGTACTGGGCAATGAGGTCCAGCGTCATCACCGTCACCAGCAGCTGCAGCCACAGCGGCATGGTCACCCAATGCAGCAGCCCAAACCCGGTCGCCGCCGTCCACTCGAACAGCCCCACGGCCGCCGCCCCAAAGGCCACGTTGATCACCATGGTGGTGGCCAGGAAAGTCAAATTGGTGCGGGTGTGCTTCCAACTGCGGAACCCGCCGCGGAACAGCGGCCGCACCGACTCCACGATGAGGTTGGCCGACATGCACACGACGATCCACCCCAGCTTCTGCCAGGCCGGCATCGCCTCAAAAAACGAAAGGAACTCCTCCAAACTCATGCCCCCAAACTACGCCACCCCTTCAACTCCCCGCCCCACGAGGTCCACCACCGCTCCCAACGCCAGCCCTCATTCCTTCACGCACCGCACGGAAAGGCCATTGCTCAGGGGGTAATCCGGAGTCAAATTCTCGGCCTGGATGGTCCAAGCGTAGGATCGTCCCGCGCTGTGGGGGGTCGATGTCCACCAGTAGCCGCTGGTCAGCGAATGGGCGAATTCACCCCAGTAGGGATGGATGGGGTTGTAATGGAACCCTCCAGGCGTGGCGTTGAATCCGAAAGCGTCTGAACCATTCCCCGTGGTGCTCCAACCAGAGGTGGATTTCAGGGCTGCAGCTTCCGCTCCGGAGTGTCCATTGGCCGCCGCATGGTCTTCAAGTAATTGCCAGTCATACAGTGTACTGATGTGCCAATCGGTTGGGCACAGGTTGCGGGAATCCGTTATCGTGGCGCCTTTGTAGAGCAAGCCGTAGCTGTCGATGTTGGTCGGAGCGTTGTTGAATGCTGCGTAATGGGTAGGGTCCAATGCACTACCGTCTGCATAGGAATCCGCTCTCAGGTTTTCAGCAAACCAGCATTGGTC
>DGOE01000012.1 GCA_002389295.1 Flavobacteriales bacterium UBA4474 | reverse complement strand
GCGCACCCGAGGGCCTCGGCTTCGATGATCCAGTTGCCTGAAGATGCAATGAGCTGTTCTGTGCCTGCCAAGGCGGCACCGTTTTGATACCAGGTAATGTTGGCTGGGATGTCGGTGGATGCGGCGACAAGCTGGCTCTCGCCGGTGCACAATTCAATGTCTGTGGCGGGGGCGATGGAAAGGACGGGCAACGGTTGGGAAACGACCTCTACGGTGACCTGTTCCGTGCAATTGTTGAGCGTGGCGGTGACGGTATGGAACCCCGCGGCATTGACCGCCAGGGTGCTCGATCCCGTGCCGTCCCAATCCAGATCGCTTCCGGGGGCGGCGTTGGCGGTGAGCACGCCAGAGGCTCCATCGCAAAGCGCGACAGGGCTTTCAGATGACAGGTTGGGCGCGGTCTCCTGCGCGACGGTCACATATTCCTGGGCAGGGCATCCATCGGGACCAACGGCTTCCACCAGGTAGTCCCCGGGTGCGGCGATGTTTTGGGTGTCCGTGCCGGTGTTGGCCCAGGTGGGCGTCCAGCCCGGTGCAGCGACCACGGTAGAGGCGATGCTGCTGCCTGCACACAAGGTGATGGGGTCTGGCGGATCCGTGGCAAGGCCCGGTATGGTGGTCGGGTTGGTGTATTCGATCAGGCAGAAACTCTGGTTGTTTGAAGCGCCGCCGGTGCTGCCCGTGAATCCCCACCACACTTCGCTTTCGCCGGCAAACACATCGCCCGCGAGGTCCACGGTGATGTCAAAGCGCTCGGTGCCGTCAAACTCCAGCCGCAACCCTTGGGTGACCGGATCCCACTCGATGAAGACGTCGTGGTCGTTGCCGTCCTCGATGTTGCCATTGGTGGCACTGGCCTGGATGTTGTTTGGAAAACAACCGGTGAGGCAATCCACGCCCGTGTGGTCTGCCGTACCGTCGCGCTGCACAGCGATGTGGTCGTAGCTCGGGTCTCCAGCCCACCCGTTTTGCCAGGTGTCAAATTCAATGATGAGCGACGGGGAGAAGCTGGGCGGGACGGTGGTTCCGCCTTCGAAGTTGCCGTAGCCCATGTTGCCCCCGTTTGAAGACGTCGGGGCGTTGGGCCCGTTCTGTTGAAGCAAGAGTGCGATGCCGTCAGCACCGCCGTTGTTGGTCCCGAGGTTGACAGTCAACTCGAGGGTAAAGGGGAAATCGAGGTCAAGGGTGCAGTCGTGCCAGGCGGCGCCGGACTGTGTGTTGCTGGCAGGGGTGAGTTGAACGCAATTCTGCGAAAGGGACGTGGCGTTCTCCAAAATGGTGAACTGGCCGGCCCCGAGGAAGGATGTCCCCAGCAACATCGCCAGAAATCCTGCTTTGCGCATGGGCGCAAAATAAAGAAGCCCGCAAAGAGCGGGCTTCTTTAGCATATGATAGGTGAAGAAAATCAGAGGTCTCCCTTGGCAGGACCGACCTTGGCCTTCTTGTCCGTTCCCTCGCTCTTCTCTTCAGAGCGCACCATGGACAATTGATTCTTGCCTGTCTCCTTGCTTGACTTGGCTTTCTTGCCACGCTTCTTCTTCTTGCTGTCGTTGGCGGAGCAGCAGCTCTTGGCGTCTGCCTTGCCTGCGCAGCAGGAGGAAGACTTGCCTTTGGTGCATTCGGTCTTGGCCTTCTTGTCGGTGCAAGAACTGCTCTGGGCAGAGGCGGTAGCGCCGAAAAGGAAAAGGGCGCCGAGGAGGAGGATATTCTTCATGTTACTCAATTTGTAGGGAACAAAGATACTGAAAGTGTACCAAACGCGTGATGACCCCTGTTATTTTGTAGGTGAAAGCATGTCTCCTTCGTCTAAGTCCCTTCCTAAACAGAAAATCGGAAAGCGCGAGCGCTTCTTCTGGCAGGCCGCGATTGCCGCGCTGGTGGTGCATGTCGTGGTGTTGGGGGCATTGGCAGAATGGGGTGGGTTGCCGCCTGCAGCCAATACGCAATATGCGGAAGTGGGATTTGCGGATTATTTGCCACCGGAGCGCACCATGACCATGGAGGAGGCTGTAAAGCAGCAAATGGAGGCCCGAATGGAGGAGGCCCTGCGCAATGTGTCTGCCGATGCCTCGGCGGCATCAAGCGATGAGCTGCGAAGCTCTGTGGCGGCTTCCGAGCAGATGGCCCGGGACGTGGAAGCGGAATTGCGGGCATTCGAGCAGTCGGCTTTTGAGGCCTTGGCTGAAGGGCGGGATGACCAGACCGGCGGATCCGACAACCCGGAGGCATCCCCCACGGAGGTGCAGAATCAGTATGAAGGTTGGGATGCCCGTTATCAGGGTCAGGTGACCGCTGCATATGACCTTGCCGGCCGCAAGGGGCTCTTTGTCGACGTCCCGGGATACCGCTGCAGGGGCGGGGGAGCGGTAGTTGTGACGGTAGAGGTCACCCCCGGCGGCGAGGTGGTCGATGCCCAGTTGACCTCGATTTCAGAAACCGGAAGCCAGGCTTTGGCCGAATGTCTGGTGGCAGAGTCATTGCGCAGCGCGCTGAAATGCCGCTTTCAGTCACAAGCGGACGCCCCCAAAAGGCAGCAGGGGACACTGACTTACCGCTTCATCGCCCAGTAGGGCTCAATTGCCGTTGAGGCCGGCGTAGTCCGCCAAATAAGCAAAGGGCGCGCTGAGTGTGCCTTCAGATGTGGTTTCCGATGCGCCTGCGAGGATGCCCTGCGCATCGCCCTCTACCACCAGAGGGATGATGTGTTGCAACAGGGTGGCCCCGAAATCAGCACTGGCGTCTCGGGGGAGTTCGCAGGGCAGGTTGTCGACGGCCATGACGCCTATGCTGCCTGCCGTGCCAAAAGGAACCCGGCATTCGTTGAGGGGGTCATAGCCGTAGGTGGGGTCTGCGATGGTGCTGGGCTCAACCGTCGAGGCCACGGGGCCGTCGATGTCGCAACTGATGTCGGCCACAACGGAGATGCGCCACCCATCGTCCCGAACATCTTCGCGGCTGAACAGGAAGGGCGAACCTTCCGCCCAGAAATGGCCTGCGATGAACAGGTCAGTGGACCGGGCAAAAGCCATGAAGGTGCTTTCGTAGCCGATGGGGTCTTCGCAGAATTCTTCAAAGTCGAAGCGGCCATCTGACTTTCGCCGGTTGTAGTCCACGAGGTCGAGGTGGGTGAAGACAGGCTCGCCGAAGTCCTCACGGAGGTAGTCCACGGGATGCACTTCCCGGATGCCGAGGGACTCGAGAATCTCTCTGGCGCCATTGCCCACGCGGCCGTGACCGGTCAGGGCAATCTTGGTGCCCGGGGCCAATTTGACTTTGGACAAATGGGACTCCATCTCAGCCCGATCGTCGCAATCGATGGCGCGGGGCAGGGTGTAGGTGCCGTGCTGTGCGCCAAAAGTGCGAAAGGCGTTGTACGTTCCTACGATTCCAGCATACCGGCCGAATCCGATGATGCGTCGGCCTCCTGGGCGTTTGAGCAGCTCATAATCGATCAGCCGGATTTTCTTGTCGAGACAGGCCCTCAGCAGTTGGGCATTGTAGGGCTGGAGCTTGTAGGTGTGCGAGAAGAAGAAGTAGGTCTTGCCGGGGATCAACTGTTCAATGGGTACTTCCTTGACACCGAACAGCACGTCGCAGTCCGAAAGGTCGTCTGCCAGCTCAATGCCTGCGGCTGCGTATTCGGAATCCTGAATGCGGCGGACCTCACTTTTTTGAACCACCAACTCGACATAGGGGTAGCGTTCCAGTATGGAGGCGCAATGCGCTGGCGTGAGTGGAACCCGCTGGTCCGGCGGCACTTTTCCTTCTCTGATGATACCTATCCTCATGTCTTCTCTCGAACGCCGTGTAATCTAGCGCGGTTGCACGTTCGCTTGGGCGCAAAAAGCCCGTGTTTTTGCGGTTGTCAAGATATGCTTTTGGTGAAAACTGTGCGGCAGAGAAGGGGCAGCATTCGTTCAGTTTGAACGAGGCCAAGACCGGTTGGTGGTCGGCCTATTCGTATGGGGTGTCCAGTGTCTGAAAATCAAGGGCTTCTTTTCAAGTATTTGCCATCTCGTGTGCAAGTTTAAACGCTTGGTGAAGCGGGTTGTGACTGATTTTGCGCGCATTTTTGAGGCATGCATTGGAAGATGGTCGGTTGTTGTGCAGTGGCTTTGGTTTTTGCGATGTCAGGTTGCAAGCGTTATGAGTCCGTCGTGGAGACCGGATTGCATGTGGAGCGCATCGCTGCAGCCCTTGAACCGCTTCCGGCCACACCGGAGTACGGTGACGAAGCCAGTTGGTCGGCGCTGCCTTGGCTGGACGATACATCCGATGATGTGCCCAAGGGGCGCGCGGTGTCGGAAGGGCCGGGAACGGCCGATGTGTTTTACCTGCACCCGACCATTTTTGAGGAGGGGTCGGCATGGAACGCTTCCTTGGACAGCACCGCCCTCAATGATGAGGTGGACGCGTGGCCCGTGCGGCACCAGGCGGCCATCTTCAACGGCGCAGGGCGGGTGTTTGCGCCGCGCTATCGCCAAGCCCATATCCGGGTGTTCAGCGTCAAGGACAGCCTCAGTCTGGGGGCGTTGGAGCTTGCTTACAGTGACATCCGTGCGGCTTTTCAGCATTTCCTCGACCACTGGGATGAGGGCCGTCCGCTCATCATTGCAGCGCACAGCCAAGGCAGCTGGCACGCGCGGTGGCTGCTCCAAGAGTTCTTCGATGGTCAGCCGCTGCAGGAGCGCCTTGTGGCGGCGTACATCCCCGGCATGGACATCTATCCTTCGGATTTCAAGGAGTTAAAGCCATGCCAGACGGCGGTAGATCTGCATTGTTATTGTACTTGGATGAGCTATGGAACGGGCTACGTGCCGGCTTGGCTTGGCTCAAAAGGAGCACCGCCCAGCGCGATTCATCCCATCACTTGGACCACTGCGCCCTGTGAGACCAACGAACGCGATGACCACCTCGGAGCCGTGCGGGAGTCGTTTCGCAACAAGAATCCGGGCAGCATCACGGCGCAATTGCGGCCGGAAGGTGTCCTGTGGGTCGATCAGCCCCACATGTTTCTCATCGGGAAATGGCTGCACCGCGACAATTGGCACGTGGGCGATTTCAATCTCTTCTGGGACAACATCCGCTCCAACGCGCATGAAAGATTGGAGGGTTTGGCTAAGAATCAGTGATTTGAGTCGTAACTATGTAGCATGCATCTCCAACGATATGGTGCCCTTCTCGCAGGGGCTTTTTTTATGTGTTTTTTTTCGGTGACTTCAGCGCAGGTCACCCTTCCCATCGACTTCGAGTCGGGCACTACAACCGGTGACTTCACGGATTTTGATGGTGGTTTTGCCGAAGTGGTAGCCAACCCGGCGCCCGATGCGGTCAACGAAAGCGCCACAGTATGTCAGCTCGTCCGCGATGGCGGTTTGCCCTGGGGCGGTTCCTTGCTCCAAATGGGCGAGTACTTTGACTTCTCCGAGGCTTCGAGCATCCGCATGAAGGTGTGGTCGCCCCGTCAGGGCGTGCGCGTCAAGCTCAAGTTGGAGGGCTATCTCGACACAGAAGTGGACCAGTGGAATGTCACCCAAGGCGGCTGGGAAGTGATGTCCTGGAACTTTGCGGGCGAGTACGCCATGACCTACGACAAGCTGGTCTTCATGTTTGATTTTGAAAACGTGGGAGACGGCTCGGACCAGTCCACTTTCTATTTCGATGACATCGAGCAGGTCGACGCCAGCGGAGGCCTGAATCAAATCGACCTCCCGTGCACCTTTGAGGACGGAACCGTCGACCAGACGACCTACGATTTCTGGGGCAATGCCTC
>DGOE01000145.1 GCA_002389295.1 Flavobacteriales bacterium UBA4474 | reverse complement strand
CAACGCCCCCGTGCGTAGACTTGAACCTCTATGGACCTGAACGCCCCTGATGCCCCTCAATTTGCCAGCGCGACCGCCCGCGTAGACGCAAAAAAGGCGGGATTGCGGATCCAAGAAGCCCTGCCCGGGATGTTTCCAGAGGTGTTGCCCAGCCGCAAATCCTGCCGCAAAGCGCTCGACCGGGGCGACATCCTACTCAACGGTGTGGTGGCCGATACGGCCCGCAGGGTGCAAATCGGCGATACCGTCACGCTCAACGTCGCGTTGCAGCCACCGACGCCGCCGGGCAAAGGCAACCCGACCCAATTTCAATGGCACCGACCCCCGGATGCCGATTACTTGTTTGTTTGGAAGCCCGCCGGCCTCAGCACCTCGGGGGTGGGCAACCGTCACCTGGCAGGCACCCTGGCCCACCTGGCGCATGCCGGCACCCCCGCCCAACGCACCGACCTCCGACCCCACCAGCCCGATGCCCTCCGCTGGCCGCAGCCCGTTCACAGGCTCGACCGGGTGACGGCTGGCTGGGTCTGCATTGCCCTCACCCTCAGCACCGCCCAATCACTTGGGCAAGCCTTTGCAGAGCGCACGGTCCACAAAAAATACCTCGCGCTGGTCGCGGGCAATCCTGAAAACGCCGGGCAGTCCACGGCACCGTTGGACGACAAGGCCGCCGCCACACGTTGGAAAGTCCTCGGGACAGGGCCTCTGCCTGTCCATGGCACCGCCGCACTCATCGAGGCCACGCCAGAAACAGGCCGCACCCATCAAATCCGGCGGCACCTTGCCCTCGCCGGACATGCCATCGTGGGTGAGCACTTGTACCAACCTGATCAAACGGATGGGCAACCTGGGGTGCGCTACACGGGCCAGGGCTTGTTTCTCAGTGCCACTTCACTCGCATTGCCCGCTGGCACCCATGGACCCGCCCGCAGCATCGCGGGACCCCCCCCGCGTAAATTCTACGCCGTCCCTTGGGTTCGGGCGCTCCTGTCTATCCACGGAGCTCAGGCCACAGAGGCCTCGTAGCCGTCGTCAATCAGCAGGCCTTTTTTCTTGTAAGCCGACACGGCCAAGTGGTCCGCGCGCTCGTTCATGGGGTTGCCGGCATGGCCCTTGACCCAATCAAACCGCACCTTGTGCTTGCGGTAGACCCTCAAAAACCGCACCCAGAGGTCGGGGTTTTTCTTGCCCTTGTACCCTTTTTTCTCCCAATTGAAGACCCACCCCTTCTGCACGGCATCAATGACATACTTGCTGTCGCTGACCACCCATGCCTCGGTGCCCTCGCGCTTCAAAGCCTCGAGCGCCACAATGACCGCGAGCAACTCCATCCGGTTGTTGGTGGTGAGGCGGTATCCCGCGGTCAGTTCCTTGCGGCGGCCACCCCATTGCAGGATGGCGCCGTAACCGCCAGGGCCGGGGTTGCCCGAAGCACCGCCGTCTGTATGGATGACAACGGGATCAGCCATGGGCTTGGAAAAGCATGGCCGCATTGGCAGAAAACAGCTTCACAGCAATCGCCAGCAGAATGATGCCGAAGACCTTTTGCAACACCGCGATGCCGCCTTCGCCCAACAGGCGCTCTATGCGCCCAGTCATGCGCAGCACGAAATAGACCAAGGCCATGTTGATGAAGATGGCCAAGGCAATATTGACCGCCGCAAATTCCGCCCGGAGCGAAATGATGGAGGTCATGCTGCCCGCCCCGGCGATCAAAGGGAAGGCCACGGGCACAATGGTGGCCGTCTTCATCGATTGGGGGGACTGCTTGAAGAGGGTGATGCCCAGGATCATTTCCAGTGCCATGAAAAACATGACGATGGACCCCGCTACGGCAAAGGAATTGACATCAATGCCCAGGAAGTTGATCACCCCCTCACCCAAAAACAGGAACGCCAGCATGATACCGAAAGCCACCAGGGACGCCTTCTCAGCATGGATGTCTCCGGCTTTTTTCTTGATGTCCAACAAAAAAGGAATGGACCCCAAAATGTCGATCACGGCAAACATCACCATGGCCGACTTCAGCAGTTCAGTCCAATTGAAAACCATATGCTCCATGCTTCTATATCAAGGGGTGCTCGACAAGGATACGGACTCCAAAATGGCGCGCAAGGCCTGCGGCGCGTAATGCGCCTTCTCCAGCGCCCGCACCTTTTCGGAAATGGTGTCCGGCGTGTCGGTGTCCACATCCAAGGCCACCCGGGCCTGAAAGAATGCCGGTCCTTCATCAAACTCGGCCGTCACCCAATGCAGGGTGATGCCGGTCTCGTGGACCCCTCCTTGCTTCAGGGCCGCGTGAACTGCGGCATGGACGCGATCCCCGTACATGCCCTTTCCGCCAAACGCAGGAAGCAAGGATGGGTGAAGGTTGAGCATCCTGCCGCCAAACGCCGCCACAAGATCAGGCGGCACCTTGAGCAGGAAACCAACCAATGCGATAAAGTCGATGCCTTCTCGGTGCAGCCTGCGCGCCACCTCACCGGAGCACAATTCCTCCTTGGTAAAGACCCACTGCGGCACGCCCAAAGATTCCGCGCGCCTCAGGGCCCCTGCAGCGGGGCGGTTGCTGCCCACAAAAGCAATGTCCACATCCGCGCGTTCTGCCGCCGCCCGAATGAGCCGTTCGGCATTCGTCCCCTCTCCACTGGCCAAGACGGCCACCTTCACCGCGCTGCCTTTCATCAACTCCCGGCGTCCGGGTTGAATACAGGGGGGTCCGAAAGCGGGCCCTGTTGACGGGCCGACTGTGCCGACCTCAGTTGGGACATCGTCTCTGCCATGGCCTGCACTTCCTCATCGTCCGGCAAGGCGTCAGAGAGAGAGCCTGAAATGCGCTGTGTCACAGCCATGGCCACTTGAATCTCACTGGAAGCCGCCGAATAATAAGCGTCGTCCAAAGCAATGTAGTAGCGGACATCATCAGAAAGCGCCTTGAAGAGTTCCGCGCCCACTTGTTTGGCCAATGTGCCAGCCAGTGATCGCTGCTCTTCGGTCAAGCCGGGGTCCTGGGCGATTTCGGAAAGCAACTCTATCGCCGGCAGCATGATGCGGTCGTACGGCACATTCCGGGATGGGGTCACGCGCACCAGCTTCTCCAGAACTTCGAGGCCACGGGCCGAAGCCCCGCTCGTCGCAAACGACTCCGCGAGGTTGGTCAGCTGCAAGCGAATGTTCGTGGTCATGCGCCGGTTGTTCTCGTCCATGTAGATCTCCCCTTCGGCGTCCACCCCGCCCCACTGGAAATTCTCCATCACATTGGTGTACATGAGGTCTCTGGCAATGCCAATGGGCTGCCCTCCGCGTGAGCCATACTTGACAGGCACCAGGCGCCAAGCCAAGCCCTCCAAACGGAAGTAATCCTGCAAACCGACATAGCTGTCTGGTCCAATGGTGACTGCGAAGTACACCGGGCGCTCCCACTTGTTGTTGTTGAGGATCTCCATCACCATGAACTGGTTCTTGAGCACATACTGCTTGGGCGTCCCTCCACCATCGGTGACCGTCCATTCGACGGCGTCCACCAAGCGGTCGCGCTCTTCGGGAAGCACCAACCCGGAAGACACGGCAAAGGCACTGTCCACTGGCACACTGAAGCTGTTGGATGGAAAGTGGGCGTATTTGCGTCCACCACCATAATCGACCATGTCGCCATCATCCAATGCCTGGCGCATCGCCGTTTCAATGTCCACATAGGGGTCATTGGTGTTGGTTGGCGGATCCATCAAGACGATGTCCCGGGTGCCCTGGCGGTACTTCTCTTCACCCATGCGGATGGGCACAGGAGCGCTGTCATACGCCCGCCGCTTCATCTGCTCCACATACCAGTCTGTGTTGAGGAGGCTGAGGTTGACAATGCGAACATCTGTCCGGTAACCTTCTACCTCTTGGACGTACCACAGTGGGAAGGTGTCGTTGTCCCCATTGGTAAACAGTATGGCATTGGGTGCCAAACTATCGAGGTAGTTCTTGGCCATGTCCACTCCCGTGCTGCGCCCAGCCCGGCTGTGGTCATTCCAACCTTCGGCACCCATGTGGAAGGGCACCAAAATCAACAGCCCAGACAACACCGCGGCGCTCAACTTCTCGTTGCCCGAACGGCCCAGTGCAAACGCCAATCCAAGCAATGCCGCCGAGAGCACGCCGAGATACAGCACGCCATAACTGAGGGCATGGCTGCCACCTCCCACCGTCTCCAGCAAAAAGAGCACAACGCCAAATGCCAATGGAGCACCCGCCGCAAGCCCGAGGTTC